>NZ_CP073078.1:639000-958500 GCF_018135625.1 Phenylobacterium montanum
AGGAGCGGGCTTTCCAGCGCCACGTCGTCATAGACGACCGACACCGGCTGGGCGGCGTTGATGTCGAAATCGGTGTTGCCCAGGCCCCGGATATAGAAGCGCGGATAGGTGCGGCCGAACGAGGACTCCACGATCAGGCTGGGGGTCTTGGCCGACAGGAAGCGGATGTCGAGGCCGGAGGAGTTCAAGACGTCTAGCTTCTGGCCGGAGACCGCGCTCACCGCCACCGGCACGTCCATGTCGCGCTCTTCGCGGCGGGAGGCGGTGACGACGACTTCGTCGGTCGCTGGAGCGGCGCTGGCCTGGGCGGCAGGCGCGGTCTGGGCCAGGGCGGCGCCGGCGGCGAAGGTCACGGCCAGGCTGGAGACGCCGGCCAATAGCAGATGCGCCCCACGGCGCGAGCGGAGGGTCGATGCGATCACGGATTGTCCCCTGAAATGTTTGGGGGCTTGTGACGCTCACGTGACGCTTGTGTCAACCAAGCCACGGACAAGAACGCGGGTCATGGCTTTGGCGCCACAGGGGCGAGAATCGCTGTGCTCGAAATAGCTTGGCCAATTTTCCACCGATGACGTTTTCAACCGGCGAGGTTGGCCGGGTCTACATTCTCCTAGCGTAGCAGTTGCGGCTTTCTACTATCTGTGGTGAGTTTGCTCGATGGAAGCCATCAAGAGAATTGTTGACTGGGTCGACAAAGATATCTCCGAGACAATGCTCTCGCGATACTCCAATTCCCTGACGGTAGGGATTCTACTTGGCTTAGTGTTCGTGATTCCCGCCAGCCTGCTTCCAGACCCTTGGCGAATTGGCGGTATGGTTTTTGGGGGCGGGTTGTCCCTGGCATGGGTCGTTTGGTGGCTTTGGCGTTGTATTCTTTACGTCAACCGCAACGACGATTGGCCAAGATCTCGTCGCGAACGCCCGTGAGGCGGATAGCGCGGGCCGCTCACGCCCGATAAACCTCCCGCCCGCCTACCAGCGTCCTCTGCACGCGCCCCTGCAATTTCCGCCCATCGAACGGCGAGTTCTTCGACTTCGACAGCAGGTGGTCGGAGTCGATCACCACAGGCGCGTTCAGGTCGCACAGCACCAGGTCCGCCGGCTTGCCCTTGGCGATGCGGCCGGCTTCGAGGCCGAGGAGGTCCGCGGGTTTCGAGGTGACGGCGGCCACGAGGTCGATCAGGGGGGCTCGGTCGTCGTGATGCAGGGCGAGGAGGGCGGGGAGCAGGGTCTCAAGGCCTACGGCGCCGGGCGCGGCTTCTTCGAAGGGCAGGCGCTTGTCCTCGGCGGGGGCGGGGGCGTGGGCCGAGACGATCACGTCGATCAGGCCGCTGGCCAGGGCTTCGATCAGGGCCTGGCGGTCGTCCTCGCCGCGCAGGGGCGGGCTGAGCTTGTAGAAGGTGCGGTAATCGCCGACGTCCAGCTCGTTGAAGGTCAGGTGGTTGATCGAGGCCGTGGCCCAGACCTTGACCCCCTTGTCCTTGGCCCGCTTCAGGCTCTCCAGCCCCTCGGTGCAGCTGATCTGGTCGACCAGCAGCGGCGCGCCGGTCAGCTCGGCCAGGGCCAGGTCGCGTTCCAGCATGATCCGCTCGGCCATCACCGAGACGCCCGGCAGGCCCATGCGGGCGGCGAAGTCGCCCTCGGTGGCCGCGGCGCCGTCGGACAGGTAGGGGTCGGCCGGGCGGTGGGCGACCAGGGCGCCGAAGCCCTTGGCGTAGGTCATCACCCGGCGCATTACCAGGCTGTTGGCGATCACCCGGTCGGCGTCGGTGATGTAGAGGGCGCCCGCCTCGCGCATCAGGCCAATCTCGGCCATTTTGGAGCCTTCCAGGCCCTTGGTCGCGGCGCCGGCCACGTGCACATGCACCAGGCCAATGTCACGCGCGCGGCGCTGGATGAAGTCGACCATGGCCGGCTCGTCGATCACCGGATCGGTGTCGGGCTGCAGCACCACGGTGGTGACGCCCCCGGCGGCGGCGGCCCGGGCGGCGGACTTCAGCGTCTCCTTGGGCTCCGAGCCCGGCTCACCTGTCTTGACGCGGATGTCGACCAGGCCGGGGATCAGGAGGGCGCCCTGGCAGTCGATCGCGGCGATGTCCTGGGCGACAGCGCCGGGCGAAGGGGCGCGGACCACATCGGCCACCAGGCCGTTCTCGATCAGGACCGAGCCTGGGCCGTCATAGCCGCTGGCGGGATCGACCAGGCGCGCATTGACGAGCGCGAGAGGGGGGGCGAGGGGCGGGGCGGGTTGCTGCGAGGTCATCAGGCGTTGTCCAGGCGCGCGGCCAGCGAGGCCAGCACGGCCATGCGCGCGGCCACGCCCATCTCGACCTGGTTCTGGATCAGGCTGACCGTCAGGTCGTCGGCGATGTCGGAATCGATCTCGACCCCGCGGTTCATCGGCCCCGGGTGCATCACCTTCACGCCCGGCTTGGCGCAGGCCAGCTTTTCGCGGTCGAGGCCATAGAAGCGGAAATATTCGCGGGTCGAAGGGACCAGGGCCCCGGTCATGCGCTCGAGCTGCAGGCGCAGCATCATCACCACGTCGACACCGGTGATGCCCTCGCGCATGTCGTGGAACACCTCCACGCCCCAGTTCTTGGCCGCGCCCGGGATCAGGGTCGGCGGGCCGACCAGGCGCACATGGGCGCCCAGCATCTGCAGCATGATCAGGTTCGAACGGGCGACCCGGCTGTGGGCGACGTCGCCGCAGATGGCGACGGAGAGGCCCGAGATGTCGCCGAAGGCATGGCGCAGCGACAGGGCGTCTAGCAGGGCCTGGGTCGGGTGCTCGTGCTTGCCGTCGCCGGCGTTGATCACGCTGCAGTCGACCTTTTGCGCCAGCAGCGAGGCGGCGCCCGAGGAGGCGTGGCGCACGACCAGGAGGTCCGGCTGCATGGCGTTGAGCGTCACGGCCGTGTCGATCAGGGTCTCGCCCTTGGCCATGGACGAGGAGCGCGGGCTCATGTTGACCACGTCCGCCCCCAGCCGCTTGCCGGCCAGCTCGAACGAGCTCTGGGTGCGGGTCGAGTTCTCGAAGAAGAGGTTCATCAGCGTTCGACCCTTAAGCAGGTCGAGCTTCTTGGCCTTCTGGCGGTTCAGGGCGACGAAGCTGTCGGCCAGGTCGAGAAGGCTGAGCACCTCGAGCCGCTCGAGGTCGGTGGCGGAAGTGAAATGGCGTTTGGGAAACGGGAAGGTCCGAGCGCGGACGTCGTCCAAACCTGGGGCCGGCGGGGTCATGAGCCCCGCTTCTAGGCGGGTTCGCATCCCGCGCCAAGAGGGCGCCGGTTCGCCTCGCCAGCCCCGGTCGCGCCGTGCTAAGCTTCGCCCTATCGTCGAGTCGAGCGCGCAGTGACGTCTAAGTCCACCAACGGTCTTGTGCTCCGCATCGTGGTCGAGCTGGTCGCAGCGGCGGTGCTCGCCTTTGCGCTGGCGGCCTTCGCCGCGCCGATGCTGATGAACATCCGCAGCAACCTGGCCTTCTGGACCGGTGTGGCCTGCTGGCCGCTGGCCGGGGCCGTGATCCTGGTCGCCGCGGCCCTGGCGATACGCGATATCAGGACCTTGCGCCGCGAGCGCGAGATCAAGGCGCGGCTGTACGGGCCGCAATGACGCTCGCAGCTGGCCTTGTGCGTGGTTCGAGACGCGCTGCTTCGCACCGCTCCTCACCATGACTATTATTTTTATGATCCAATATCTTAGTCATCCTGAGGAGGCCGCAAAGCGGCCGTCTCGAAGGACGCAGGGCCGCTCTGCAAAGCGCCTCAAGGGAGCTCAGCCGTGAAAATCTTCGCAAGATACGCTCTGGTGGCCTTAGCCGCCATCGGGCTCGCCGCCTGCGGCCAGGTGCGCCCCGGCCACGTGGGCATCAAGGTCAACAACTTCGGCTCCAACGCCGGGGTGCAGCAGGAGACCCTGGGGGTCGGCTGGTATTTCACCCCCTTCGGCACGCATATCGAGGAATATCCGATCTTCACCAACACCTATACCTACTCGGCCTCGGCGACCGAGGGTAAGGCCGAGGATCAGGCGTTCGTGTTCCAGGACAAGTCGGGCCTGGGCCTCTCGGCCGACATCGCCGTCAGCTATTCGGTGGACGCGGCCAAGGCGGCGATCCTCTATCAGAAGTACCGCACCGACACAGACGGCCTGATCAGCGGCCCGATGCGCAACGCTATCCGCGACAGCCTGGTCACCCGCGCCTCGCAGTTGAACGTCGACGAGATCTATGGGCCGCGAAAGGCCGAACTCTTGAACAACGTGCAGCACGACGTGCAGAGCTTCTTCGCCCCCTATGGCCTGAGGGTCGAGCGGCTGTTCTGGGCCGGCAATGTGCGCGTGCCCGACACGGTGCTGGCCCAGATCAACGCCCGCATCGCCAACGAGCAGGAGGCCCTGGCCGCCCAGGCCAAGGTCGCCACCGTCCAGGCCCAGGCGCAGCAGGCCATCGCCGAGGCTCAAGGCAAGGCCCAGGCCCTCAACATCGAAGGCGCCGCCATCCGCGCCAACCCCGAGGTGCTGAGGATCCGCGCCATCGAAAAATGGGACGGCAAGCTGCCCCAGGTGACCTCGGGTGGGGTGCCGTTCATCAATATCGAGAAGTAGGTGCGTGGTTCGAGACGCGTCCCTTCGGGCCGCTCCTGACCATGACGAGGTTTGTTGAAGCTTCACTATCGTAGTCATGGTGAGGAGCCCGCGTCAGCGGGCGTCTCGAACCACGCACAAACCTATGACCCCAGCCGATCCAGCGCGCCCTGCAGGATGTACGCAGCCGCCGCCTTGTCGACCAAGTCGGCCCTCCGAGCCCTCGTCACATCGGCCTCGTCGATCAGCATGCGGTTCACCGCGGCGCTCGACAGTCGCTCGTCCCAGAAGGCGACCACCAGATCCTCGCGCAGGCGCAGAAGGTTGCGGCCGAAAGCGCGGCTGGACTGGCAGCGCGGCCCCTCGGTCCCGTCCATGTTCACCGGCAGGCCGATCACCACCGCCTTGGCCCCGCGCTCGTCCATCAGCTTGAGCAGCCGACCCGCGTCGTCGGTGAATTTGCCCTTGCGGATCAGCTCCAGGGGGCTGGCGATCATGCGGGTGACGTCGCTGACGGCGACGCCGATGGTCTTTTCGCCGAGATCCAGGCCGAACAGTGGGGTCATGGCGGGGAGGGCGGCAGGCAGGTCGGTCAGGTCGAGCACGGGCATGGACGAGGCTCATCCTCCTTGAGACGGGCCTTGTCAAAGCAAGGCCTCCTTCCTTCTTGTAGACGGGCCTTGTCAAAACAAGGCCCGGGCGAGTAACCCGTGCGCGGAACAAACCCCAGCGTGAGACCCGCCCCATGGCCATCGACGCGGCGACCGTCAAAAAGGTCGCCAGCCTCGCCCGCATCCGCGAACCGGAAGACCGGCTCGAGCCCCTGGCGCGCGAGCTGTCCGGTATCCTGCAGTGGATCGAGCAACTGGCCGAGGTCGACACCGAAGGCGTCGAGCCGATGACCTCGGTGGTCAAGGCCGCCCTGCCGATGCGCGAGGACGTGGTCACCGACGGCGGCGATCCCGCCCGGGTGCTGGCCAACGCCCCGCGTTCGGACCGGAACTTCTTCGTCGTGCCCAAGGTGGTCGAATAATGAGCGAGCTCACCCGGCTGACCCTGAAGGCCGCCACGGTCGGCCTTCGCGCCAAGACCTTCTCATCGCGCGAACTGACCCAGGCGCATGTCGAAGCGGTCGCCGCCGCGCGGCCGCTGAACGCCTATCTGGTCGAGACTCCCGACCAGGCTCTGGCCATGGCCGAAGCCTCCGACGCCCGTATCGCGAAGGGCGAGGGCGGCCCGCTGGAGGGGATTCCGCTCGGCATCAAGGACCTGTTCTGCACCGAGGGTGTGCGCACCACCGCCGGCTCGAAGATCCTGGGCGACTTCAAGCCGACCTACGAATCCACCGTCACCGCCAACCTGTGGCGCGACGGGGCGGTGATGCTGGGCAAGCTGAACATGGACGAGTTCGCCATGGGCTCCTCCAACGAGACCTCGGCTTTCGGCCCGGTGACCAATCCCTGGCGCTCGGGCGCCTCGAACAAGCCGCTGACGCCGGGCGGTTCCTCGGGCGGCTCGGCCGCAGCGGTGGCGGCGGACCTGTGTCTGGGCGCCACGGCCACCGACACCGGCGGCTCTATCCGCCAGCCGGCGGCCTTCACCGGCACCGTGGGCATCAAGCCGACCTATGGCCGCTGCTCGCGCTGGGGCGTGGTGGCGTTCGCCTCCTCGCTCGACCAGGCCGGCCCGATCGCCAAGACGGTCGAGGACGCGGCCATGCTACTGACCTCGATGAGCGGCCACGACCCCAAGGACTCCACAAGCCTGAACGTGGATGTCCCGGATTTCGCCAGCTTCGTCGGCAAGCCGGTCAAGGGCCTGCGCATCGGCGTGCCCCGGGAATACAGGGTCGACAACATGCCGGCCGAGATCGACGCGCTGTGGCAAAAGGGCGTCGAGTGGCTGAAGGAGGCCGGCTGCGAGATCGTCGATGTCTCCCTGCCGCACACCAAATACGCCCTTCCAGCCTATTATATCGTGGCCCCGGCCGAGGCCTCCTCGAACCTCGCCCGCTACGACGGCATGCGCTATGGCCTGCGCGCCGATGCCAAGTCGCTGACCGACGTCTATGAAGAGACCCGCGCCCAGGGATTTGGGACCGAGGTCAAGCGGCGGATCCTGATCGGCACCTATGTGCTGAGCCACGGCTACTACGACGCCTACTACCTGAAGGCGCAGAAGGTGCGCCGGCGCATCGCCGACGACTTCGACCGGGCCTGGGAGACCTGCGACGCGCTCCTGACGCCGACGGCGCCCTCGGCCGCGTTCGGCCTCGGCGAAAACAGCGCCGATCCCGTGGCGATGTACCTGAACGACATCTTCACCGTCACCGTGAACCTGGCCGGCCTGCCGGGGATCAGCGTTCCGGCCGGGCTGGACGCCAATGGCCTGCCGCTGGGCCTGCAGCTGATCGGCCGGCCGCTGGACGAGGGGACCCTGTTTTCCCTGGCCGGCGCGGTGGAAAAGGCCGCCGCCTTCAAGGCCAAGCCGGAAAAGTGGTGGTAGGCGCCACTTTATTACCTGGCGCGTAATCGCCCGCCGCCCACGCTTCCGCGATGGTCGTCTCAACCGCTGAGGAGAGACGATCATGCAAAGTGACAGCGCCACCCTGGCCAAGGCAGTCGAAATCCGCACCCGCGACGGGATGCGCCTGTTCCATCGCGACTGGGGCCAGGGCCGGCCGATGGTGTTCGTTCACAGCTGGGCCATGTCCAGCGCCATGTGGGCCTATCAGGTCGCCCATCTGAGCGAGCAGGGTTTCCGCTGCATCGCCTATGACCGCCGCGGCCATGGCCGGTCGGACCCCACCTCGCGCGGCTTCGACATCGACACCCTGGCCGACGACCTGGCGGCGGTGATCGACCAGCTGGGGCTGGAGGACGTGACCCTGGTCGGTCACTCCATGGGCTGCGGCGAGATCGTTCGTTACCTGACGCGGCACGGCTCAAGGCGGGTGGCCAAGGTGGTGCTGCTGGCGCCGGTGACCCCCTGCGTCCTGGCCAAGGAAGACAACCCCTTCGGCGCCCCCATGACCTATTTCGAAGAGTTGCGCGAAGCCTGGCGAACCGATTTTCCCAAGTGGATCGACGACAACAAGGCGCCCTTCGTTACGTCGGAGACGTCACCCCAGATGGTCGAATGGCTGGTGGATCAGCTGCGCGAAACGCCGGTTCCGGTGGCTATCGCGGCCAATAAGGCGATGGTGAACGCCGATCTGCGCGCGGATTTGGGTGAAATCGACCGACCGATGCTGATCCTGCACGGGGACAAGGACGCCTCTGCGCCGCTGGACCTCACCGGACGCATCACCGCCCAGGGTGTCACGGGCTCGGTGCTCAAGGTCTATGACGGCGCGCCGCACGGCCTGTTCGTGACCCACATGGACGAGGTCAACCGGGACATCCTGGCCTTCGCCGCCTGAGGCGCGCAGGGCCCAAAAAGGTCATCGCCAGATCCGATGGTCAGGCGATGACCTTGCTTTGCGAGGCGCCTACTTGGCCGACGCGGCCGCGTTCAGGTCGGTCTGGATCGCATTGAGCTTGGTGTCGTCCAGTTCGGCCTGCGGATATTGCGAGATCTGGCGCAGGCTCATCGACTTGATCATGTCCAGCTGGTCGTAGGCCAGGAGCTTGGGCATGTCCTTGGCCAGCACCGCCTTGGCGCCGGCGTTGTTCAGCAGGTCCTCGATCGGCGAATCGATGGTCAGGGCCCCAGCGGCTGGCGCGGCTGGCGCGGTCGCCGCCGGCGCAGCGGGAGCGGGGGTGTTCTGGGCCGCGGCGACGCCTGCGAAGGCAAGGCTGAACGCGGCGCCGGCCAGGGCGAGGATAGTCGTCTTCCGCATGGGTTTCTCCCGTTTGAATGGTGTTAAGATGCGCGCGCGGCAGGTAAGCGGCAAATCGAGGCGCTGGCAAGGCGCGCATCGGTCTTCCCCTTCGGCGCGAAGGTGCTAGGAAGGCGCCATGACCGACACCAGCAAAGTTATAGAAGGCCGCACCGGTCCCTGGGAGATCGTCCTGGGCCTCGAGGTGCACGCGCAGGTCGCCTCGAGGGCCAAGCTGTTCTCGGGCGCCGCCGTGGGTTTCGGCGCCGGGCCGAACGAGCAGGTCAGCCTGGTGGACGCCGCCATGCCCGGCATGTTGCCGGTGATCAACCGCCATTGCGTCGAGCAAGCCGTGCGCACGGGCCTGGGCCTGAAGGCGCAGATCCACGCCTGGTCACGCTTCGACCGGAAGAACTATTTCTATCCCGACCTGCCGCAAGGCTATCAGATCAGCCAGTTCGCCCATCCGATCGTAGGCGAGGGCGAGATCCTGGTCGAACGGGATGATGGCTCGACCTTCACCGTGCGCATCGAACGGCTGCACCTGGAGCAGGACGCCGGCAAGTCGATCCACGACCAGGATCCCGACTGGACCTATGTCGACCTGAACCGCGCCGGCACCGCCCTGATGGAGATCGTGTCCCGGCCGGACATGCGCTCGTCTGAAGAGGCCGCCGCCTATGTGAAGAAGCTTCGGACCATCCTGCGCTATCTGGGCACCTGCGACGGCGACATGGAGAAGGGCAATCTGCGCGCCGATGTGAACGTCTCGGTCTGCCGCCCCGGCGCTTATGAGAAGTATCGCGAGAGCGGAAGCTTCAGCCACCTCGGCACGCGTTGCGAGATCAAGAACGTCAACTCCTACCGCTTCATCCAGCAGGCGATCGAGTACGAGGCGCGCCGTCAGATCGAGATCCTCGAAGACGGCGGTTCGATCGTGCAGGAGACTCGCCTGTTCGACCCCACAAAGGGCGAGACCCGCTCGATGCGGTCCAAGGAAGAGGCGCACGACTACCGCTACTTCCCGGACCCCGACCTTCTGCCGCTGGAGCTCGAGCAGAGCTGGATCGAAGGGATCAAGGCCGGCCTGCCGGAATTGCCCGACGCCAAGAAGGCGCGGCTGCAAAGCGAGTATGGCCTGTCGGCCTACGACGCCGGGGTGCTGGTGACCGAGAGCGTGCGCGCGGACTTCTTCGAAAAGGCCGCCCGGGGCCGCGACGCCAAGCTGACCGCCAACTGGATCACCAACGGCCTCCTGGCCAAACTGTCCGAAGGCGGCCACGACATCGACGACAGCCCGATCAAGCCCGAGGCGATCGCCGGCCTGGTCAAGCTCATCGAGGAGGGCGTGGTCTCCTCCAAGATCGCGCGTACCGTGTTCGAACACATGTGGGCGGGCGAGGGCGACCCGGCGGCGATCGTCGAGAAGCATGGCCTGGTCCAGGTCAGCGACACCGGCGCGCTGGAGGCCGCGATCGACAAGCTGATCGCCGCCAATCCGGACAAGGCTGCGGCCGTCAAGGACAAGCCCCAGGCGATCGGCTGGTTCGTCGGCCAGGTGATGCGCGAGACCGGCGGCAAGGCTAATCCGGGCGTGGTCAACGACCTGCTGAAGGCCAAGCTCGGCATCGCCTGAGCACCTGCAGCCCCAGGCGAATACGTATTCAGGCGTCCGTTGTCACAGCCCGTGACGCGGACGCCTTTTTTCTGGTCGCCGACGAAAAAAATTCATGCGGGACTGACCGTTGATAAGTTTAGCCCGGCCGAACCCGATAAGCTTGGCTTAACCTTGTTCAGGAATGCTCTATCATCGCGGTATCGCTGCTTGAGTCGCCCGTCATGTTCGCGCAACTGCGCACCTTCCTGCCGACCACCATCCTCGCGCTCTTGATCATTTATTTTGGATATCAAGCGCTTACGGGGGATCGCGGACTGCTGACCCAGCCCGAGCGGAACGCCACGCTGCAGGAAAAGTCGGTCGAATTGGCCAAGCTCGAAGCCGAACGCAAGGACCTGGAGCTGCGTGCGCGGCTTCTGCGCGATTCCAGCCTTTCCGCCGATCTTCTGGAGGAACGCAGCAGAAGGCAGCTAGGCTTGGTTGACCCTAGGGACTATGTGATCCGCACGAAACCCTGATCGGGTCCGGCGATTCCAAAGCCGGTCCCGATGCGTTGATGTGTCCAGCGCTAGGGATCGGTGAGGAGAGGCGGATGGCGAGAGCTGCCAAGGCGGCGAAAGCCCCGGCGAAAGCTGTGGGCGCGGTTGATGTCCCGAGCAAGGACGACCTGCTCAAATACTATCGCGAGATGCTGCTGATCCGGCGCTTCGAGGAGCGTGCGGGCCAGCTTTATGGCATGGGTCTGATCGGCGGCTTCTGCCACCTCTATATCGGCCAGGAAGCCATCGCCGTCGGCATGCAAAGCATCATGAAGCCGGGCGACCAGGTGATCACCGGCTATCGCGACCACGGCCACATGCTGACCTGCGGCATGGACCCCAAGGAAGTCATGGCCGAGTTGACCGGTCGCGCCGCGGGCGCGTCGAAGGGCAAGGGTGGCTCGATGCACATGTTCTCGACCAGCGCCCATTTCTACGGCGGCCACGGCATCGTCGGCGCCCAGGTGTCCTTGGGCACCGGGCTCGGCATGGCCAATCGCTATCGTGACAACGGTAACGTAGCCTTCACCTACTTCGGCGACGGCGCGGCCAACCAGGGCCAGGTCTATGAGAGCTTCAACATGGCCGAGCTCTGGTCGCTGCCGGTGGTCTACGTCATCGAGAACAATCAGTACGCCATGGGCACCAGCGTCGAGCGCTCCTCGTCCGAGACGCACCTGTTCAAGCGCGGGAACAGCTTCAATATCCAGGGCGCCGAGGTCGACGGCATGGACGTGCTGGCGGTGCGCGAGGCCGGGGCCATGGCCGCCGAGCACGCGCGTTCAGGCAAAGGCCCCTTCATCCTGGAGATGAAGACCTACCGCTACCGCGGCCACTCCATGTCGGACCCGGCCAAGTATCGCACGCGCGAAGAGGTCGACGCGGTGCGCAAGACTCGCGACCCGATCGATCACTTGCAGGAGCGGCTGGAGAGCCTGGGCATGGCCGACGAAGCCGCGCTGAAGGCCATCGACGCCGACGTCAAGCGCATCGTCGCCGAGGCCGCCGAGTTCGCCCGCACCGCCCCCGAGCCGGACCCCTCCGAGCTTTACACCGATGTCTATCTGGAGACGGCCGCCCAATGAGCGTGGACGTATTGATGCCCGCCCTCTCGCCGACCATGGAAGAGGGCACCCTGGCCAAGTGGCTTATCAAGGCCGGGGACACGGTCTCCTCAGGCGACGTGATCGCCGAGATCGAGACCGACAAGGCGACCATGGAGGTCGAGGCCGTCGATGAAGGGGTGGTCGAGGCCATCCTGGTTCCTGAAGGGACCGAAGGGGTCAAGGTCAACGCCCCGATCGCCCGCCTGGCCGGCGGCAATGGCGCCGCGGCGACACCGGCGCCCGCGCCCGAACCTGCGCCCGCTCCGGCGGCGCCCAGGGCGGCGCCGACGCCCAGCGTGAAGCTGCTCGATCCTGAAATCCCGGCCGACGCCAAGCTGGCCAAGGTCACGGTCCGCGACGCCCTGCGCGACGCTATGGCCGAAGAGATGCGTCGCGACCCGGACGTGTTCCTGATGGGCGAGGAAGTCGCCCAGTATCAGGGCGCCTACAAGGTCAGCCGCGACCTTCTGCAGGAGTTCGGCGACAAGCGGGTGATCGACACCCCGATCACCGAGCATGGCTTCGCCGGCCTCGGCGTTGGCGCGGCCATGGCCGGCCTGAAGCCGATCGTCGAGTTCATGACCTTCAACTTCGCCATGCAGGCGATCGACCACCTGATCAACTCGGCGGCCAAGACCCTCTACATGTCGGGCGGCCAGATCCGCTGCTCGATCGTGTTCCGTGGCCCGAACGGCGCCGCCTCCCGCGTGGCGGCACAGCACAGCCAGGACTATTCGGCCTGGTACGCCAATGTGCCGGGCCTGAAGGTGATCGCGCCCTATGACTCGGCCGACGCCAAGGCCCTGCTCAAGGCCGCGATCCGCGACCCGAACCCGGTCATCTTCCTCGAGCACGAGATGATGTATGGCCACGAGTTCGACGTGCCGGAGGGCGACTTCGTGGCCCCGATCGGCAAGTGCAAGATCCGCCGCGTCGGCGCCGACGTCACCCTGACCGCCCACTCGCGGATGGTCGGCCTGGCGCTCGAGGCCGCCGAGGTCCTGGCCAAGGACGGCATCGAGGCCGAGGTGATCGATCTGCGCACCCTGCGCCCGTTGGACCACGAGACCATCGTCGAAAGCGTCAAGAAGACCAACCGCATCGTCACTTGCGAGGAGGGCTGGGGCCCCATGGGCGTCGGCGCCGAGGTGGTGGCGCGTGTGATCGAGCACGCCTTCGACTATCTCGACGCCCCGCCGGCCCGCGTCCACCAGGAGGACGTGCCCATGCCCTATGCCGCCAACCTGGAGGCCCTGGCCCTGCCGACGGTCGACAAGATCGTCCAGGCGGCCAAGGCGGTCAGCTACAGGTGAGCACGGCCGACCTGGTCTGGCGTTCGGGCGGCTGCCATTGCGGCGCCGTGCGTTTCGAGGCGGCCCTGCCGGGCCGCGTCGAGGCGCAGGCCTGCAATTGCTTCATGTGCGAGAAAGTGGGTTTCATCCACATTATCGTGCCCGAGAGCCGGTTCCGTCTGACCCAGGGCGGCGAAGCGATCACCCATTACCGGTTCAACACCGGCGTCGCCGATCACAGCTTCTGCAAGGTCTGCGGCGTGAAGAGCTTCTATCGCCCGCGCTCCAATCCGGACGGCTGGTCGGTCAACGCGCGCTGTCTCGACGATCCGGACAGCCTGGCGATCGTGGTCGAGCCTTTCGACGGCCGCAACTGGGAGGTCCACGCCGCCGCCTTGGCCCATCTGAGCCGGGAGCCCGGCTGATGGCGCGGTTTGATGGCGCCTGCCACTGCGGCCGGTTGAAGGTCGCCTTCGAGACGCCGTCGCCGGCGGCGCTCAGCCTTCGCGCTTGCCAATGCTCGTTCTGCCGCCGGCATGGTGCGCGCAATGTCAGCGATCCGGCCGGGAGCCTGGCGATTTCAGCCGAGGCGGCGTCGCTGCATCGCTACCGCTTCGGCCGCAAGGGCATCGACATGCTGATCTGCGGCGAGTGCGGAACCTATGTGGCGGCGCTGTGCGAGATCGACGGCGCGCTCTACGCCACCTTGAACATCACCGGCGCCGACATCCAGGGCCTGACCCTGGGCGCGGCCGAGCCGGTGGACTACGAAGAAGAAACCGATGCGGCGCGCCTGGCGCGGCGGCGAGCGAAATGGACGCCCGCCTCCCTGACCCTGGCCGCCTAGCTAGAGGCCCGAGGAGAAGACCCCTTGTCCATCGACGTTCTGATGCCCGCCCTGTCTCCGACCATGGAGGAGGGCACCCTCGCCAAATGGCACGTGAAGCCTGGCGACAAGGTCAGCTCCGGTGACGTGATCGCCGAGATCGAGACCGACAAGGCGACCATGGAGGTGGAAGCCGTCGACGAGGGCGTGGTCGAGTCCATCCTGGTGCCGGAAGGCACCGAAGGGGTGAAGGTCAACGCCCCGATTGCCCGCCTGGCCGGGGAGGGCGAAGCGCCTGCGCCTGCGCCGGCTCCTGCCGCCGCGCCGGCGCCCAAGGCGGCTGAACCCGCACCCCAGCCCGCCAAGGCGCCCGAACCGGCGCCAACACCTGCACCTGCTGCGCCAATGCCAGCGGCGCAGGCCCCGGCCAAGGCTGACGGCGACCGCGTGCTGGCCTCGCCCCTTGCCCTGCGCCTCGCCGCCCAGGCCGGGCTGGACATCCGCTCGATCCAGGGCTCGGGCCCGCATGGCCGGGTGATCCGCCGTGACGTCGAGGCGGCCCAGGGCGAGGCGCCTGCAGCAGCAGCGGCGCCCGCTGCGGCGCCCAGCGCGGCGCCGGCCATCTCCGCCGCCCCGGCCCGTCAGGTCCAGAGCCTGGAGCAGATGGGCATCCCGGCCGGCTCCTACACGCTCGTCCCCCTGGACGGCATGAGGAAGACCATCGCCCGGCGGATGACCGAAAGCTTCCGCGACGTGCCGCATTTCCCGCTGACCATCGACATCGAGATCGATCGCCTGCTGGAAGCCCGCGCGCGCTTGAACGGCCTTCTGGAAAAGAACGGGGTCAAGGCCAGCGTCAACGATCTGGTGCTGAAGGCCGTGGCCACCGTGCTGCGCCAGATCCCGGAAGCCAACGCCAGCTACACCCCCGAAGGCATCGCGATGCACCACCATGCGGACGTGGCCATGGCGGTGGCGGTCGACGGCGGCCTGATCACCCCGATCATTCGCGCCTGCGAGACCAAGGGCCTGGCCCAGATCGCCACCGAGACCAAGGATTTGGCCGAGCGCGCCCGGACCAAGAAGCTGAAGCCGGAAGAGTTCCAGGGCGGCACCTTCACCGTCTCCAACCTGGGCATGATGGGCATCAAGTCCTTCGCCTCGATCATCAACGAGCCGCAGGGGGCGATCCTCAGCGTCGGCGCCGGCGAGAAGCGGCCAGTGGTGCGCTCGGGCAAGAACGGTGACGAGCTGGCCATCGCCACGGTGATGACCGTCACCTTGACCTGCGATCACCGGGTGATCGACGGCGCCATCGGCTCGCGCTTCCTCCAGGCCTTCAAGGCCATGGTCGAAGACCCCATCGTGATGCTGGCTTGAGGACTGAGACCCGTCATGGATTTTGACCTGATCGTCATCGGCGCCGGTCCCGGGGGCTATGTCGCCGCGATCCGCGCCGGCCAACTGGGCCTGAAGACCGCCATCGTCGAGCGCGAGAACCTGGGGGGCATCTGCCTGAACTGGGGCTGCATCCCGACCAAAGCCCTGCTCAAGTCCGGCGAGGTCTACGAACAGCTGGGCCACCTGGCCGACTATGGCCTGGCCGCAGAGGGCCGCTCGTATGACTTCACCAAGATCGTCGAGCGTTCGCGCGGGGTCTCCAAGCAGCTGTCGTCGGGCGTCGCCTTCCTGATGAAGAAAAACAAGGTCGAGGTGATCGACGGGACCGCCAAACTGGAAAAAGGCTCGCCCGCGCCCAAGGTGGTGGTGGCCCTGAAGGCCGGCGGCTCGCGGACCCTGCAGGCCAAGGCGGTGATCCTGGCCACGGGCGCCAGAGCCCGCACCATCCCGGCGATCGGCCTGGAGCCGGACGGGGACGCCATCTGGACCTATCGCGAGGCCATGGTCCCCAAGGCCTGCCCCAAGTCGCTGATCGTGGTGGGCTCGGGCGCCATCGGCATCGAATTCGCCAGCTTCTATCGCGCCCTGGGCGCCGAGGTGACGGTGGTCGAGGCGGTGGACCGCATCTTGCCTGTGGAGGATGAGGAGGTCTCGGCCGCCGCCCAGAAGGCCTTCGCCAAACGAGGGATCAAGTTCAAGGTCGGGGCCAAGGTCACCAAGCTGTCCAAGACCAAGGCCGGTGTATCCATCGCGCTCGAGGCTGGCGGCAAGGCCGAGACCCTGGAGGCGGAAAAGGCCATCGTCGCCGTCGGCATCGCCGGCAATGTCGAGAATCTCGGCTTGGAAGCGCTTGGGGTGAAGCTGGACCGCGACCACATCGTCATCGACGGCCATGGCGCAACCAATGTCCCCGGCCTCTACGCCATCGGCGACGTCGCCGGCGCGCCCTGGCTGGCGCACAAGGCCAGCCACGAGGGCGTGCATTGCGTCGAGCACATCGCCGGCAAGAACCCGGTCAAGATCGACGCCCCGATCCCCGGCTGCACCTACGCCCAGCCGCAGGTCGCCTCAGTCGGCCTGACCGAGGCCCAAGCCAAGGCCAAGGGCCTGGAGGTCAAGGTCGGCCGGTTCCCGTTCCGGGTGAACGGCAAGGCCATCGCCGCCGGCGAGACCGAGGGCTTCGTCAAGACCGTGTTCGACGCAAAGACCGGCGCGCTCCTGGGCGCGCACATGATCGGCGGCGAGGTCACCGAGATGATCCAGGGCTTCGCGCTCGCCATGACCCTGGAAGCCACCGAGGCCGAACTGATGGCAACGGTGTTCCCGCACCCGACCATGAGCGAAGCCATGCACGAGGCCAGCCTTGACGCCTACGGCCAGGTTCTGCACCTGTAGGACGTGAGCCCCGTCCGCGTCCTGGGCCTGGGCGGGGCTAAAACCGCCGGCTGGCCCTCAGCTTGGCCAGAACCGGCGCCGTGAGCTGGTTTCCGTTGACGTGCTGATAGAGGGGAACCTCGACGTCGGCATAGAGCCCCCACTTGTCGGTGGTGAGCTCGATCCCGGGCGACAGCAGCATCCGCGTATAGCCGGTGTCGGCCGGGTTAGCGGCCCGTCCGCCGTCTCGGGCGTGGGTGGAGGCGAGAACCTGCAGCAGCGGGATCACGTGCACCGGCGCCGTCATGAAGCGCGGCATGTCGTAGGAGACTCCGGCGGCCGCCGTCACCTCCTGGCCCGGCAGATAGCCGCCCTGGCCGGCCAGCGGCTTGTCCCACAGAACGCGCGCATAGTAGCCCCAGGCGCCGTCGCGGCTAAGCATGCCGGAATGAAAGCCGCCCAGCAAAAGGTTGGTGCTGCCGGTCCCGATCTCGGTGTCGCGATCGAAGCCGGCGTGCTTCCAGTCTCCGGTCGCCAGCTTCAGCCCAACGATCAGGCCGCTGGACTGGTCCTTTGACAGGCCCGTATAGGTCGCCACCACGCGCATGTCGCCGAGCGCGGTGTCGCTGAAGCGGTCGACGCCGGTCCCCGCGTCGGTCTCGGTGCGGAAGGTGCGGCTCCAGATCGGCGCCTCGACAAGGACGCCCCAATCCTGGCTCAGCTTGGACTTGAGTCCGGCGGTGACGAAGTGGGTGCGGATCTCCTTGTCGGCGTTCTGTGAGGCCGGGGCGGAGCGGTCGCCGGACCAGTTCTGGCTCTGGTCCGCATAGTCGTATTCCAGGAAGGCCTCGCCGCCACGGCCGGCCGGGTTCATGTCCGGGCCGCCGACGTCGAACTGGTCGCATCCGCAGGCGCAGGCCTGCGCCATTGCCGGAACCAGACTCAGGGCGAGGAGGGCCGCTGTAGCCGCCGCGTATTTGGAATGCATGGATCGGGACTCCGAGGGGCGGCCCAGGTGGCCGGCGAGCCCTCGCGAAAAGGATCGGGGACGAACGGCGGGCGTACGCGGGCCGAGCCGCGCGCCCTGCCTGGCGGCGATGGATCAGATCGCGGCAGGTGGTCCCAGGGCCGGTGGCGGCGGCGCAGCGAGGCCGCGGCCGGGAGCCAGGTCAGCGAAAATGGCGTTCAGCGCCGGCGCATAGCTCACTGGGCTCGGGGCCAGGGTGGCTGTAACGGTCGGCGGCGCCAGGGCCCCGTGACCGGCGAAGGCGCAAGGGGCGTCAGGGCGCGAGGCCGGGGCCTTGCCGGGGTGTCCGAGATCGCCCGCGGCGAGCAGGGGGCCGTGGCCGGTGCAGACGACGATGGCGGGGCCTTGCTGGCCGTCCGCCACCATGTATCCGGCCGGGACCAGAACCTGCAGCAGCAGGGCGACGAGGCTGAGGGCTAGGCCCCGCCTGTCCGTCAGCCATGTCCGCAAGGCCCCGCGCATGGGGCCGCTTTAGGACGCGCCGCCCGGCCTGTCGACCCCGCCTTAGGTCGTATTCCCGCTTTTCAGGCCGCGCGGGCCTCGGTTTCGGCCATGCGTTGGATGGCGACATAGTCGGTCTTCCCCGTGCCCAGCACCGGGATTTCGGGCACCCGCACGATCTTGCGCGGCACCGCCAGTTCCGGCGCGCCGACGGTCTGAGCGTGGCTGACCAGGGGCGCGACTGCGGCGTCCAGGCGATCGGTGACCAGCACCAGTCGTTCGCCTTTCTTGGGATCGGGCAGGGAGATCACCGCATGACGGGCGTCGGGCCATACCCCCGCGGCCAGTTCCTCGGCGGCGGTCAGGGAGACCATTTCGCCGCCGATCTTGGCGAAGCGCTTGACCCGGCCCTTGATGCGGACATGGCCGTCATCGTCGATCTCGACCACGTCGCCGGTGTCGTGCCAGCCGCCAGGCGGAGCATCGACGCCGCCAGCCTCGTTCAGATAGCCGGCCATCACGTTCGGCCCATGCACATGCATAAGCCCGCCGCCCGAGATGCCTTCGACGGGCTCGATGCGAACGGTGATGCCCGGCAGCAGCGGTCCGACCGTGCCGCGGCGGTTGTCGCCCGGCCTGTTGACCGCGATCACCGGCGAGGCCTCGGTCGCGCCATAGCCTTCCAGCAGCGGCACGCCGCCGAAGCGCTGGGCCACCAGGTCATGGGTCTCGTCGCGCACCCGCTCGGCGCCGCAGACCACGAATTTCAGGCCCGTGAGGTCCCCGGCGTCGGCCGACCGCGCGTACTGGTTCACGAAGGTGTCGGTGGCCAAAAGGATCGAGGCCTTGGAGTCGCGGATCAGCGGAGGGATCTGCTTCACGTGCAGGGGCGAGGGATATTCGAACGCCTTCATGCCGGTGAGAAGCGGCAGGAGCACGCCCGCCGTCAGGCCGAAGCAGTGGAAGGTCGGCAGGGGATTGAACATCACCCAATCGGGGTCGAGGTCGATATGCGCCGCGATCTGCTCGGCGTTGGCCGCCAGGTTGCCCTGGCTCAGCATCACCCCGCGCGGGGCCCCGAAACTGCCCGAGGTGAACAGGATTACGCCGGGGTCGGACGGCTTGGCGGGGGTGCGGAAGCGGCGCGGCGCGGCGCCGGCGACGGCGGCGAAGGCCTTGTCGGCCAGGCTGAGCTTGGCTCGGACGTCTTCCAGATAGACGATCTTGCGGCCGTCCTCGAGCGCGTCGATCAGATCGTCCAGCTTGCCCTGGTCGACGAACCGCCGCGAGGTCAGGATGGTCTTCACATGGGCCGTCTTGCAGGCGGATTTCAGGTTGCGGATGCCGGCGGTGAAGTTGAGCATGGCCGGGGTGCGACCAAAGGCGTGCAGGGCGAAAAAGGTCACCACCACCGCCGAGCTCGAGGGCAGCATCACGCCGACGCGCTCGCCTTTTTCCGTAAAGCTCGCGATCTTGCGGCCGAGTGCGAACGCGGCCCGCACGAGATCGGTATAGGTCAGCGGGTTGCGCTCCTGGTCTTCCAGGATCTCTTTCTTAGCGCCGTACTGGTCCCGGGCGTCGAGCAAGGCGTCGAACACGGCTCGTGCGCCGGCTCGCGCGTCATAGGCTCTCGGCATGAAGGTCGAACTCCCTACGAGGTCCGGGTCTGTTGTCACGGACTTGTTGCAGTCAGGCTAGCCCCGGGGCGCGGGCTTGGGAAGACTATGGCTGACGGGCGTCACCATCCCCTGAACGGCCAAGGTTTCCGCAAAGCTTACGACCTGCTGGTCGGCCTGGTCCTGGCCGTCGAATCGCTGCTGCACGCAGCGGGGCAGGGCGCGGCAAAGATGGTCGCGCAGGTCGGCAGAGGCCTTGGAGCTTTGCGCAGGCCCCAGCACCAGGCTCACGATCCCGACGCCGCCCAGGCCCTGGGCCTGCACCTGGGCGTTCAGGGCGTGATAGGCGGCCAGCCAGTCATAGCTCGGCCCGCCCATGCGCAGGTCCGGGTTGGCGGCGCGCCAGGCCCTGTGCGTCGCGGGGGCGAGAGCTGCGCCGATCTCGGGCGCATCGCCACGCCAGGGCGCGCCGCCAGACGCGCGCAGGTGGCCGAGCCCGACCCGCCGCGCCCAGGCGATCGCCTGGTCACTCGGCGGCGGGCCGGCGATCGGGTCGGATTGGCCGGGGTCCAGCAGGACGACCCCGGTCGCGGCGGCGCTGAGCTGCAGGCGGCGCAGAGCGATGGGCGCCGCTTCACCTTGCGCCACCAGGATCAGAGGGCCGGGGGTGTCATTGGGGACAACCCGCTCGATCATGGCCTTGAGCGCCGCCAAGTCCGGGTTGAAGTCGCTGACCTGGCCGAGGTCGCGCGTCCCGGAGCTGCGGCCCGAGCCGCCCTGACCGGCGCCGTCCAGCACCCAGACCACGAACCGCTCGGCGATCAGGGCGCGGGCCAGGCGGTACTGGTCCTCGGCGGCCTGGCCATAGCCCGGCAGGATTAGCACCTGGCCGCGGGCGACGTCATCCGGCGCCGCCACGCCATAGCGCTGCGGCGGCCCGCCGCCTGCCTGAACCAGGCCCCAGGTCCAGCCCACCGGCGGCCAGTCGGCGGGGCCGAGGCTCGGAGGAATGCGACTGTCGCTGAAGGGCGCGCGCGCCTCGTCCGCGCGGCAAGCGGCGAGCAGCAGCAGAAGGCCCAGAATCGCGCCGCGTGTCCCCATCGGCGGCAAGGCTTGCCGCGACGCCGCATCGCGCGCAACAGAACTTGATCCTTGGACCAGGAAAGACGATCTAGGCGTCATGGCCACGGTGATCGACACCCGCAACGGACGCGCTCTGCGTCACCCCGAAAAGCAGGCGCGCCCCGACACGCCCATCCTGCGCAAGCCGGACTGGCTGCGCGTCAAGGCGCCCGGCTCGGCCGGCTACAACGAGACCCGGCGGATCGTGAAGGAACACGGCCTGACCACGGTCTGCGAGGAGGCCGCCTGCCCCAACATCGGCGAATGCTGGACCCAGTCGCACGCCACCATGATGATCATGGGCGAGGTCTGCACCCGGGCCTGCGCCTTCTGCAACGTCTCCACCGGCCTGCCGTCGCCGCTTGAAGCCACCGAGCCGGAGCGCGTCGCCGACGCCGTGCGCCAGATGCGGCTGAAGCACGTGGTGATCACCTCGGTCGATCGCGATGACCTGGCCGACGGCGGCGCTGACCATTTCGCTCAGGTCGTGCGCGCCATCCGCGCCGCCAATCCCGGCACTACGATCGAAATTCTGACGCCGGATTTCCTGCGCAAGGGCGATGCGGCCAACCAAGTGATCGACGCCAAGCCGGATGTGTTCAACCACAACCTCGAGACCGTGCCGCGGCTCTATCTCTCGATCCGGCCCGGCGCCCGCTACTATCACTCCCTGCGCCTCTTGGAGCGAGTCAAGGAGCGAGATCCCTCCATGTTCACCAAGTCCGGCCTGATGGTCGGCCTGGGCGAAAGCAAGGAGGAGGTGATGCAGGTGATGGACGACATGCGATCCGCCGGCATCGATTTCCTGACCATCGGCCAGTACCTGCAGCCGACCCGCAAGCATGCCGCCGTCGATCGCTTCGTCGATCCGGAAGAGTTTGCGGCCTACGAGGCGATCGCCCGGGCCAAGGGCTTCCTGATGGTCTCGGCCAGCCCGCTGACCCGTTCCTCACACCATGCCGGCGAGGATTTCGCCCGCCTGAAGGCCGCCCGCGAGGCGTTGTCGGCCGGACGCTAGGCTTGCGCCACACCCTGGTCCGCATCCTGCCCTACGAGCCCGACCAGCTGTTCACGCTGGTGGGTGACGTCGAGCGTTATCCAGAGTTCGTGCCCTGGATCACCAGCATGCGGGTGTGGAACAGGCGCGAGGAGGAGGGCGGGTCGAGCCAGCTGGACGCCGAGGCGGGCGTGGGCTTCTCCTTCCTGAAAGAGCGCTTTTCCACCCGCGTGCGCCGCGACGCCGGCCGCCGGGAGATCACCGTCAGCCTGATCAGCGGGCCCTTCAAGCACTTGACAAACCGCTGGAGGTTTTCGCCGCATCCCTCTGGAACCCAGATCGATTTCCTGATCGATTTCGATTTCAAGTCGCGCCTGCTGCAGACCCTCCTGGCAGCCAACATGCAGCACGCCATCGACCGCTTGATCGGCTGCTTCGAGGACCGGGCGAGGGTGCTCTACGGCTAGGCGAGGTCAACTGATCCTGTCGCGCAGCATTTCCAGCGCGATCTGGGTCGCCGCCAGCTGGATCTCATGCCGGCCCATGTCGCCGAAGCGCTCGACGCGATGGTGCACAGACTGGTTGGTGCGGGCGGTGGCGAAGTGCACCAGGCCCACGGGCTTCAGTTCGGTCCCGCCGCCGGGCCCCGCAACGCCTGTAATGGCGACGCTGATATGGGCGTTGGAGTTTTCCAGCGCGCCCTCGGCCATCATCCGCACCACCGGCTCTGACACCGCGCCGTAGTCGGCCACCAAGTCGCCGGCTATGCCCAGCATCTCCTGCTTGGCGCGGTTGGAATAGGTGATCATGCCCCGCTCGAACACCGCCGACGAGCCCGGGATCGCGGTGATCGCGGCGGAGACGAGGCCGCCGGTGCAGCTCTCGGCCGCGACGACACGCAGCCGCCGCTCGGCGCATTCGTCGATCAACAGCCGCGCCAGGGTTTCAATTTCGAGAGGAAACATGCAGCGCCCTTCCGCGTCTTGCCGCCCAGGCTTTGGTTTGCCAAACCCGCGCCGCTCAGACCAACATCGGTCCGTGTTCCCGATCAAGACGATTCGCTGCGCCCCATGAAGCCAAATCCCGACGCGAACGTCGCCAGCAGCGCTTCCCCCGCGGTCGCGCCGGCTCTGTTCGGTTTCGCCGCCTTCCTGAGCGCGAGCCTGGTTTTCATGGTCGAGCCCATGGTCGCCAAGCTGATCCTGCCGCTGCTGGGCGGCTCGGCGGCCGTCTGGGCGGTCAGCCTGGCCTTCTTCCAGCTCGCGCTGCTGATCGGCTACGGTTATGCCCACGCCCTGCAACGGATCGCTTCGGTGCGCGTGCAGACCCTGCTGCACGGGGCGGTGCTGCTGGCTGGGCTGGCGGTCCTGCCGCTGCACGTGACCGGGCTGCTGGGCGATCCGTCGAGCAGCCAGCCGGCGCTTTGGCTTCTGGGCGTTCTGACCGTGTCGATCGGTCTGCCGTTCGCGGCCCTCTCGGCCACGGCGCCACTGATCCAGGCCTGGTACGCCAGCGCCCGCGCCGCCTGGGGCGGGGGCAACCCCTATGGCCTCTATGTGGCCAGCAACCTCGGCAGCCTGCTGGCGCTTCTGGCCTACCCCGTAGCGATCGAGCCTTTTGTCCGCGTCAGCCGCCAGACGCTCGGATGGAGCGCCGGCTATGCCGGTTTCATCCTGGTGATGGTCATCGTCGCCGCAGCGGTGTGGCGGGCGGGGGCAGGGCGGATCGAGATCCTGCCGGTCAAGCCGCCCGCCAATCGTCTGGCTGCCCTGGCCCGCTGGTGGCGCCGGCTGCTGTGGGTGGCCCTGGCGGCGGCGCCGGCCAGCCTGATGCTGGGCGTGACCACCTACATCGCCACCGACATCGCCTCGGCGCCGTTCCTGTGGGTCGCGCCGCTGGCTCTCTATCTCCTGACCTTCGTCATCGCCTTCCAGACCCATCCGGTGATTCCGCAGAGCCTGGCGCTGGTGCTGCAGACCGCGGCCCTCCTGGCGGCCCTGGTCAGCTGGGGGATGCCGATCCCCTATTTCTGGCTGCAGATCGGCCTGCAGTTGGTGAGCTTCTTCCTGACCGCCCTGGTCTGCCACCAAGCCCTGGCGATCCGCAGGCCGCCGCCGGAGCGGCTGACCGAGTTCTATCTTCTGATGTCGCTGGGCGGCGTCATCGGGGGCGCGTTCAACGCCTTCCTGGCCCCCGTGATCTTCAACAGCGTGATCGAGTATCCGCTGGTGATGTTGGCGGCGGGCCTGGCCAGGCCCTGGGGCAAGGGCTGGCTGAGCCTGCCGCAAACAGCGATCTGGATCCTCGGCGTGCTCGGCGCGGCGGGTGCGATCGCCGCCAATCACTGGCTGGGCGCCGGCCTTGTGATGAAGCTCATGTTCGTCCTGCCGCTGGTCGCCGCCTTCCTGCTTCGGGATCGGGCCGTCGCCTTCGTCAGCATGGCGCTGGCCATGGTCCTGGCCACGCAGGTGGTGGCCCCGAACCTGAACGTCATCGAAAGCGATCGCAGCTTCTTCGGCGTGGTTCGCCTCACCTTTCGGGACGTAAAGGGCTTGGGCCGCGCCAAGTTGATGGCCCATGGCACCACCCTGCACGGCGCCCAGGCGCAGAACCCCGACATCGCCTGTCGCCCGCTGGTCTACTACGCGCCCACGACCCCGATCGGCCAAGTGTTCCGCTGGGTTCAATCCCAGCACCAGACCGTCAGCATCGGCGCGGTCGGCATGGGGGCGGGGACCGTCGCCACCTATACCCGGCCGGGCGACGCCTTGCGTTTCTTCGAAATCGACCCGCTGGTGGTGCGGCTTTCGACCGATCCGAAGAACTTCAGCTATATCAAGGGCTGCGCCAAGGGCCAGGTCGACTGGGTGCTGGGCGATGCGCGCCTCACCCTGGCGCGCCAGCCGGCGGGCGGGTTCGACATCCTGCTGGTGGACGCGTTCTCGTCCGACAGTGTGCCCGCGCACCTGCTGACCGTCGAGGCGATGAAAGGCTATCTGCAGAAGATCAAGCCGGACGGTGTGGTCATCATGCACCTGTCCAACCGGAACCTGGAGCTGACCCAGCCGGTCGGGGCGGTCGCCAAGGCCGCCGGCGCCACAGCCCTTCGCCAATTCTACCGCCCGCCGCCGGGCTCAATGGACCTGAACGACAGCGCCGAGGACGTGGTGCTGATCGCTCGGGATCCCGCGGCGCTCAAGGCTTTCACTATCGACCCGCGCTGGAAGCCGGCTGATCCCAAGGGCGTCGAACCCTGGACCGACGACTATACCGACCTTCTGGGTGCTCTGATCCGCGGCGTCGATCACAACGCGCGCGAGACCAAGATCAGCGCCGACGAGGCCGCGGAGGCGGCGAAAGCTAAGCCGGCAAGCTGACGGCGCAGATGGCCTGGGCCGCCAGGCCCTCCTCGCGGCCGGTGAATCCCATCTGCTCGGTGGTGGTCGCCTTGACGCTGACCCGCGCCTCGGGAAGGCCGAGAAGCTCGGCCAGCTTGGCGCGCATGGCGGCGCGGTGCGGTTTGATCTTGGGCCGCTCGCAGATCAGGGTCACGTCGACATTGTCGATCCGCCCGCCCTTGGCCCGGACCAGCCTCGCGGCGTGCTCGAGAAACAGGGCGGAGGCCGCGCCCTTCCATTTGGGGTCGGTCGGCGGGAAGTGGTCGCCGATGTCGCCTTCGCCGATGGCGCCCAGCAGGGCGTCGGTCAGGGCGTGCAGGCCGGCGTCGGCGTCGGAATGGCCGATCAGCCGCTGGGTGTGGGCGATCTTCACCCCGCACAGCCAGACCTCGTCGCCGGGGCCGAAACGGTGGGCGTCGAAGCCCTGGCCGATCACGGTGACGCGGGTCTCGGCGGCGAAGGCCTCGGCCATGGCGAAATCCTCAGGGTAGGTCAGTTTCATCAGGCGCTGGTCGCCGGGGGTCAGGGCTACGCGGCCGCCCGCCTGCTCGACCACGCCCGCCTCGTCGGTGGGCTCGCCGCGGTCCGCGGGCCAGGCTGCGTAGGCGGCCAGCAGCCGGCTCCGGCGGAAGGCCTGGGGTGTCTGGGCGCGCCAAAGCCCTTCGCGAGAAACCGTGATCAGGGTTCCGTCATCGCCGCGCCGCTTCAGCGTGTCGGCCACCGCCAGGGCGGGCAGGGCGCCATCAGCGGTCTCCAGGGCGGCCAGCAAGTCCCGGACGTGGTGCGCGGTCACGAAGGGTCGGGCGGCGTCATGCACCAGCACCGGCTCATCCGCCGGACGATCCGCCAATGCGTTCAGCCCGGAGAGCACCGATTGCGCCCGCACCGCGCCGCCCTGCGCTGTGGTCCAACCCTTGAGGCCGGCCAAGGCTTCGACGGCCAGGGGCTCGTCACCCGACGGAATCACCACCACCAGCCTGGCAGCCCCGGCGGTCAGCAAAGCCTCGGCCGACCACCTCAGGATGGGCTTGCCGCCCAGGCTCAACCACTGTTTCGGCCGCCCCTGGCCGGCTCGCGAGCCAGACCCGGCGGCTACGATCACCGCTGAAAAATCCATGGCCCTGTTTGTTCGGGCTGAGCCGGAAAGTCCAGACATCAAGCGAAATGCTGCACTGCGGGAAAAGCTGGACTCTGAAGGTTTTGTTGCCTAAAACTTAGCCGCAGGGGATGATCAAATAATGAGCAGAGGCATTCAGCTCGGTGCGGCGCGCACGCCTGGGCGTGTTTGGATCGCGCCCATGACCGGGGTCACCGACCTGCCGTTCCGGCGGGCGGCGGCGCGGCGTGGGGCGGCCTATGTCGCCACCGAGATGGTCGCCTGTGCGGAATTGGCCAAGGGCCGCCCTGATGTGGTCCGCCGCGCCGCGGTCGGCGACGGCCTGCCGCTGATGGTGGTGCAACTCGTCGGTCGCGACCCGCGCTGGATCGGCGAGGGTGCGAAGCTGGCCGCGGCGGCCGGCGCCCAGGTGATCGACCTCAACATGGGCTGTCCCGCCCGCGAGGTGACCGGCGCCGCCTGCGGCTCGGCCCTGATGCGCGACCTGGACCTGGCCGAGCGGCTGATCGAGGCGGCGCTGGAGCCTGGTCTGCCTGTGACGGTCAAAATGCGGCTGGGCTGGGATCACGCCAGCCTGAACGCGCCGGAACTGGCCCAGCGCGCCGAACGGCTCGGGGTCAGCGGCGTGACGGTGCACGGCCGCACCCGAAACCAATTCTATGCCGGCGAGGCCGATTGGTCAGCGGTGCGCGCGGTCAAGGGGGCCGTGTCCATTCCGGTGGTGGTCAATGGCGACGTGATCGATCTGGCCTCCGCTCGCAAAGCCCTGACCCAGTCGGGCGCCGACGGGGTGATGATCGGCCGCGGCGCCTATGGCCGCCCGTGGATCGCGCGCCAGGTGGAGCAGGGCCTGGCTGGCGAGCCGGCCGACGAACCGGCGGTTCAAGAGCGGCTCGAGGTGGTGCTGGAGCATTTCGGCGAGACCCTGGCCTTCTATGGCGACCGGCTGGGCGTGCGTATCTTCCGCAAGCATCTCGGCTGGTATGTCGAACGGGCGCCCTGGCCGACAGATCCGGCCGAGCGGCGCGCGGCCAAGGGGCGGCTCTGCCGACTGGAGGACCCGGCGATGATCGAACGTGAACTGACCAGCCTGTGGACTCTGGACAGCAGCGAAAGACGAGCCGCATGAACACCAGACCGCGCGCGCAGTTGATCGACATGGACCTGGCCACACGAGTCGCCGCCTTCGACATGGCGCCCGACCCGGCCCTGATCCTGGGGCCCGAAGGCAATCTGACGGCGGTCAACGAGGCGGCGGAAGCCTTGTTCGGCCAGGGCCTGGCGCTGCTCAGCCGAGGTCGGTTCCACGACGCCCTGCCGCCCGGCTCCACCCTGACCGCGCTGGTGGATCTTGCGGTCTCGACCAAGCTTCAGGTGCGCGAGCGGGGGCTGGAGATCACCCTGTTCGGCCATCCGCCCTTCGAAGCCGACGCCGCGGCGACGCCGCTGGGCGACGGTTCGATCCTTCTGACCCTGCAAGTGCGCGGCGGGGCCCTCGGGGTGGAGCGCGGGGAGAGGGCGGGCCTTCGGACCGTGGTCGGCATGGGGCGCATGTTGGCGCATGAGATTAAGAACCCCCTGGCCGGTATCCGCGGCGCCGCGCAGCTGCTGAAGGGCTCGGTCCCGGCCGAGGACGCCGCCTTGGCGCAGCTGATCGTCGACGAGACCGACCGCATCCATCGCCTGGTCGACCGCATGGAGGCCTTCTCCGAGGCGGTCAAACCTGACCTGGAGCCGGTCAATATTCACGTGGTGCTGGACCGGGTCCGGGCCCTGGCCGCCAATGGCGTGGCCGATGGACTGGCGCTCAGCGAGCACTACGACCCGTCCCTGCCGCCGACCCTGGGCGATGAGGATCTGCTGATCCAGATCTTCCTCAACCTGGTGAAGAATGCGGCGGAGGCGGCCCATTCCCGGGGCGACGGAAGAGGTTCCGTGCGCATCCAGACCGCGTACCGCCACGGCGTGCGCATGCGGGCGCCCAATGGCGAGCGGATGCGCACCGCGCCGCTAGAGGTCAAGGTGATCGACAACGGACCCGGCGTGCCGGCTCACCTGCGCGATCATCTGTTCGAACCGTTTGTCACCTCGAAGAGCTTCGGCGCCGGACTGGGGCTGGCCCTTGTTGCAAAATTGGTCGCTGCGCATGGCGGTCTGATCGATTTCGAGTCAGAGCCCGGCCGAACAGCCTTCAGGGTGCTGCTTCCAATCGCGACAGACGTCCATGATGATTAAGCCTTAGGCATGAGCACGCATCACAAGATCCTGATCGCCGACGACGACGCCTCGATCCGGCTGGTTTTAAGTCAGGCGTTCAGCAGGTTAGGCTACCAGGTCCGCGCCACGGGCAACGCCACGACTCTGCTCAAATGGGTGTCGGAGGGTGAGGGAGATTTGGTCATCACCGACGTGGTGATGCCCGACGAGAACGTCTTCGACGTGCTGCCCCGCATCCGCAAGGACCGGCCCAAGCTGCCGGTGATCGTGATGAGCGCGCAAAATACGCTGCTCACCGCCGTCAACGCTGCTGAGATCGGCGCCTTCGAATACGTGCCCAAGCCTTTCGACCTGGACGACATGACCGCCGCGGCCAAGCGCGCCCTGGCGCGGCCGACGGATTCCGAGGCGACCAAAGCCCAGGCGCGGGCGCTGCGCGACGAGCGCCTGCCGCTGATCGGCCGCTCGGCGCCGATGCAGGAGGTCTATCGCACCATCGCCCGCCTGGTGGGCGCCGACCTGACCGTGCTGATCCTGGGCGAGTCCGGCGCTGGCAAGGAACTGGTGGCGCGGGCCCTGCACGACCTCGGCCCGCGCAAGGATGGCCGCTTTTCGGTGATCAACCTGGCCGCCGTGCCGCGTGAGCGGGTCGAGACCGAGCTGTTCGGCAAGGGCGACGGCGATCTGGGAAAGCTGATCGAGGCCGATGGCGGCACCCTGTTCCTGGACGAGATCGGCGACATGCCGCTGGACGCCCAGACCCGGCTCCTGCGCGTGATCGACGGCTCGGAGACCACCATCAACCCCAAGACCGGCCGCCGGCCGAACGTGCGGGTGATCGCCGCCACCAACCGCGACCTGCGCGCCCTGATCCAGCAGGGCCTGTTCCGCGAAGACCTGTTCTTCCGCCTGAACGTGGCCCGCATCCGCCTGCCGCCCCTGCGCGACCGCACCGACGACATCCCGGACCTGGCCCGCTCGTTCCTGTTGCGCGCCCATCGCGAGGGCCTGCCGGCCAAGGCGATCGACGCCGGAGCGCTGGAGCGGCTCAAGGCCTACGAGTGGCCGGGCAATGTGCGCGAGCTGGAAAACCTGATCCGCCGCATCTGCGCCCTCTATGCCGAAGACCTGATCACCGCCCGGATCGTCGAGCGCGAGTTGCAGGATCAGAGCCCGGCGCCCGCCGACCCGAGCGGCCCAGTGACCCTGGCCACCCTGGTGGAGCGGCACCTGGCCGGCTATTTCGCCGATCAGCCCGAAGGCGGCCCGCCGCCGGGCCTTTACGATCGCGTGCTGCACGAGATCGAGCGCCCGCTGATTCGCCTGACACTGTCGGCCACCCGCGGCAACCAGGTCCGCGCCGCGGAGATCCTCGGCTTGAACCGCAACACCCTGCGCAAGAAGATCCAGGATCTCGGCGTGGAGACGGCGCGCGCCAAGCGGTGAGGGATTAGGGCCACATTACTGTTGAAAATGGGGCACAGCCTTGCCAAGCTCCCGGCATGGCCGACACGGCTCCTCAGGTCGAAAGCGCTGATCTGTCCCCGGCCGTTTCGGCGGCCGACGGTGACGTGCGGCGCACGGGCGTCTTGATCTCCAACTCCCGGCTGGCGGCCGGACTCGCGGTTTCCGCCTCGCTGACCCTGGCCTCGGTGTGGATGGCCTCGTCGGCGCCGGTCAGCGGGCCCGTGGGCCCGCCCAGCAAGACCATCCTGACGCTGCTGGCGCTTAACCTGATCCTGATCGCGCTCCTGGCGGCCGGCGTCGGCTGGCGGGTGCTGAAGCTGGTCATCGACCAGCGGCGGGATGCGGGGGCCCGGCTGCACCTGCGCTTTGTCGCCCTGTTCGCCGCCGCCGCCGTGGCGCCGGCGCTGATGGTCGCCCTGGTGTTCGGCGTGCTGGTGACCCAGGGGGTCGACAGCTGGTTCAGCCAGCGGGTCGGCACGGTAGTGGAGAACTCGGCCAAGGTGGCCACCTCCTACTACAAGGCCGAGACCAACGGGGTGTTCGACGACATGCAGGGCATGTCCGGCGACCTCGATCGCGCCGTGCGTGGCTTGAAGGAGAACCCGGTCACCTTCAACCGCTTCCTGGCGGAGGAAGCGTCCTATCGCAAGTTCATGGCCGCCTATCTGATCGACCGCGATGGCCGCATCCTGGCCCGCGCCGAGGTGGACAACCCGCCGCGCTACCTGGCGCCGCCCAGCGAGACCATCCAATCCGCCGACGCCGGCGAGGTGCCGGTGCATGCTTTCGTCGGCTCGGATCTTCTCCGCGCCGTACAGAAGCTGAAGGCCTATGACGACGCCTATCTCTACGTGGTGCGCCAGGTCGACAAAGGCATTCTTGCGCATCTCAGCGAGGCCTCGGACGCCGTCACGGCGTATCGCGACGCTGAGGCGAACCGGGCCCGCATCAAGGCCGCCTTCGCCCTCAGCTATCTCGAGACCGCGCTCCTGGTGCTGGTGGGAGCCGTATGGCTGGGCATCAACGCCGCCAACAGCATCGCCGCCCCGGTGGCCAGCCTGGTGCAGGCCGCCGACCAGGTGGCGGCCGGCGACCTGACCGCGCGGGTCACGGTGGAGCATGCGCCAAAGGAAATCGCGGACCTGGCCGGCTCGTTCAATCGCATGACCGGCGACCTGCAGGCGCAGCAGGCGGCCCTGCGCGCCGCCGGCGACGAGGCGGAATCCCGCCGCCAGTTCATCGAGACCGTGCTGGCCGGGGTCAGCGCCGGGGTCATCGGCCTGGACAAGGACGGGACCGTCTCGGCCGCCAATCGACAGGCCCTGGTGCTCCTGGGGCTCACGCCCCACGGCGCGGCGGGCGCGGCCCTGGCCGGGATCGCGCCGGAGCTTACCGAGGTCGCCGCCCTGGCTCTGGAGTCGGGTGACGACGCGGAGGCCGAGGTCGACGTGGTGCGCGGCGGCGACACCCGGCGCTTGCGCGTGCGCGCCAGCGGTCACCCGGACGGCGGCCTGGTGCTGACCTTCGACGACATCACCCGCCTGGTCGCCGCCCAGCGCAACGCCGCCTGGAAGGACGTGGCGCGTCGTATCGCCCACGAGATCAAGAACCCGCTGACGCCGATCCAGCTGTCGGCCGAACGCATCCGCCGCAAGTACCGCAAGGACATCCAGGGGGACCTGGAGACCTTCGACCGCTGCACCGACACCATCATCCGCCAGGTCGGCGATATCGGCCGCATGGTCGACGAGTTCTCGGCTTTCGCCCGCATGCCGGCGCCCAAGTTCGCCGAGGCTGACCTGGCCGAGCTTCTGCGTCAGGGCGTGTTCGCCCAGCGGGTGGCCGATCCGGCCACCGAGATCGAGTTGGAAGAGCCGGACGAGGTGATGGTCCTGTGCGACGCGCGCATGGTCGGCCAGGCCCTGACCAATGTGCTGAAGAACGCTGGCGAAGCGATCGCGGCGCGGCGCGCCGTCGAGCCCGGGCTGAAGGGGCGCATAAGGGCGCGTTTGTTGATCGACGACAAGGACCAGACCATCGAGATCGAGGACAACGGGATCGGCCTGCCGGCCAAGAACCGCGACCGGTTGACCGAGCCTTATGTGACGACGCGCGAGAAGGGCACGGGCCTGGGCCTGGCCATCGTCAAGCGCATCATGGAAGACCATGGCGGCGAGCTGATGTTGCTCGACGCCAGCGAGCCGCCTGGGGCTCGCGCGGTGCTCCGGCTTCCCCGGGCGAACGCAGCGGCCGCGCCGGTGCATGAAGGCGTTGCGGTGGCATGAGGGTTGTGATGGCGGCCGATATCTTGGTGGTCGACGACGAAGCGGACATCCGCGACCAGGTCGCCGGCATATTGGAAGACGAGGGCTATCAGGTGCGCACCGCCGCCGACTCCGAGTCGGCGTTGGCCAGCCTGAAGGCGAGAAAGCCGGCTCTGATCGTGCTCGACATCTGGATGCAGGGCGGGGGCATGGATGGCCTCGAGCTGCTGGACATGGTCAAGAGTTTGGATGCCGACCTGCCGATCGTAATGATCAGCGGCCACGGCAATATCGAGACTGCAGTCAGCGCCATCAAGCGCGGCGCCTACGACTTCCTGGAAAAGCCGTTCAAGTCCGACCGCCTGCTCTTGGTGATCGAGCGGGCGCTGGAGCAGGCTTCGCTGAAGCGCGAGAACCGGCGCCTGCGCCAGCAGACCCTGGCGCCCGAGGGCTTCCTCGGCCGCTCGCACGCCGCCCAGCAATTGCGCCAGCTGATCGCCAAGGTGGCGCCGGCCAACAGCCGGCTGCTGGTCACAGGCCCGCCGGGTTCGGGCAAGGAACTGGTGGCGCGGCTGATCCATGCCGCCAGCCCACGTGCCAAGGGCGAGTTCGTGGCCATCGGCGCCGCCGGCATGACGCCCGAGCGGATGGACGTGGAGCTGTTCGGCGAGGAAGGCGAGGGCGGGCGGCCGCGCAAGATCGGCGTGTTCGAGCGCGCCCATGGCGGCACCCTGTTCCTGGACGAAATCGCCGACATGCCGCGCGAGACGCAAGGCCGCCTGCTGAGGGTCTTGGTCGAGCCGCGTTTCCGCAGGGTCGGCGGTGACCAGGACGTGCAGGTCGACGTGCGGGTGGTGTCGTCCTCCTCGCGCGACATGCGCCAGGAGATCGCCGCCGGACGCTTCCGCGAGGACCTGTTCCACCGCCTGAACGTGGTGCCGGTGCACGTGCCGGGCCTGGCCGAGCGTCGCGAGGACATCGCCGAACTGGTCGAGTTCTATATCGACCGCATCAGCGAGGCGACCGGGCTGCCGCGCCGCCGCCTGGCCGAGGACGCCATCGCCACCCTGCAGGTGCACGACTGGCCCGGCAATGTCCGCCAGCTGCGCAACAACATCGAGCGGATGCTGATCCTGGCCACGGGCGACCCGTCCGAGGCCATCACCAGTGACCGCCTGCCGGCCGAGGTCGCGGTGGCCGGAGCCGTGGGCTCGATGGGCACGGAACGGATCATCGCCCTGCCGTTGCGCGACGCCCGGGAGGTGTTCGAGCGGGAATATCTCAACGCCCAGATCGTCCGTTTCGGCGGCAATATTTCGCGCACAGCCAATTTCATCGGCATGGAGCGCTCGGCCTTGCACCGCAAGCTCAAGTCCCTAGGTGTGTCGCCGTCCCGCATGGGTGAGGAAGACGATCTCTGATGCCGCGTATCGCCTATGTCGACGGCCGCTATGTCCCACACGCCGAAGCCGGCGTGCATATCGAGGACCGGGGCTTCCAGTTCGCCGATGGAGTCTATGAGTATTTCGCCGTGTTCGGCGGCAAGCTGGCCGACCTGGAAGGCCATATGGAACGCCTCTGGCGCAGCCTGTCCGAGCTGCGCATCGACCGGCCGATGTCGCAACAGGCGCTGGTCATGGTCATGCACGAGACCATTCGCCGCAACCGCTTCCGGGACGGGGCGGTCTATCTGCAGGTCACCCGCGGCGTCGCCCTGCGCGATCACCCAATCCCCAATCCGGCGCCCAGGCCGACCGTGGTGGTCACCGCCAAGCCGGTAGACTTCGCCGCCGTAGAGGTGCGGGCGCGAAAGGGGATCAAGGTGCTGACCCAGCCGGACATCCGCTGGGGCCGCTGCGACATCAAGACCGTGGGCCTCCTCCCCAACTGTCTAGCCAAGACGGCGGCGCGCGAGGCCGGGGCCTACGAGGCCTGGCTGGTGGACGAACTCGGCTTCGTCACCGAGGGCTCCTCGACCAACGCCTGGATCGTCGATGCGGACGGCGTGCTGCGCACCCGCGACACCAACGCCAACATTTTGCGTGGCGTGACGCGCAAGACCCTGATCACCCTCGCCGCGGAGGCCGGGATCGAGGTCTCGCAGCGGCCGTTCACGGTGGCGGAGGCCAAGGCGGCGAAAGAGGCTTTCATCACCGCCGCCTCGACCTTCGTCATGCCCGTTGTGGGCATAGACGAGGCGATTGTCGGGAATGGGCGCCCAGGCCCTATCAGCGAACGGCTTCGCGTCCTATATGTGGAAAACGCCCGCGCCACCGCCCGGTGATCGCGCGCTCGTCGCTGTGACAGTCCTCGGCGGCGCAAACCAACCTGTGTGTGGAAGCGTTTGGCTTCCGACGATCGCTGACCAAAGGAGCGCTAGAGCGCCATGTCGACAGACAAGAAGCAGAACCTGCAAGACACCTTCCTGAACTCCGTCCGCCGGTCCAAGACTCCGCTGACCATCTTCCTGGTCAACGGGGTGAAGCTGCAGGGCGTGGTCAGCTGGTTTGACAATTTCTGCGTGTTGCTGCGTCGCGATGGCCAGTCGCAACTGGTCTACAAGCACGCTATCTCCACCATCATGCCTTCACAGCCGGTCCAGCTCTATGAGCCCGGCTCCGAACAGGACGACGATTGACCGAAAAACTGATCGACCATCGCCCGCCGGCCCAGACGGCGCTCGTCATCCATCCGAACCGCTCTCAAGCGTCGGATCTGCGCGCGCCGGAGGCTCGGCTCGAAGAGGCGATGGGACTCGCCATCGCCCTGGATCTGGAGATCCGGGGCGGCGAGATCGCGCCCCTGCGCGCGGCCACGCCCGCGACCCTGTTCGGCAAGGGCAAGGTGGTCGAGATCGGCGAACAGGTCGCCGAACTGGGCGTCGACGTGGTGGTCGTCGACGACGCCCTGACGCCGGTGCAGCAGCGCAATCTGGAGAAGGCCTGGCAGGTCAAGGTGATCGACCGCACGGGCCTGATCCTCGAAATCTTCGCCCGCAGGGCCCGCACCCGCGAGGGCCGGTTGCAGGTCGAGTTGGCGCGGCTGGCCTATGAGCGCTCGCGCCTGGTGCGCACCTGGACCCACCTGGAGCGCCAGCGCGGCGGCTTCGGCGTCATGGGCGGTCCGGGCGAAACCCAGATCGAAACCGACCGGCGTCTGCTGGCCGGCAAGATCGGCCGGCTGAAGAAGGAGCTGGAGGAGGTGCGCCGCACCCGCGGCCTGCAGCGCTCGGCCCGCAAGCGCGCGCCGTTCCCGACCATCGCCCTGGTGGGCTACACCAACGCGGGCAAGTCGACCCTGTTCAATCGCCTGACCGACGCCAAGGTCATGGCCAAGGATATGCTGTTTGCCACCCTGGACCCGACCTTGCGCACCCTGAAGCTGCCCGATGGGCGGCCGGCCATGCTGTCGGACACGGTGGGCTTCATTTCGGACCTGCCGCACGAACTGATCGAGGCCTTCCGCGCCACACTGGAGGAGGTCGCCTCGGCCGACGTGGTCCTGCATGTGCGCGACATCGCCAATCCCGACACGGCCGCCCAGGCGGCCGATGTTATGGAGGTCCTGGCCCAGATCGGCGTCGAGCCGGAGGGGCCGCGGCCGATCGTGGAAGTCTGGAATAAGATCGACCTGCTTGATGAGCACGACCTCGGCGCCGCCAAGGCCCGCGCCCTGCGCGGCGAGCGTGATGGCGTCGGCCCGGTGCCGGTCTCGGCCGTCACCGGCGAGGGCGTCGAACGCCTGCTGAGCATCCTGGCCGGCCTGATCGACCAGGGCGGGGCGGTCGAAGCCGACCTGCCGCCCGGGCAGGGCCGCGCCCTGGCCTGGCTCTACCGCCACGGCCGCATCGTCGATCGCCTGGACGAGGAGGACGGTCGGGTGCGCCTGTCGGTGCGACTCGACCCCAAGGCCCTCGGGCAGTTCGAGCAGATGTTCCCGGATGCGCTGCTGAAGCACGCGGCGGAGTAGCTATTCGGCCGCGGCCTTCTCCGCCGCCTTCGCCGCATTCCAAAGTCCATCCATCTCCGCCAGGTCCGACTGATGCGGCGAGCGGCCGTCGCCGGCCAGGGCGGCTTCGATGAAGTTGAAGCGGCGGATGAACTTGGCGTTGGCGGCGCGCAGGGCGTCTTCCGGCTCGACGTCCAGCTTGCGGGCCAGGTTGGCGCAGACGAACAGCAGGTCGCCCAGTTCCTCGCGGGCCTTTTCCTGGTCGCCGGCTTCGATCTCGGCTTCCAGCTCGGCCAACTCCTCGCGTAGCTTATCGATCACCTCTGTGGTGCTGGGCCAATCGAAGCCCACCCGGGCGGCTCTACCGGTGATCTTGGCGGCGCGGGTCAGGGCGGGCAGGGCGGGGGCCACCCCGTCGAGCACGCTCTCATGCTTGGGCTTGGCGGCGCGTTCGGCGGCCTTGATCGCCTCCCAGGCCCGGGTCTGCTCGGCGCTGTCGCGATGGCCGGCGTCGCCGAATACATGCGGGTGGCGGCGGATCATCTTTTCGCAGATGGCGTCGGCGACGGCGGCGAAATCGAAGGCGCCTTCCTCCTCGGCCATGCGCGAGTGGAACACCACCTGCAAGAGGAGGTCGCCCAGTTCCTCCTTCAGCTCCGGCAGGTCGTTACGCTGGATGGCGTCGGCCACCTCGTAGGCCTCCTCGATGGTGTAGGGGGCGATGGTGGCGAAGGTCTGCTCCAGGTCCCAGGCGCAGCCGCCGTCCGGGTTGCGCAGCTGGGCCATGATGGCGATCAGCCGCGCCATCGGGTCAGCGTGATCGGGGATCGCAGGCATGGCTTCCTCGGCGGGCGAGTCTATGGGCCCCGCCAGACTGGCCGAGCGCACGGGTTCACCGCAAGGGCGCCTGGCCGGCGATCCACCGGAAATCGGGTCGTCAGCCGGCCGCCCGTTGCGGCGCGCCTTCCGCCGCCGCCAGCCATTCCTCGACGAGGCCCCAGGCGGTCGTCGAAGCCTGGCGGATCTCGCCGGCGAGGCGCGGGGCCTCGGCGTCGTCCCGGGCCAGGCAAGCGCGCTCCAGTTGCTCGGCCATGGCCTGCAGCCTGAGTGCCCCGAAGTTGCCGGAGGTGCCTTTCAGGTCGTGAGCCTCGCGCGCCAGGGACGCGAGGTCGCCGGAGCTGACCAGGTCCTCGATGCGGATCAGCCGCGCCTTGGAGCCGTCGAGATAGGAGTCCACGACCTTGCGCAGGCGATCGACCGGCAGCATGCGGGCCAGGGCGTCCAGCTTGTCGTGGTCGATGTCGGGAACCTTCTTGGAGGCGGAAGGCGCGGCTTCCTCCTCGTCATCGCCCCAGAGCTCGGCGCCCATGTAGCGTTCGATCACGGCCAGGAAGGCGACCGGATCAATCGGCTTGGAGATGAAGTCGTTCATCCCTGCGCCCAGGCAGGCGTCCTGATCCTTGCGCATGGCGTTGGCGGTCATGGCGATGATCGGCGTCTGGCCGACGGGCGAGGGCAGGTCGCGGATGGTCCGGGTGGCCTGCAGGCCGTCCATCACCGGCATCTGCATGTCCATCAGGATCAGGTCGTAGGCGCACTGCTTCACCGCTTCGACCGCCTCGGCGCCATTGACGGCGCAATCGACCGTGTAACCGGCTTCCTCCATGACCGTCTGGGCCAGAAGGGTGTTGATCTCGTTGTCCTCGGCCAGGAGGATCCTGCCGCGGCTCGAGCGGGCGCGGGGCGCAGGCGAAGCGGCCGCCGGAGCGTCGTCGTCCAGGAAGAAGTCGCTCACATCGACCGGCGGCTCGACACAAATTTCCGGCGCGACTTCGGCCGAGGAGTCCAGCGTCTCGGCCGCTCCAGCAGGAGCGCTCAGTAGCTCCGCCAGGCGCGACAGCAGGATGCTGTGGCGGACCGGCTTGGTCAGGACAGCGTCGAACAGACTGGCCGAGCCCCCGACCATCGAGCCGATCGAAGATGCGAGCACCAGGCGCGGCTGCTCCAGGGCCACATTGGCGCGGACCTTGGCGGCGACGCCCTCGCCGGAGAGGCCGGGCATCATGTGGTCCAGCAGCACGAGGTCGAAAGGCTCGCCCCGGGCGTCGGCCATGACGATGGCGGCCAGGCCGCTCGGGCCGTCGACCGCCTCGCTGACGACCGCGCCCTCAGCCTCCAGCTGGCGCTGGAAGATGGTGCGGTTGATCTCGATGTCGTCGATCACCAGGATCCGTCGCCCATGCAGGGCGTCGGCCGCTGCGGTGCCGGACAGGGTGGAGAGGTCGGCGGCGGCGGGCGGCAGGTCGATCTCGAACCAGAAGATGCTGCCGCCGCCGGGGCGATCGGCTACGCCGATCTGGCCATCCATGAGTTCGACGAGCTGGCGGCTGATTGAGAGGCCGAGGCCCGTACCGCCATAGCGGCGGGTCACCGAGCCGTCGGCCTGCTGGAACTTCTTGAACAGTTTGGCCTTGGCCTCTTCCGACAGGCCGATTCCGGTGTCCTGCACCTCGATCCGAAGGCGCGAGCGTTGGCGGTCGACCGTCAGGGTGCGCGCCTCGACGGCCACAAAACCCTTTTCGGTAAATTTGATGGCGTTGGACAACAGGTTGAGGATCACCTGGCGCAGCCGCGTCGGGTCGCCGGCGAAGCCCTTGCGCGCGCCGTCGTCCAGGAAGCAGACGACGTCCAGTCCCTTTTCCGCGCCCTTGGTGGAGAGCAGTTCGACCACGTCCTCGACCACTGACTCCAGGGTGAAGTCGATCCGTTCCAGGTCGACCTTGCCGGCCTCCAGCTTGGAGATGTCGAGGATGTCGTTGATCAGGTTCAGAAGGCAGTCAGCCGAAACGCGCACAGCCTCGGCGAACTTGCGCTGCTCAGGGGTGAGTTCGGTCCGAAGCAGAAGCGCGTTCATGCCGATCACGCCATTCATGGGCGTGCGGATTTCGTGGCTCATATTGGCCAGGAATTCGCTCTTGGCCGTATTGGCGGCGTCGGCTTCGTCGCGGGCCCGGATCAGGGCGGCCTCGGTGCGCTGGTGCGCCTCGATCATGTCGCTGAAGTCGTGGCCATAGAGCAGGAGGCCCGGCGCCCTGTCGCCGGCCGGGGCTATGTCCAGACGCACGACCGCGTCTGCGGCGTCGCCACGGGCTGGAACAGTGACCTGCTCAACCCTGCTCTTTCCCGCGGAAAGGCTCTTCTGCAGGCTCTTGAGCCGCCGATCCTCGATGGTCGGCATGATTGCGCCGAGCGGCTGGCCCGTGACATCGTCTTTGACTTGGAACAGCTGGCGCCAGGCCGGGCTGACCTGCACGACCGAGCCCTGGGAATCGAGATAGGCGATCGGCAAAAGGGCGCCGGCGACAAAGTCCGCAATCCCACGCTCGACCACTGTCCGGGGGGGAGCGCCCGCTTGCGCCCCCGGAATCCGGTCCATGCTACGCCTCCCAGAACACATGCCCCGAGAGCACCTTAGCGGCGGCGCCTTAACGTTAAGTGGAGAGCGAAAAGCGGCCTGAAGGACCCCATCGCGCCAGCCTGCCTTGTGACCGACCGACCGGGTAGCTAGTTTAGCGCACCGTATTTGGTTCTGGTCAGAGACAGTAAAAATGCCCACTCGTCGCCAATTCGCCCGCTTGCTGGTCCTGGGCGGAGGCGCCTTCGGCCTTGCGGGCTCTGTCCTGGCGCAGGACGCCGATCTCAGCGCCATGCTGAATGTCTTCATCAGTCCTGCGGGCAAACCTTTCCGAGCGCCGGCCGGCGCACCCTATCCTGTGGTGGACTGGTTCAAGGAGGCGGACCGCAACGGGGACGGAAAGCTGGACCACGCAGAGTTCATGGCCGACGCGGAAGCCTTCTTCCGCGTTCTGGATGCGCACCACACGGGGGTCCTGGGCGCCTATGAAGTGGCGGTCTACGAGCGTCAGATCGCCCCGGAGATCCTGGGCTATCAGTTCAAGCCGACCGCCCTCTTGAACCCGGTTGGGCTGTTCGGGGGGCGGATCTGGCGCGCGCAATACGGTCAGGGCATGGGCTCGATGGGCCAGAACGTTCCGATGACGGTCGACCCCGCAGGCGGCGCGTCCCAGCCGGACCTGCCCAAGATCCAGCACGACCTGGACGAAACCCAGCAGGGGGCATCGCCCTTCAGCCTGTTCGACGAACCAGAGCCGGTGACGGCCGCCGACTTCGACTTCAACGGCAAGATCAAGAAGGCCAACTTCATGCGCCTTGCCGACATGCACTTCACGCGGCTGGACGCCGACAACGAGGGCTTCCTGACCCTGGCCAAGCTGCCCAAGACCAGCGTGCAGAAGCGGCTGGAGAAGATGCGCCACAAGAAGCGGTAGGCGCGCCGCTTCAGTCGCCGCGGGGCTGGATCAGGTCCCAGCGATTTCCGTAGAGATCCTCGAACACCGCCACCATGCCGTAAGGTTCCTCGACCGGTTCGCGAACGAAACGCACGCCGCGCGCGGTGAAGGCTGCGTAGTCTCGGGCGAAGTCGTCGGTGTTGAGGAACAGGAACACCCGCCCGCCCGTCTGGGCGCCGACCGTAGCCGACTGTCGGGCGTCCGCGGCCTTCGCCAGCAAAAGGCTGGTTTCCGCTGCGCCCATCGGCCGAACCACCACCCAGCGCTTGCCGCCGCCCATGTCGGTGTCTTCGACGAGTTCGAAACCAAGCTGGTCGCGATAGAAGCCGATCGCCTCGTCATAGTCATGTACGACGAGGGCGATCAGGCCGATGTGCTGGCGCATGGGATAGGTCAGCAGGGGATCCAGTCGTACTTCGCCCGGGCCTCATCCCAGGACCAGGAGCCGCAGGCCCGCTGCGGCTGGGGTTGCTCGGCCGGCGGCGTTGGAGCGTCAGCGGATTGCGTCGCGCTACTCGCTGGCGGGGGCGCTGCGGCGGGCGGAGCCGACGAGCCATAGTCGTAGGCCCACGGGTCGCGGTAGCCAGGCGGCGGCGCGGCGTCCGTCACGTCATAGTCCCCGTAGTAGCCGTAGTACGGGTAGGCATAAGCCGGTCCATAGTACCATGGATCGTACCAGGGATAGCCAAGCGCCAGGCCCAGACCGAAGCCGCCCCAGAAATACGGATGATGGCCCCAGCCATGATAGCCGTGGTAGCCCCCGCCGCCGTGTCCCGATCCTCCGCGAAAGGCCGGCGAACCGTGGAAATTGCCGCCGCCGTGAAAACCTCCCGTCGCGTGACCACCGCCGGAGGCGCCATGATGCGACTGCGCCGCAGCCAGACCAGGCGCAGCGGTCAGTATGGCGACCACTGCGGCCGCGCCAGCAAGGGCTGAGAGCTTCATTCTCACGGGGACCTCCTTCAGAGGCCGATGGCGCAGGCGGGCGCGAAATGCGCCTGAACTAAAGCCTGTGGGACATGGGCGATCCACGAACGAATACAACAGCACCTTGACCTTGGCCGTGGCTTTTTTGCGTCCTGCTTTGTTTCTGCGCTGTAGCCGGTGATGTTTCCCGGCTAGTCGACCTTGACCTGCAGGGCCCGCGCAGCAGCGCGCTCCAGAGCCTTGGCCCCGCTTTCCCCAGGTTCGACCTCGGCGACGCCGATCTCGAACTCGACCACGAAGGGCGGGCGGTCGTCACCGGAGTCGAAGGCGGTGCAGGCGATCACCGCGGCGATGCGCTCGCCCGCGGCGCGGGCGGCGGCCTGGTTGGTTGCAGGCAGGGCCAGGGCGAAAACCTCGGGACCCAGGCGGGCTGCGGTGTCCTCCGCCCGGATCAGGCGGCCGATCATCGAGCCGATCTGGGGAATGGCCCGGTCGAGCCAGCCGCCCGCCCGGATGGTCTTCAGCTCTGGCCGGTCGGAAACGCGCAGGACACAAAGCGAAAGAGCGCGGTTCCGGAGGCGCGACGCCTGCACCAGGCGCGCCAGATGGGCGGCGAACAGGTCGCGCGTGAAGAGGCCGGTCGGGGCGTCCATCAGGCCGGAGCGCCGCGCCTTGTCCAGGGCCTCGCGGATGGCGTTCTGCCGGCGATAGGCCCTGGCCAGCTCTATGATCCGCGTCGCTGTCTCGCTGGGGGCGACGTCCGGCGCGGCGAGGTCGGAGACCCCGCGGTGATAGGCTTCAGCCAGACCGATCTGGGCCGGGCTCTGCAGATAAAGCAGGGCGGGGACGTGATAGAGGCGGGTATTGCGCCGCATGCCGGCGGCGATCGAGAGCGCCTCGGCCTGGTTCTCGCCGGCCCACAGCACCACGGCGTCGAAATGCTGTTCGTGCAGGTAGTCGAAGGCGGTGTAGGCGGTAAAGGCGCCCACCACTTCCGCCCCGCCTTCAGCGAGGGCGTTGGATAGGGCTAGGAACTGGGGCGCCGGCTCGCCAATCGCCAGAACGCGATAGGGCGCCACCGATTCTGCGGGCAGTTCCAGCTTGCGCCCGCGCTCGCCGAAGGTTTCGAGCCGGAGCGCGAATTCCTCCTCGGCGATCGTCATGCGGGTCAGGCTCTCCAGCCTCAGCGCCGCCTGGGCGGGGTGCAGGGGCGGGGCCAGGACCAGATCGAAGGCAGCGGCCTCCAGTTGTTCGCTCGGCAGGCCGATGGCGATCACCGGCAGGCGGCGCGGCGCGCAGGCCGCCTTCATGCGGCGGGCCAGGGCGACCGCGTCTTCGGCGCTGCGGGCCGCATCGATGATCGCCACTTCGATTTCGAGATCACCCAGGGCCGCCAGCGCCGCATAGGGACCCCGAGCGGTGATGGTGCGCCAGCCCAGCCGGTCGAGACCTTCCGCGAGCGGGCCGGCGAGGGCGTCATCCTTGGCCACGATCAGGACCCGCGGTCGCAGCGTCACCCAATTTCCTTTCCGGCTTGACGCGACGTCGCCGTTTCCGCCGCCCGTCGTGGTCGCTAGTCTAGATTCGATCGCTCGCAACATACCAGAGGCCGGCCCCGAATATAGCAACTCGGAGCGGCCTCGGACCAAAGCCCAGGCGGCTGCGCCGACCTGGCGAGAACGGGATGAAAGCCATGGCTCACGGGCCCTTGTCTGGACTTAAGGTCGTCGAGTTCGCCGGCATCGGGCCGGGGCCGTTCTGCGGCATGCTGCTGTCGGACCTCGGCGCCGACGTGGTCAGGATCGACCGCAAGGGCGCCGGACGCGGCTCCAAGACCGATGTCACCGCTCGCGGTCGGCGCAGCGTGGCCCTGGACCTGAAGGCGCCCCAGGCCATCGAGGCCTGCCTGAAACTGTTCGAATCCGCCGACGCGATCCTGGAAGGCTTCCGCCCCGGGGTGATGGAGCGTCTGGGTCTCGGGCCCGACGTGGCGCTGAAGCGTAACCCGAAGCTCGTCTATGGCCGCATGACCGGCTGGGGTCAGACCGGCCCCTACGCCAAGGCCGCCGGCCACGACATGAACTATATCGCCATCACCGGCGCGCTTGAGGCGATCGGCACCAAGGACAAGCCGGTGCCGCCCCTGAACCTGGTGGGCGATTTCGGCGGCGGGGCGCTCTATCTGGCCTTCGGCCTCCTGGCCGGGGTGATCCACGCCCGCGCCGCCGGCCAGGGCCAGGTGATCGACTGCGCGATGAGCGACGGCGCCGCCTCCCTGATGTCGATGTTCTACGGCATGAAGGCGGCGGGGATGTGGAGCAACGACCGGCGCGCCAACCTGCTCGACGGCGGCGCCCACTTCTATGACACCTACCAGTGCGCCGACGGCCGCTGGATCGCCATCGGCTCGATCGAGCCGCAATTCTACGCCCTGCTGCTGGAGAAGACCGGCATCACCGATCCGGACTTCCAGCAGCAGATGAACCGCGACCTGTGGCCTTCTCTGAAGGAGCGCCTGGCCTCGGTGATCCGCCAGAAGAGTCGGGACGAGTGGTGCGCGATCATGGACGCTACCGACGTCTGTTTCGCGCCTGTGCTCGACATGGACGAGGCGCCGAGCCATCCGCACAATGCCGCCCGCCAGACCTTCGTCACGGTGGAGGGTGTGGTCCAGCCCGCGCCCGCGCCGCGCTTCTCCGCCACGCCCGGCCAGATTCAGGGACCGCCGCCGGCGATTGGCCAACACAGCGAGGCCGCCCTGGCGGACTGGGGCTTTTCGACCGGCGACCTCGACGCGCTGAAGGCCGCCGGCGCCCTGTAGGCGGAAATTCTCGAAGCCAACGAGACCTGTCAGCCTCGTTCAGGTTGGGTTCAGGCGGGCAGGGGCATTGATGACGCGCTCGTCGTCGTCGTCTCCCCCCGCCCCCCTGTCGGCGATTTGCGAGCTTGAGCGGCGCGCCATCCCTGATGTCGCGCCGCTCTGCATTTGACGTTTCGATAGATCACGGATCGCGTTTATCTGACGCATGGACTCGCGTGCGCCCCGACTCACTCCGCCCCCGCCCTATCGGTGGGCTAGGGAGGCTCTGCGCGTGACAGCCAGGGCCCTGTCACGACTGTGGGGCCGGGACGTGATGCTCTATACCGGCGGCGTTTCGTTCTACGCACTGTTGGCGGCGTTCCCGACCCTTGCCATCGTGATCGGGGTCTACAGCCTGTTCCTGACGCCGGAGCACGCCATCGCCCAGGCCGACGCCATGGCGCGCCTGCTGCCCCAGGGCGCGGCGGACCTCTTCACCAGCGAACTGCTCCGCCTCTCGCACGCGCCGATCCGCATCGTCTCGGCCCAGAGCGGCGTGGCGCTGCTGATCAGCCTTTACGCCGCTCATCGGGGCTTCAAGGCCATGATCGCGGGCCTGTCGCTGATCCACGAGGAGGACGATCCGCACGGCTTCGTCCGCTTCAACCTGATGGCCCTGGTCGCCCTGATCGCCGCGATCGCCCTGGTGGGGGTGCTTTCAGCCACCTTCCTTACGGTGCGGATCCTGGCGACCACCATTCAGGCCAGCCCTTTGAAAGGCGTGCACTGGTTCTACAGCGAGTGGACCTGGGCCTCGCTGGGGGTCAGCCTGGGCATGACCCTGATCTATCGTTTCGCCATGTCGACCAAGCCGGTGGATTGGCGCGGCGCCATAGCCGGCGGGGCGGCGGCGGCGCTGCTTACCCTGTTCGCCTCCTGGGCCAGCGCGGTCTACGCCACCCAGTTCGCTCATTTCGGCGCCACCTACGGCTCGATCGCCGCGGTGGTGGTGCTGCTGGTCTGGCTGTCGTGGAGCGTCAATGCGGTCTTTTTCGGCGGAGCTCTGGCGACGGAGATCGAGCTGATGCTCGAACGCCAACGGCAACGGCTCAAACGGGCTCCGACCACGCCGCCTTCCTCACAACAAACCGCAGCACGCCGCCCTCGGACTCCTGCTTGAGCAAGGGATAGCCAAGGGTCGAGAGCAGATGGGGTATGTCGATCCGCGCCAGAGGATCGTCGGCCAGAAGCTCGACCACGGCGCTCTCCGCAGCAAGCTCCAGCGCGCGGCGCAGGCGCAGGGACGGCACGGGGCAGCGGTGCCCGCGCGCATCGACGACCAGATCGGGCTTTGGCGTCTCGTTCATGCCGGGTCAGCGCGCGCCGAAAGCTTCCGGACCAGTTGCAGGCCGCCGAGCAACCCGCTCATCACAACCAGCGGCCCCAGGCTGTAGATCACGCGGTAGAGGATCAAGGCGGTGGCGGTCTCGTTGGCGCGAGCCATCAGGGCGGAGAGGCCCAGGACGACCGCCTCGAACACCCCGACCCCGCCCGGCACGCCGGTCGCCGCGCTGACCAGCGAGCCCATCACGAACACGGCCAGGAACTCAGGAAAGCCGGCGAGGGTAGGGTGGGGCAGCAGCACGTAGAGCGCCGCGCCGGAGAGCGCCCAGTCGGCCACGCCCGCCAACAGGGCGAAGGCCCGTCCCTCGGCGCTGTGGGCGATGGGCGGGGCGTCGGGCTCGCCGCGCTTCAGCACTACGAACCACAAGACGCCCGGCGCGATCAGGGCAAGGCCGATGACCTCCGTAGTCCAACGCGGCCAGTGGAAAACCTCGGCAAAGGGGCCGGGTCTGGCCATCAGGGCGAGGCCGGCCGTGACTACGCCGCTGAGGCTGACTGCGGCGCCGGCCAGAAGGGCGACGGCGGTGATCGCCTTGGGGCTGAGGCCCCAGGGCGCATAGAGCCGGAGCCGAGTCGCCGTGCCGGTCGCCAGGCTGAAGCCCAGGCTGTTGGAGACGGCGTAGGAAGCGAAGGCGACGCGCCCCGCCCGGTGCCAGGTCAGCCGGTGGCCCAGGCTCTGCAGGGCGAACCATTCAGTGATCGCGAGACAGACATAGCTGGCCGGGGTGAGAACTGCGGCCGTCCAGATCGCGCTGGCCGGCGTGGCGCGCAGGGCCGTCAGAAACAGGGGCCAGGAAAAGTCTTTCAGCACGTGGCGGATCAGCCAGGCGGCGCCAACCAAGGCCGTGATCGAGACCATCGCCTTGCGGACCGGCGATTCCCAGGCGCGGCGGATCAGGCTTTGGCGGTGCGGCTGGCTCACAGCTGGCTGGACGTCCCGAAGCAGGTGAGGTGCGTTCAAGGCAAGCGCGGTCGCAGGATCATCATCGTCCACAGTCGATATCCCAAGCCGTCGCCCCTCGCCATAACGGAAGCCGGCGCCCGAAACGCCGCCGCCGCGCTATAGGAGAGTCGTTTGAAGGCTCTGCGAAGGCGACGATGAGCGATCAAGGACTGATATCCCCGGAAAGTTCCGCCGCCGAACCCCGTCAGGCCGCCCACCCGGCGCCGGTGGCCGGGTCGGTGGCGCTAAGAAACGCCGGCGTTTTCCTGGCCATCGTGGTCGGCGGTTTCACGGTCAAGGTGCTGAACGGCATCCTGACCCCGCTGATCGTCGCGATCTTCATGCTGCTGCTGATCGACGGGGTTTCGCGGGCCATGGAGCGGCGCTTCCCCGCCTGGCCGAACTGGCTGCGCTCGGCGCTGGGGGCGGGTTTCACTGTTGCGGGCTTCACCGGCGTAGTGGCGGTCTGCGTGCACAACGGCGGAGCCTTCGCTACGCAGGTCAAGGTGATGCAGCCCCGCATCGACGCACTTCTGCTCGAGGCGACCGCCAGCTTGCAGATTCCGCCCATGACCGTCACCGACCTGTTCCGCGGCGACAATCCGGCCTCTGCCGTGTCCAAGGTGTTCGGCGCCGCCCGGGGCGTGGTCTCGGAGGCGGTTCTGGTGATGATCTATCTCGGCTTTTTGTCCGCCTCGCGCAGCACCTTTGGCCGCAAGGCCGAGCGGCTGTTCCCCGGCCGGCAGGATCGCGCCCACGCCGAGCGAGTGTTCGGGCGGGTCCGCTATGCCTCGGAGCAGTACATCCTGCTGCAGACGGTCAAGGCCGCGCTGGTGGCGGTCACGGCCTGGGGCCTGATGATGGTGCTGGGGGTCGCAAATCCGCTCTTTATCGCGTTCGTTCTTTTCCTAGCCGCCTTCGTCCCGATCGTCGGCAGCGTAGCGGGATCCATGCTGCCCGCCCTGATGGCGCTTGCCCAGTTCGAATCGCCGGTGCGCCCTCTGATCCTGATGGCGAGCCTGGGCGGGACCATGTTCCTGATCGAGAACGTGCTCCTGCCCAAACTGCAGAGCGACCGTCTGAACCTCGACCCGGTGTTCATCCTGCTGTCGTTGGGATTCTGGGGAATAATGCTGGGCTTGCCGGGCGCGCTGCTCTCGACGCCCCTGACCGTGGTGGTGATGTCGATCGCCGCCGAGTTCAAGGGTACGCGCTGGCTGGCGGTGCTGCTGTCCAAGGACGGCGACCTGGGCCAGCGACTGTAGCCGCGCCTTCGCCCAGGCGGAACGAAGCAGTCGAGCCTTCAGGAGGGGTCGTCGAGGCTGAAGCGGTCGCCGGCCTCGTGATAGGCGAACAGCTCGGCGTAGCGGCCCCAGGTGACCACCGCGGCCAGGGTCTCCTCGGCGTAGTCCTCGGACATGTTGTCCTCCAGCTCATCGCGAAAGCGGCTGGCGGGGGCCTGGTGGCTGGCGCGGTCGTCGAGCACCCGGCGGATGTGGGCGACGAGCGGCACATAGGCCAGCAGGTGCTGGGCGAACAGCTGCTTGCGCTCGTCGACATCGGCGTGTGCGTAGCGGCGGCCATCGGGTGTGAGGCGGATCATGCGCCCGTCGATCTCGGCGAAGCGCATCAATTGCAAGGTTTCGGCGATGGGCAGCAGCTCATCGGCCTCCATGTGGGTGGTCTCTGCCAGGTGGCGCAGGTCGCCCCGGCCTTCGTTCGGCGCGGCCGCGATCGCCTCCATCAGGCCGGCCAGGGTATTGGTCGAGATGTTGGTCAGGGCCATGCTGATGCCCATGCCCGGGAAGTTGCCGTCGCGGATCGGCTGGGCCGGGCTGCGCACGGTCATGCGCGCGTAGATGTCATCCACCAGGGCGCGGAAGGCAGGGTCCAAACGCTTGCGCGGCTGGGGCATGTCGACCTTGATCTCGGCGATCACCCGGCCCGGATTGGACGAGAACACCAGGATGCGGTCGCACATCAGGACCGCCTCCTCGATGTTGTGGGTGACGATCAGGATCGAGCGGATCGGCATCCGCCCTTCGCACCAGAGATCCAGGAGGTCGGTGCGCAGGGTCTCGGCGGTGAGGACGTCGAGGGCTGAGAACGGCTCGTCCATCAGCAGGACCGAGGGCTGCACCACCAGCGCCCGGGCCAAGCCCACCCGCTGGCGCATGCCGCCGGACAACTCCTTGGGATAGGCGTTCTCGAAGCCGTCGAGGCCGATCAGGTCGATGGCCGCCAGGGCGCGCTTGCGCCGCTCCTCGGGCGAGACGCCCTGGGCCTCCAGGCCCAGCTCCACGTTCTGCTGCACGGTCAGCCAGGGGAACAGAGCGAAGCTCTGGAACACCATGGCTACGCCGTGGGCGGAATCTTCGCCGGGCATGTCCTTGATCGTGACCTTGCCCTCCGTGGGACGGATCAGGCCGGCGATGGTGCGCAGCAGCGTCGACTTGCCGGAGCCGGAGCGGCCCAGGAGGCCCACGATCTCGTTGGGGCGCAGGGTCAGGTCGACATCGTCGAGCACCAGAAGGCCCGCGCTGTCGCGCTTGCCGTAGAAGTGCTTTACGCCGCGCACCTCCACCAGGTTGGCTTCGGCCCGTTCGGGAGCGATGAGGGTCATGAGCGAACTCTCAGGTCAGGCGAAGACGGCGCTCGGCATAGCCGTACATCGGCCGCCAAAGCGTGCGGTTCAGAAGGATGACGAAGACGGACATGACGACGATGCCGAGGGCGACCTTCGGATAGTCTCCCGCCGCGGTCGCCTTGGCGATATAGGCGCCGAGGCCGGCCGCTTCCAGGTGGTGGTCGCCCCAGCTGGCGACCTCGGCGACGATGCTGGCGTTCCAGGAGCCGCCCGAGGCGGTGAGGGCGCCGGTGACGTAGTAGGGGAACACCGCAGGCAGCACCACGTCGCGCCACCACTGCCAACGCTTGACGTGGAACATGGCCGCCGCCTCCTTCAGGTCGTTGGGGATTGCGGCCGCGCCGGCGATGACGTTGAACAGGATGTACCACTGGGTGCCGAGGATCATCAGCGGCGAGAGCCAGATGTTCGGATCCAGGCGCCAGGCGACGATCAGGCCGACGGCGATGGGAAACAGCACATTGGCCGGGAAGGCGGCCAGGAACTGAGCGATGGGCTGCACCTTTTCCGACCAGGCGGGACGCAGGCCGATCCAGACGGCGATCGGCACCCAGATCACACTGGCTATGGCGATCAGGATAACTACGCGCAGCAGAGTCAGCACGGCCAGGCCGACCACCACCAAGGCGTCGTGCAGGCTGATGGTCTGGCGCACATAGCCGATCACGCTCCAGGCGCCCCAGAGGGTGACCGCGATGACCAGGCCAACCCAGAGGATGTCGAAGGCGCTGGCCAGGCGCGGGTCCAGCGGGGTGGTCGCCGGAAGCCGTGGCCCGGGAATTCGGGGGAGGGCGCGTACTGGCCAGCGGATCGATATCCGGCGCAGCAGGCGCGTACGGTTCAAGAGATCATAGAACCAGGATTCAGGCCGGTCCTGAGAGGCGGTCTGCTCGAAGCGGAACTTGTCGGCCCAGGCGACGACCGGGCGGAACAGCAGCTGGTCGTAGAGCAGGATCACGACGCCCATGGCCAGGACCGCCCAGATCACGGCCCGGGTGTTCTGCACGCTGATCGCTAGCGCCAGGTAGGAACCGATGCCCGGCAGGGCGACCGTGGTCTTCCCGACCGTGATGGCCTCGGACGCCACCACGAAGAACCAGCCGCCGGACATGGACATCATGGTGTTCCAGACCAGCGCTGGAATGGCGAAGGGCAGCTCAAGCCGCAGGAACTTCTGCCAGCTGGAGAGGCCGAAGCCCTTGGCCACCTCGTCCAGATCCCCCGGCAGGGTGCGCAGCGATTGATAGAAGGAAAAGGCCATGTTCCAGGCCTGGCTGGTGAAGATCGCGAAGATGGCCGCACCCTCGACCCCCAGCTCGCTGCCGGGGAACAGGCCCATGAAGAAGGTCACGGTGAAGGTCAAAAAGCCCAGGATCGGCACCGACTGCAGGATATCCAGCGCCGGGGCGATGATCATCTCGGCCTTGCGGCTGCGGGCGGCGATCGTGCCGGTGACGAAGGTGAACAGCAGCGAGGCGAACAGGGCCGCGAACATGCGCAGTGTGGTGCGCAGGGCGTATTCCGGCAGGCGCGCGGGATCGAGCACAACCGGCTGGACATTGAGCTGGCTCAGCGGCGCATTCATCTGCTGAGCGCCATGCGCCGCCAGCGCCACCACGGCGATCATCAACAGGATCGCGAACACGTCGGCGCGGTTAGGGGCGAACCTGCGGCGCGCATAGCGGGCCAGCAGGGCCGGGTTCAGCCGGTCGGGCGTCAGGAACACCATGCTTTGTCTCGCCGTTCGCCCCAAACGCCTGAACCCGACCGTTCAGCCAAGCTTGGGCCTTCTTTCGCTCGGATGGCGCCGGATGGAGCATTTGTCCATGACGCGGCCATGACAGAGTTGGAAAAACGTCGAGCGCGGAGCAAATTTCCCTGACAGCGCGAGTTTGAGCCCAGGCGCGTCCAGTTCACGCGGCGCTGACTTGCCCCCGCTGCGCCGATGGCCTAGCTGCGACCGCAGGCGACTGGTTTGCGAGGGGCGAGATGGCGGACAGCGGAGAACTGAACCAGGTCCTCGACCTTGAGACCATCGAACTCGACATGTTCCGTGGCCGGACGCCCGATCGCGGAGGGCCGCGCATCTTCGGCGGCCAGGTGGTGGCCCAAGCCCTGGCGGCGGCCTATCGCACGGTGGAAGGCCGGATTTGCCACTCGCTGCACAGCTACTTCATCCGCGCGGGCGACCCCAGTATCCCGATCCTCTACAAGGTCGAGCGCGCCCGCGACGGGGCCAGCTTCACCACCCGCCGCGTGACCGCCATCCAGCACGGCCGGCAAATCTTCAACCTCTCGGCCTCGTTCCAGGTCCCCGAGGCCGGCTTCGAGCACCAGTCGACCATGCCGGGCGCGCCGGACCCGGGCGGCCTGTTGAACGATGAGCAGCTTCGCGCCCTGGAGCCCGAGCCGGGCGACGAGGCGCGCAAGCCCTGGCCGGTGGAAATGCGCCCGATCGATCCCGGTCCGCGCCGCCAGATCGAACCGCGGGAACCGACCTTCCGCTGCTGGTTCCGCGCCCGCGAGGACGTGGGCGACGATGTGGCGACCAACCAGTGCGTCCTGGCCTACGCCTCGGACATGAGCCTTATGGACTCGTCCGTGCGTCCCCACGTGATCGACTGGAACGACCCGAAGTTCCAGGGCGCGAGCCTCGACCATGCCCTCTGGTTCCATCGCCCGTGCCGGTTCAGCGAATGGCACCTCTATGTGCAGGACAGCCCCAGCGCGTCCGGGGCCCGCGGCTTCAATCGTGGCGAGATATACAGCCGCGACGGCGTCCTGGTCGCCTCGGCCACGCAGGAGGCCCTGATCCGCTACCGGAGTTGACGGCGGCCAGGGCCTCGTTGACGCCCTACGATTTCAGCAGCGCCGTCGCCTCGTCCAGGCGCTTGCTGCAGGTGTCCAGAGCATCGGCGGTGCGGCCGATATAGTCTGCGGCCTCGGACCAGCGGCGCCCCTCGATCGCCTCGCGCACCCCGGGCAAGGTCTTGGCGCCGTAGCCGGTCAGGACGCCTGGCGCCGAGATCAGGTTCTTGTACCAGGGCCGGCCGGGCAGGCCGCGCTCGTCCGACAGGCTCTGCTCAAGGCTCTGCAGCATGGCGTTGGCCTTGGCCAGGGCTTCGGGCTTGACGTGGGCGACATCGGCCGCCGCGGCGTCGAAAGCCTTGGCGCTGGCCTTCAGCCGCGCTGTCGCTGCATCAAGTTTGGCGAAGTCGATGGCCGGCACGGGGTCCTCGGCGGCCGGGGCGGCCCAGTGATGGGTCGGGTCATACGCCAGGTCGAAGGCCTTGCTTTCGACCGCGGCGTCCAGCGCCTGGCTACGCTGGCGCATATTGTCCGCCAGCTTGTGCAACTGCTCCAGATTGCCTGCGATCAGGTCCGCCGCTTCGGCATAGCGCAGCGGGTTCAGGTCGGCGTCGGCCGCCCGCATCACCATCCGCCCGCCGGTCTTGGCCATGACCACCCCATAGGCGAAGCCCGGATCGCCGAAGCGCTCGTAGTGTTCGAAGGTGTCATAGAGCGAGTGATAGACCCCGCCCTGGTCGTCTTCGTCGCCATAGGCGATGTCGATCGAGGCTATGCCCAGGTGCTGGACGAAGGGGGTGTAATCCGAGCCTGAGCCCATCGGGCCGATCGCGATCTCGCCGGTCTTGGATTCGTCCTTGGCCGCCTCGCGGATCATCTCGTCGGCGCGGGGGTCGAGGGCGTCGACCTGGATCTTGGCGAACTCCCGGGCCAGGACGCTCTTGCCGGTCTCCGGGTCAGTGACATCGGCGGCGACGCCGGTGGCCAGTTTCCGAGCGGCGTAGCTGGCGTCGAAGTTTACGAAGCCGCGGCCATTGGTGTCGGAATTGATGTAGAGCACCGCCTTGGCCTTCAGCTCGGCGGCGTGCTGCTCGGCCCACTCGGTCGAGCCCAGCAGGCCCGGTTCCTCGCCGTCCCAGCTGGCGTAGACGATGGTCCGCTTGGGCCGCCAGCCGGTCTTGGCCAAGGCGCCCAGCGACTTGGCCTCCTCCATCATGGCGGTCTGGCCGGACAGCGGATCCCAGGCGCCGTAGACCCAGCCGTCGCGGTGGTTGGCGCGGATCACCCACTGGTCGGGAGCCTGGCTGCCCTTCATCACCGCAATCACGTCATAGAGCGGCTTCAGGCTCCAGTCCGCCTCGGTCTTCAGGTGAACCTGAACCCCGTTTCCGCCGACGTGATAGGTGATCGGCAGGGCTCCGCGCCACGCCTTGGGCGCCACCTCGCCGCCCAGGGCCGCCAGGAAGTGCTGGGCGTCGCCATAGGAGATCGGCAGGGCGGGGATCTTCAGGATGGTCTCGGCCTGGCTGATCGGGATGCGCTTGGCGTCCTTGGTCGCGCCTTCGTTCGGGGTCAGCGGGTCGCCGGCGCGGATCGGCATGTCCAGCACCGAGCCGCGCTGGAAGCCTTGGGGCGGGCGCCAGCCGCCCTTGGGATAGGTCTCGCCCGGGCCATAGCCGTCGTCGGCGGGGTCGGAATAGATGATGCAGCCGATCGCCCCGTGCTCCTGGGCCAGCTTCGGCTTCAGGCCGCGCCAGCCGCCGCCGTAGCGGGTGATGACGATCTTGCCCTTGACGCTGACGCCCATGCGCTCCAGCGCCTTGTAGTCCTCGGGCATGCCGTAGTTGGCGTAGACCAGGTCGCCGGTCACGTCGCCGTCGCCCTCGAAGGCCAGCCAGGCGGGCAGGGCGCCCTTCATGTCGACGCTGGAGGTGTCGCCCGGGATCGGGGTTTCCTGCAGGGTCGCGCTGAACGGGTTGGGGCCCAAGAGCTCGAGCGCCTCGCTCTTGGGGGTCGGATAAAGGACCTGGAACTCTTCGATATGGGCGTCCCAGCCCCAGGCCTTGAACTGGGCGAGGGTATATTCCGCGTTGGCCTTGTTGTGGGGCGCGCCGACCTGATTAGGGGCTGCGGCCATCAGCTTCAGGCGCTCGCGGATGGCGTCCGCGGACAGGGCCTGGTCGAACCGGCCCTCCAGCGCGCGCTCAGCCTCGCTCGACTTGTCGGTGAAACCAACCAGAGGCTCGGCCGAGGTCGCCGCTCCGAAAGCCAAGGCCGACAGCGCCGCCGCGCTCACGCCCGCCAATCCACGCATTCCCAACTCCCCGGGCTCTTCGCCCTTTCAACCGTGACTGTTGATCATGTTATCGGTTCCAGCAGCGGGCGAAAGGGGAGATGCGATAGGCTCGCAGGCCCGCCCGCGGCGCGGCGAGCGGGGTTGATGCAGGTCAAGGCGCCACCGGGTGACAGGTTTAGTTTTCGATCGTGGCCGCGAGTTCCGGGCGCCAGTAGGTCGAACCCGCGTCATGCCGCAGTTTGCGGCTTTCCTGTCTTCTCCAACGCGACCCGACAGCATCCCCCCTCGCCGACGGTCGCAAACCTCTAGGCCCGGCCGCCCAGCCGGGCCTCTTCTTTTCAATCAGAACGACGCCGCGCCAGGTCTGCGAACAGCCAGATTGGCCTGAGGCTGGCCGCGGTTGGCTTCGGCGCTGACCACGGTCGTCGAAGCGCTCTCGCGCGTCGCATTCAGCCAAGCCAGCAAGGCGCTCGCGGCCAGGCGGCGGCTGAGGTTGCAGGCGAGGCCGTGGTCGAGGTGGGGGATGATCTGGACCACGGTATTGGGCATGCGCCGAAGGCGGGCGCCGCCCGAGCCGTAATAGGTTCCCAACTCTTCCAGCGATGCATCATTGACCCCCATGATGAAGCAGGACCGTCCGCCGCGGCGGCTGTACAGCTCCATCTGGCGCAGAGGCGCCTGGGGGCCATGCCGCGTGGCCCAGCCGGCGATGCGGCTGCGCAGTCGGCCGAGCAGGGTCAAAAGCACCGCCGGCAGATCCACTCTGTCGACAAAGGCCTGCCTCCAGGCGGACGGGTCGGCCAGGGCCTTCAGATAGGCGCCGGTCGGACGCCCGTTCTTGTAGCGGCCGAAGGTCAAGGTGTCGCCCGCGCGCCAGACCAGCTTGACCGGGCTGACGGCGAAAACGCCGGCTACGTCTGGGTTGCGCCATGCGGCCCGCAGAGCGTGATAGGCGCCGGCGCAGACCCCGAACAGCGTGATATCGGCGTAGCCGCGGGCCTTGAGGAAAGCGACCGCCTTGTCCATCTCCACCTCCCGCGGGGTCTCGAACACATGGCAGCGCAGGTCGGCGCCGAGCGCCGGGCTGTCGCCGAGGCCGGAATAATCGAAGCGAAGCGAAGCCATCCCCTGCCGGGCCAAAGCCAGCGCCGTCCGGGTGGCGAAGCCGCCCACGCCGCTGCGAGGATCGCCTCCGGTGCTGCAGAACACGAGGATCGGGGTGCGGCGCTCCGGCCGCTCGGGCTCGCACAGCACCCCCCAAAGGCCCTCGGCGACCTCGATGACCTGCTCGATCGCGCCGGGCGGCCGGACCTCCGCATTCAGCTGAAGGCCGTCCAGGTCGATCGGCGCTAGGCGATCCCCAGCGAACGTCTCCCCCAACCAGGCGCAGACCCGATCGAACATCGCGATCGGCGGCAGATTGCTGTGGGACTCGGCGAACAGCGCCTTGAAGCCCGGAAAGGGCTCAGCGCGGACGACAGCGCCCGCGGCGTCGAGTTTGGCTGCGTAGCGCCCGACCAGATTGTTCTGGGCGGCGACGAACACCGGGACCTTCGGTGTCGGCAAGGCGGCGAGATCGATTTCTCCGATATGGGCGACAGCCTGAGCCGGAAGGCACAGTTCCCCCGCATCGAACACGCATTCGTCGGGGTCGGAGCGTTCGCCCAGGACCGCTGTGCTGAAGCGCAGCCGGCGCAGCCAAGACCGCCCGTTCAGGACCGGCGCCAGCAGCATCAGCCCGTCGGCTTCCCCAGCGCTCAGGGCGGCCAGCGAAGCGCCCAGCCGCACGCCGCCCAGCACCACCCGGCGGACTCCGGTCAGCCGGCGCAGTTCGGCGACGGCGTGCTTCACGTCCTCGATCCAGGCGGCATAGGCGTCGGCGTCATCCGGAACGTCCAGGGAGTCGCCACAACCCCGGTGGTCGTAGCGCAGCACCGGAAAGCCGGCGTCGGCGACGGCTTCGGCCATCAGCCGCATCGGCATGTAGGCGCAGCGCGCATCGCGGCCGATCGGCGAAATGACGACCAGTCCTGTGTCGCGCGGCGCACCCAAGGGAACGTGGAGCCAGCCCTGGAGTCCCGCAAAGGCGAGGGGCCGCGATCGCCTTCCGGCGCCGCCGACGGCCAAGCTCGTGCGATCATCGCCCAATGTGATCGCCTCCCATCCAGGCCGGCGCCCCAAACAAGCAGCAAAGCTCACAGTCGCAACGCGACGCTGATCGCGGACTGTGAACCTGTCCGTAAACAATGTTAAGCCACCCGCTGGCTACTTGTCCCAACATCAATCGCCGTAGATCAGCGCCCTAAGTCACTGCAAAGCGCCGATCAACGCGAGCGAGTTGCAGGCGCCCTCGTCGAAGTTCCGGAACGGTACAGCTTGTTTATGAGGCGCTTGTCGACGGTATCGCTCGAATACTTGGCCTGAGGACGGGCCGCGGCCCTGACGTCTCTGGATCGCGCGGCGAACTCGCGCGTTAGTCGATTGGCGCCCGTCGCGCCCGGCGGCCCTGTCGACCCCGGCCGGCGATCCGAACACAGGAAAGCCCGATGCAGCTCACGAGACGATTCCTGACGGCGAGCATCGCCGCCGCCGCCGCCGCTCCAGCCGGCCTGACCGCTTTCGCCGGCGTCGCCCAGGCCGCCAGCGCAGAGGATCTCGACCGGCAGAGCCACGAGGCCCTGGAGGCGCTCTACCGCTCGCACCCCTCGGCCGAACAGCTGTCGCGCGCGGCCAAGGGGGTCCTGATCTTCCCGAACATCGTCAAGGCGGGCCTCGTCTTCGGCGGCAGCTACGGCGAGGGCGAGCTGATCGAGGGCGGCCATGTGGCCGGCTATTTCAACTCTGTGACCGGGTCGTGGGGCCTGCAGGCCGGCGCCCAGTCCTATGGCTACGCGGTGTTCCTGATGTCCGAGAAGGCCATCCGCTACATCCACCAGACCCACGGCTGGGAGATCGGCGTCGGGCCGACGGTGGTGGTGGTGGACGAGGGCGCAGCCAAGAACCTCTCGACCTCGACGCTCAAGGACGACGCCTACGCCTTCATCTTCAACCAGCAGGGCCTGATGGGCGGGGTCAGCATCGAGGGCACCAAGATCAGCCGCATCAAGCAGCACTAAAACGCAAAAAGCCCCGGCGGCCGCTCGGCGCGCCGGGGCTCGCCAAGCGTCCCGAAGGTCAGCCCGGCTGCTTGGTGGTGCGCAGGTAGGGCTTGTGCTCGGTCCAGCCCTGCGGGAACAGGCCCTTGGCCTCTTCGTTGCTGACCGCGGGCACGATGATCACGTCCTCGCCCTGCTTCCAGTTCACCGGCGTCGCCACCCTGTGCTTGGCGGTCAGCTGCATGGAGTCGATCACCCGCAGCACCTCGTCGAAATTGCGCCCCGTGGTCATCGGATAGACGATGATCAGCTTGATCCGCTTGTCGGGGCCGATCACGAACACATTGCGCACGGTGGCGTTGGTGGCGGCGGTGCGGCCCTCGGAGCCGCCCTCGGTGTCGGCGGGCAGCATGCCGTAGAGCTTGGAGACCTTCAGGTCGGTGTCGCCGATCATCGGGAAGTTGGGCGCCATGCCTTGCGTCTCGGCGATGTCCTGGGCCCAGCGGGCGTGGTTGTCGACGGGATCGACCGACAGCCCAATCACCTTGACGCCCCGCTTGTCGAATTCCGGCTTCAGCTTGGCCACCGCGCCCAGCTCGGTCGTGCAGACCGGGGTGAAGTCCTTGGGATGCGAGAACAAGACGCCCCAGCTGTCGCCCAGCCAGTCATGAAAGCGTATTTCGCCCTCGGTCGTGTTCTGCGTGAAGTCGGGCGCAATATCGTTCAGTTGCAGGGTCATGCTGCTGTCCTCGCTCAATCGCCTCTTTTGGCGGCGGGACATTACGCCGCACCTGGCGGCTCTTCCAGCCTTGGCCACAACGCCTGCGCGATTCGTCCTATCGACACGCTCGGGACCTGCCGTGATAGGCTTGACGATCCCGCGTTTCGCGGGCGATTCCGCGGGAGAAGGAATGCTATCGCAGCGCGGCCGCTACGCTCTGAAGGCGATGATCAATCTGGCGCGGGGCGGGCCGGGGTCGAGGCAGGTGGCGCTGATCGCCGCCGACGAGGCCATTCCGCGCAAGTTCCTCGAAGCGATCATGGCCGACCTGCGCCGGGCCAACCTGGTGGAGAGCACCCGCGGCAAGCTGGGCGGCTATCGCCTGGCCCGGCCGGCGGACCTGATCACCTTCGGCGAGATCATCCGCGTCACCGACGGGCCGCTGGCCCTGATCCCCTGCGCCAGCCGCAACTTCTACCGCCGCTGCGACGACTGCCGCGACGAGGCCCTGTGCATCCTGCGCCGGATCATGACCCGGGTGCGCAACGAGGTCTCCGAGGTGCTGGACCGCACCACCCTCTCCGACGCCCTGGCCGCCCCCCAGACCCTGGCGGGGCTGGAGCTGGAGGATGGGCCGGACGATGTGGGCTGAGACGCCGTTGCGTGGTTCGAGACGCGCCCCTGACGGGCCGCGCCTCACCATGACGAAGTTTTTTGCAGCCCACCCAATCCAGTCATGGTGAGGGCTCGCGCCAGCGAGCGTCTCGAACCACGCAAACCAGATCGAGCGCTCCCCTTTAAGCAAGGCTGAGAACCCTCAGTTCTCTTCGTCGTCGACCTCGTCGTCGCTCGCATAAGGCCGGCCGCCGGCCAGCCGGTCCGAGCCCGACTTGATCACTATGGTCACCCGGCGGTTGGCCGGCTCGCGCGCGCCGTCGGGGGTCCTGACCGCCTGGTCGCGCTCGCCGCGCCAGGCCGCATCGACGCTCTCGCCGGCGACGCCGTCGGCCTGCAGCGCCTCGCGCACCACCTGCGAGCGGCGCTCGGACAGGGCCTGGTTGTAGCTCTCGGAGCCGGCCGCGTCGGTATAGCCGACGATGGTCGCCCGCGAGCCCGGGCGCGCAGCCGAATAGCGGGCCGCGTCATCGACGATATGCCTGGCCTCCGCCGTCAGCTCGCTCGAGTCGAAGGGAAAGTAGAGCACGAACGACTTGGTCTCCGCCGCGGCGGCCCTGGGCGGGGCGCGTTCGGGCGCCGGCTGGGCGGGCGGGGGAGGGGGAGGCGGCTCGGCGCCGTAGTCGACCTCCGGCGCATAGTCTTCGTAGTCGTCGTACCAGCCGTAATAGCCGTAATAGGGCGCCGGCGCGTACCAGGCCCAGGGCGCATAGCCGTACCAGCCATAGCCATAGGGCCAGCCATAGCCCCGCCAGCCCGGATACCCGCCATGGAAGCGATAGCCGCCGCCATAGTAGCCGCCTCTATAGCCGCCCTGATAACCGCCCCGATAACCGCCATGAGGCGCATAGGCCCCGCCGCCATGAGGGCCGCCGAAATGCCCGCCATGCCGGTCTTGAGCGGCCGCGGGCTGCGCAGCCGCCGCGGCGGCGCCGAGGGCCAGGGCCGCCAGGGTGAGGTTGATTGTCCTGCTCATCTCGAACATCCAGGTCCAGGCGCAGCACGCGACCGTCCCGTCCGGCCACGGGCGCCTGACAAGACCTGTGATCCTTTCAAGGTGAACGGCGTGTGAACCATGTTTTGGGGGCCGTCGGGCCAGAAAAGCCTAAGGCGGCCCCCGGGCCGCCCGAGCTCGGAAAGCCGGAACCGGCGGCCACTCAGGCGGCGACACGGCCCGGCGCTCACTAGTCCCAATTGACCTGGCTTCAGGCGATTTCGCCACTGCCCCGGCCGTACCCAAACCCTTTCGCAACACCGCCGCCGTCTCGGCCGCCTGCCGCCGAACCGCGGCGGTCAGGGCTTCGACCCCCGCCTCCAGGTCCAGGCCGGCGAACAGATCCTCGTCCGGATCGCCCAGCCATTCGCGTTCTTCCCGCAGATCCTCATCGTCCGGCTCGTCATCCAGCCGGTCGTCATCACCTGATCGCGCCGCAACCCCCGCCCGAGGCGCCCGCGCCTGACGCCAGCCCCCGCGCGGCGGCGCCCCTTCGGCCAGCCTAGCCTCCAGCGCCAGGGTCTGGCGCACCGCCCGCGCCACCCGGGCGAAGCCTGAGGCCGCCTGAGCCGCCTCGGCCGGCGAAACCTCGGCCTCCTCCGCCGCCACCGCCGTCCGCTCGCCCATGGCCCGCGCCACCCGCATCCCGATTTCGCCCAGCTCCCGCAGTATAGCCCCATGCCGCAACGCCCGATCGCTGGCGCTTTCGGGGGGCTGGGGAGAGGGGCTGGGCGGCGACGTTGACATGGAACAAAATAAGAACATTTTTGTGGTCGACTGTCAAGGTGGAGCTCGCGCGCGAACACCGGGTGGGGCGTGGGCGCCAGGGGCTTTCCGAAGGGCGGCCTGGCCTCGCCCTCCGGCGCAAACCGCTTCGGGGCCTGTTGCGCAGGCCGCCAACCTGCGAGACCGGAGAACTACTTACGGGCCAAGCGGTGAAGGTTTTGCCCCTATTTTGAGGGGGAGCTCTTTTCATTGCAGGGGAACGCTTCGTTCAAGGATCCAAGTATCAACGAAGCGGCAGAGTATTGCCGCTTCGTCGGATTGTCCTTGATATAGCTAATTGCAATTTCGACTTCTTGCGGATTGTTGATATTGTTCGGCGGACAGTATATGGGGATTCTCAGCGTTGATCTGAGCATGTGCAAAGCATTTATTGATCCACCAATATATCCAATGCGGAGTGAATGATTTGCGCTTTGCTCCGGCGTATCGCAATAGGTCCAGAGATCTTTGCCGGACAAGCCGGAAGTCTCGTTAGCTGACGAGGGGCTCCCAACGAGCGCTGCAAAGGCCGCAATTGTAGCTATGAGCTTTGCGCGTTGCATGGTTCGCCCCCCGCCGGTGAAATCGGCCGGCCGGCCGTATCTACCGCGGCCCGCCGAAGAGGTGAAGCGGGCCCCAGAACGGTCCCAACCGCGGCCACGCCTCATGGGTTGGGGGGGACAGGATACCAAGTGTCAGGAGATGGCGGACGGGGTGGGATTCGAACCCACGGTGGGCGTGAACCCACGGCGGTTTTCAAGACCGCTGCCTTAAACCACTCGGCCACCCGTCCGGCGCTCTGGGAGCGTGGTTGCAGGGGACCGATTGCCACGGCGGCGCGCGGTTCACAAGGGCTGGACCGCCAGGCCTTGCCTCGGGCGCGGGGATGCGGGATCAGCGTTCCAGACCAAGAGAGAAGGAATGGGGCGATGAGCACGATCGGGCTGGGACTGGCTTTGGCGGCAGCGGCCGCTGTCGGCGGCGGGGCGATCGCGTTCGCACAATCTGCTCCGCAATCCGCCCCGCCGGCCATGGCGCCGCCGTCCGGCTTCCTGCCCGGCTATCTGCCCAAGGGGGCGACGCCGAACAGCCTGGCCATCCTGCCGCCGGCGCCCGCCGCCGATTCGGCGACCCAGGCGCGCGACGAGGCCGAGGCCAAGGCGGTGGCGGCGCTGAAGGGCGGCCCGCGCTGGGACCTGGCGCGGCAGGACGCCGAGCTGCGCTTTCCCGCGGCGGCCGACACCTTTTCCTGCGCGCTGGGGGTGAAGATCAGCCCCGAAACCACGCCGCACCTCTACACCCTCTTGCGCCGCACCCTGAGCGATGCGGGGCTGTCCACCTATCCGACCAAGAACAAGTACCGCCGGGCGCGGCCGTTCATGGCCCGGGGCGGAGACATCTGCACCCCCGAGGAGGCTGACCACCTGCGCGCCGACGGCTCCTATCCCTCCGGCCACGCCGCGTTGGGCTGGGCCTGGGCGCTGGTGCTGGCCGAGGCGGCGCCGGACCACGAGAACGAGCTTCTGGCCCGCGGCCGGGCCTTCATGCGGAGCCGGGTGATCTGCAACGTGCATTGGCTGAGCGACACCGAGGCCGGCTCGGTCATGGGCGCGGCCACGGTCGCGCGCCTGCACGACGAGCCGGCCTTCCGCGCCGAGCTAGAGGCGGCCCGGGCCGAGATCGCCGCCGCTCGCGCCGCCGGCGAGGCTCCCTCCCGCGACTGCAAAGCCGAGGCCGCCGCCCTGGCCCTGACGCCCGACGCTCAGCCCTGAGCTGGGGGAGGGACTGGTTAACCCATTCCTAAACGGGGTGGGGCAACTTGAGGGGGAAACTGAGTCCGGCCATCGGGGCCGCGGCGGGAGCTTGACCCATGGCCACAGTTTGGCGCGTACGGGACGGGGGATCGGCGCGACTGGCCAGGGTCAGCCTGGTGCTGGGCCTGGGCGGCCTCGGCCTTGCCGCCTGCGCCACCGCGCCCGAGCGTCCGGGCCTGGGCGTGACGCCTGGCCCCCAGGCCAGCGCCCGGCCGCCGGCGGGGCAGGGGAGCCAAGGCCAAGGCGGCCAAGGACCAGGCGGCTTCGGCGGCCAGGGCCTGCACGGGACCGACAAACCCTATCAGATCAATGGGATCTGGTACTATCCCCATGCCGAGCCGAACTATGACGAGACGGGCTACGCCTCGTGGTACGGCCAGGCCTTTCACAACAAGCACACCGCCGACGGCGAGATCTTCGACCAGTACGCCCTGTCGGCGGCGCACAAGACACTGCCGCTGCCGTCGATCGTCGAGGTGACCAACCTGGACAACGGGAAGAGCCTCAGACTGCGGCTGAACGACCGCGGGCCGTTCGTGGGCGAGCGCCTGCTGGACGTCAGCAAGGCCGCTGCGGATGAGCTGGGCTTTGGCCGCCAGGGCCTGGCCCGGGTCCGGGTGCGCTATGTCGGCCCGGCGCCGGCTTTCTCCATCACGCCGATGATGTACGCCTCGACCGATCCGAAGCTGATCTCGGACCACCGGGTGGCCTACCGGTCCAGCGACAAGGACGCCGACGACGCGCTGCCCACCGTGGCCAAGGCCCCCACGGGCAAGGTGCAGGCCCAGAGCCTGACGCCGGTCGGCGCGCCCCCGGCCGCGCCGCCGCCCGAAATGGCGGCCATGACCAACAACAGCCGCGAGCGCTTCGCCGAGCCCTCGGTCTCGCTGAGCGGCGCCGCCCTGGCGCCCGTCACCGCCGCCGCCCAGGCGCCGGGCCTGGTCGCTGTGAGTGCGCCGCCGCCCCAGCCCGTCGAAATGGCCTCGCTGACGCCGCCGCCCGCGCCTCGGGTGGTTTCGCCCGCGCCAGTTCCGCCGCCATCTCCCCTGGCCCGCGACGGCTATGTGGTCCAGGCCGGCGCCTTCGCCAGCAGGGCCAACGCCGATCGCGCCGCGGCCCAGCTGGGCTCAGGCGTGGCGATCCGGCCGATCGACCGCAACGGCGTCACCCTCTACCGGGTGGTGATGACCGGCTATGCAGACGCCGCCTCTGCCGAGGCCGCAAGGGCCAGAGCCGCCGCGGCGGGCTTCCCGGCCGCCCGGATCATCGCCAGCAACTAGGGCCCGGCTGGACCTCAAAAATCCGCTCATCCCGGCGAATGCCGGGACCCAGATCACAAAACTCAGTCCGTCGGATTTGTTTCAGGCTCAACATCCACTGACCCAGCCTTACGATCTGGGTCCCGGCATTCGCCGGGATGAGCGGCTGAGAAGAGCGATCGAAAGACGGGGCGATACGATCTAGCCGCCAGCGCCCAGCTTGCGCGCCAGGAACTCGGCGGTGGCCTGGTCGGCCTTCAGCCAGTCGGCGTAGCGCAGGAAGCCGTGGATCTCGTCCGGCAGCACCAGCTCCTCGTAAGGCGCGCCCCGCGCATCCAGCCGCCGGGCCAGGTCGATGGTCTGGTTGAAGCGGACATTGCGGTCGTCGTCGCCCTGGATCAGCAGCACCGGCGAGGTCCAATGGTCCACGTCGGCGTCGGGTGACGACTTGAAGGCCAGGGCGATGGCCTCGGCCCGATCGCCCTGCTCGTAGCGGCCCAGCGGCGGCCCCAGTTCCTCGGCCACGTCGCGCGACCAGTCGTGCACCCCGTGCAGGTCGACCCCGGCCTTGAACAGGTCGGAATTGCGGGCCAGGGCCAGGCCCGTCAGATAGCCGCCGTACGAGCCGCCCCAGATGCCGATTTTCGCCGGATCGACCTCGCCGCGCGCCTGCAGGAACCGGGCGCCGGCCACCACGTCCTGGTACTCGGCCGCCCCGGTCGGGCCCCAGCCCTCCGGATGCTGGAAGTCGTAGCCATAGCCGATGCCCAGCCGGTAGTTGACCGACAGCACCACAAAGCCGTGCGCGGCCAGGTACTGGTTCACGGCATAGGCGTTGGAATAGTAGTCCATATAGGACCAGCCCAGCATCATCTGCCGCGGCGGCCCGCCGTGGACGAAGATCACGCCCGGCTTCTTCGCCGCGCCGCCGGGGGCCTCGAACAGTTGGCCGTGGATGGTCAGGCCGTCGGGCGCGGTGAAGCTGACCTGGCGCGGAACCACGAACGCCGGGCCGGCGAAATCGGCGGGCGCGGCCTGGCTGTCCAGCAGCCGGCGGCCCGATCCCTTGTCGTCGACGACCTCGACCGCCGGCGCCTGGCGCGGGCCGGCGCTGATGAAGGCAGCGCCGGCGGAGGTCGCGACCGGCCTCCACTCCAGGCCCTCGCCCGAGGTCAGCGCCGTCGGCGCGCCGCCCGCGACGGACACGCGGAACAGGTGGCGGCGGTCGTCGTCGTCCTTCGCGGAGCCCGTATTGGCCGAATAGACCAGCGCCTTGCCGTCCTGACTCAGCGCCACATGCTCGACCATGAACGCGCCGGGCGTCAGAAGCCGCGCCGCGCCGCCGGCCGCAGGCACGGCGTAGAGGTGGGGCCAGTTGTCCTGCAGCGACAGGAAGGTTAGCTGGCCCTCCGCCGCCCAGTGTAGGTTGGCTTCGCCCGCGACGTCGGGATAGGAGGCGCGCAGCGTCTTGTCGCTGCGCCAGAGCGCGCGGCCCTGGCCGGTGGCGAGGTCCGCGGTCCAGATCGACCAGGGATGCGGGCTGTTCTTCAGCAGCGGCTGGGGCGCGCCGCCATCGCCGGGCTGGCGGGTGAAGGCGATGTGCTGGCCGTCGGGCGACCAGACCGGCGCGCCGTCGGCGCCGGTGGAGGGCGCCATCCAGGCGATCGGATGGTCATTGTCGGCATAGACGCCGATGAACGCATGATCCTCGCGGTTCGACACGAAGGCCAGGCGCGACCCGTCCGGCGACCAGGCCAGCGCCCCGTCCTTGCCGCGATCGAAGAACAGCCGGTGGCCGTCCTTGCCGTCCAGGGCCGCGGTCCAGACCTGGCCGTCCTTGACATAGGCCAGCACCCCCTTGGGCGAGATGGCCGGGGCGTCGCCCTCGACCAGCTTCTGCGCCGGCTTGGCGCCGGTCGGGTCGGCGGCCCACAGGGTGATCTTGGGCTCGGTCGGGCTGGAGTTCGGGTTCGGCTGCAGGTCGCCCTTTGCTGGCCAGTTCTCGTCATGGTCGCCGCCGCGGACGAACACCAGCAGCTTGCCATCGGGCGAGAAGGTCAGCTGGGTCAGCTCCTGGCCGTCGTCTTCGGTGAACTGGGACACCTGGCGCGGCGCATAGGCGGGCCCCTCGGCGACCCAGACATTGCGCACGCCCTTCACATTGCGCACCCAGGCGATGCGGTCGGCCTTGGCCGCGGCGGCCAGCTCGTTCACGAACGGATAGGACAGGGCCTGGGGCATGGTGAAATCGGCCGCGCTCGCCGCGCCCGATCCGGCCGCCAGGGCAAGGGCCGCCGCCGCGCAGGTCGCCATCAATGTCCGCATGTCCGCCCCCAATTGGCCGCCTTCAAAGGCGTCTGGCGCGCCTCGTGTGAGCTTCGGATACGTGCGGTTGCAGGAGCGGTCAACGGCCGCGGCCGAGCGGGCCTTGCGCCGAGGCGCGAACCGGACAATGTGAGAGCCGTGAGGCGCGGTCTGTTCATAAGCTTGGAAGGCGGGGAGGGGGCCGGCAAGTCCACCCAGCTGAAACGCCTGGCCGACCGGCTGAAGCCGCGCGGCGAGGTGGTGGTGACGCGCGAGCCCGGCGGCTCGCCCGGCGCCGAGGCGATCCGCGCGCTGCTGGTCACCGGCGCGGTCGATCGCTGGAGCCCGATCAGCGAGACTCTTCTGATGTACGCCGCCCGCCGCGACCACATCGAGCGGACCATAGAGCCGGCCCTGGCGCGCGGCGCGATCGTGCTGTGCGACCGCTTCTTCGATTCCACGCGCGCCTATCAGGGCGCGGGCGGCTCGGCCCCGGCCGCGCTGATCGCCGCGCTCGAGCGCGATGTGGTCGGCGATGTCCGCCCCGACCTGACCCTGATCCTGGACATGCCGGTGGAGACGGGCCTGGCCCGCGCCGCCGCCCGAGGCGAGGGCGAGGCGCGCTTTGAGGCCAAGGGCTTGGCCTTTCACCAGCGCCTGCGCGCAGCCTTCCTGGCCATAGCCGAGGCTGAGCCGGCGCGCTGCGTGCTGATCGACGCCGACGCCGGCATTGACGAGGTCGAGGCGCGCATCTGGCGCGCGGTCGAGGCGCGGCTGGCATGAGCGACGACATCGATATCGCCCATCCCCGCGACGTGTTCGATTTCCACGGCGGTCAGGCGGTAGAGGAAGCCTTCCTCGGCGCGCTGGAGCGCGGGCGGCTGCACCACGCCTGGCTGCTCTGCGGGCCGGAAGGCGTCGGCAAGGCCACCTTCGCCTACCGCGCCGCCCGCCGGCTGATGGGGGCCCGGCCCGACCCCGCCTATGGCCTGCTAGGCGCCGCGCCCGAGGATTTCGTCAGCCGGCAGATTTCGGCGCGCTCGCACCCCGACCTGATGGTGCTGGAGCGGGTGGGGGAGGACGGCAAGCCGCGCAAGGTGATTCCGGTGGACGACGCCCGCCGCCTGCCCGAGTTCTTCTCCAAGGCCCCGGCGGCCTCGCCCTATCGCGTGGCGATCATCGACGCCGTCGATGACATGAACACCAACGCCGCCAACGCCTTATTGAAAACTCTTGAGGAACCGCCTGAACGTGGCGTGTTGTTCCTGGTGTCGCATTCGCCGGGCGGGCTCCTGCCCACCATCCGCTCCCGTTGCCGGCGACTGCGCTTCGAAGCCTGGGCGGAGGACGACGCGGCCGACTTCCTCCAACAGCGGCTGGATGTAACCACGGACGACGCGCGCCGGCTGGCGGCCATAGCCCATGGGGCGCCGGGCCGGGCGCTGCAACTCGCCGGCGCCTCGGCGGTCGAGGTCGACCGGCTGGCGGCCGAGATCCTGCAGCGCCTGCCGGAGGTCGATCCGGTTCCCATGCTCACCGTCACCGACGGCTTCCGTGGCCCCGAGGGTGCGGCCCGCTTCGAGCTACTGTTCGAGCGCCTGGCCGAGCGGGTGCGCGAGCGGGCCCTGGCCAGCGCGGAGCAGGGGGCCACGCCCTCGGACCGCTGGTACCAGGTCTGGGATCGGCTGATTCGCATCCCGCGCGAGGTCGAGGCGGTAAACCTAGACAGAACCGACGCTTTCTGGACCGCCATGGCCGAGCTTCGCGCCGCCGCGCGGGCCAGTTTCTGACGGATTTCGACATGCTGATCGACAGCCACGTCAACCTGCATGCCCCGCAGTTCGCCGAGGACCAGGCCGAGGTGATCGCCCGGGCGCGCGCCGCCGGCGTCGGCCTGATGGTCACCATCAGCGACAAGGTCTCGTCGTTTCCCGCGGTCAAGGCCATCGCCGAGGCCCACGCCGACATCTGGTGCACGGTCGGAACCCATCCGCACGAAGCCAAGGAAGATCCGGATCTTAAGGCCGAAACCCTGATCCAGCTCGCCAGCCATCCCCGCGTGGTCGGGATCGGCGAGACCGGGCTCGACTTCTACTACGACCTCAGCCCGCGCGATGTGCAGGCCCAAGTGTTCCGGGCCCATATCGCAGCGGCGCGCGAGACCGGCCTGCCGCTGGTGGTGCACAGCCGCGACGCCGACGAGGTCATGGCCGACATCCTGGAAGCCGAACACGCCCGTGGGCCGTTCAAGCTCCTGCTGCATTGCTACACCAGCGGGCCTGAGCTGGCCCGCCGCGCGGCGGCCCTGGGCGCCTGGTTCTCGGTGTCCGGCATCGCCACCTTCAAGGCGGCCGAGGAGGTCCGCGCCGTGATCCGCGACATGCCCGCCGACCGCATCATCGTCGAGACCGATTGCCCGTACCTGGCTCCGGTTCCCATGCGCGGCCGGCGCAACGAGCCAGCCTATCTGCCGCATATCCTGGCCAAGCTGGCGGAATTGCGCGGCTGGAGCCTCAACGAAGCCGAGGCGCGCACCGAGGCGGCGTTCTTTGCGCTGTTCGACCGGATTCCGACGCCGGCGGAGGCGCGCCCATGAGCGGCCCCCTGGAATTCACCATCCTCGGCTGCGGCTCGTCCGGCGGCGTGCCGCGGGCCGACGGCGACTGGGGCGCCTGCGATCCCACCGATCCGCGCAACCAGCGTTCGCGCTGCTCGATGCTGGTGCGCCGGCGCTCGGCCGAGGGGCCGGAGCATTGGACCACGGCGCTGGTGGACACTTCGCCGGACCTGCGCAGCCAGACAGCGGCCGCCGGGGCCAAGCGCATGGACGCGGTGCTGCTGACCCACGACCACGCCGACCAGAGCCACGGCATAGACGACGTGCGCGCCTTTGCGCTCAGGGCCATGCGGCGGATCCCGGTGCACATGGACCAGGCCACCAGCGACACCATGATCAGCCGGTTCCGCTATGTGTTCCGCGGCGACGCCGGCTATCCGGCGATATGCGACGACAGGCTGATACCGCCGCACGGCGAGGCCTGGAGCATAGGCGGGCCGTCGGGCGCCATTCCGGTGGTCACGTTCGACCAGGACCACGGCGGCATGCGCTCGGTGGGCTACCGGTTCGGCGACGTGGCGTATTCCAGCGACGTGGTCGGTCTGCCGCCCAGCGCGTTCGAGGCCTTGGCCGGCGTGAGGGTCTGGATCGTCGACGCCTTGCGCTACAGGCCGCACCCGACGCACGCGCATCTGGAGATGACGCTGGAATGGATCGCCAAGGTCCGACCCGAAAGGGCGATCCTGACCAACATGCATATCGACCTGGATTTCAAAGCCTTGAACGCAATTTTGCCCAAAGGGGTCGAACCGGCGTTCGACGGCATGGTGATAATTTCTGATAATCTATCTTAGACGATATTTTTGTGTAGCCATTTAGTGCGGACGCTGTCGCAGTCGCTCACCCTCCAGTACGACAACATCCTTTTCATGATCGAACCGTCCGAGTTCGCCCAGGCCGCGATCGGCCGGCGGGTCGAGGTCGTGGATTTCCCCGATGGCCGGCTGGAGGTCCGCTAAAAGGGCCGCAGCATGCCCTACCGCACCTCCGACAAGCTGAGGCGCGTCACCGAGACGGCCGTGCTCAAGAACAAGCGCCTCGGCGGCCTGCTCACGCTGATCCGCGAGAATCAGCAAACCCGGCGCCCGGAATGCGCACCAGCAAGGGTCCGAAGCGGCGCGATCAGACCAAGCACATGTTCAGCGTCGGCTGATCTTTCGCGCCGACGGAAAGCTACGCTCCCTGGTAAACTGCCCCGTAGTCGGCCCCGGTAGGTTCTGGCAACGTGCACCACTCAGGGGTGCGCGATGTTTTCAAAGCTTTTCGGTCGGCGACCAGCGGCAAGAGAAGAAGCTGCCACGCATGGCTCACTGGATGACGCGGGGCCTGTAGCCGGAAATATCTATGCCTTTCATACTATGCCGACGAACGAGTTTGGTGCGCCGGAGACTGGAAGATGGGCAGCTGTTAAGGTCCTCGGGAAGAACGAAGCATTGGTCGTTGTGGCTGTATCGGACGGCATCTGGAACAGCTTGCCATCGCTCCAAGAGGTCGGAAGGTCATCGATCCTCAGAGAGCACCGCTTTGCATTCACCGGGCGATTGGCAGTTTTCGGCATTATTGCCGATGGTTGGTCACCATCAGGCCTCGATCAACTCACCCTTCTGGGAGCGATAAAAGTTTCATCCGAGCACAAGTCACTCGCGGAGCAGATTTTGGGCCGTGCCGTTGGGAGCCGAACCGCCGGCATGTGGGCAGCGAACCATGCTGCTGAAGGTGAATGGCGTTGGACACACGACCGGGAGGCATTCTCGGAAGAAATTGAGCGTCAGCAAGCCAAGGCGGCCGAACAACGCGCGGCCCAGGAGAAGCGATATCGGGAGCGATTGAGTAAGCTTACTTGGGACCAGCTGCTGGCTGAAACGCCTTTCCAACGATGGACCCCGTCGCCACCTTTCCCACCAGCCGAATTCACCGCTGAAGCTCGCGAAGTTATACACGCGACCTGCAAGAAGCTCGAAGCTCTTGGCGCGAAACCCAAAAAGGCTGACGTGCGCGCGGCGCTGAAGAGCTGCGTCGAATGGTTCAACGCGGCGGACGAAAGTGCTGGCGGTGTCATCGAGACGGAAGAGCGAGAGGACATCTTTGCTGTTCTGGAAGAGATGGCCCATGTTGCCCGCCAGAAGAACCTCGTCGAAGAGATCGACGCTTGGCGCGATTGGTAGGCGTCACCGACGTCACCCGAGGTCCTACGTGCCTCGCGCGCCTGACGGCGCACTCGGAAAACAAAGGACGCAGTTGAACGGCTGGTGCGGAGGGCAGCGGTCGGGCTCTGCGCGGTTGAAGGGCTCCGCGCCCGCTCCCCTCACCTACCCGCTGGTGACATTTCTATCTGGCGCCCAGCGCGACATCTCTAACCGGCGTAGACATTATTTGTAGCGACGCACCCGCCCTTGCGCTTTGACTATGGCGGTTGCAGGTAACCCGCCCTCAGCGCCCCTTGAACGCCGGCTCGCGCTTTTCGAGGAAAGCGGCAACGCCCTCTTTATGGTCCTCGGTCTGCATAAGCCGGCGGATGGTCTCGATCGCCCAGGCGCCGATCTCGCGCGGGTCGCCATAGGTCGCGCGGCGCAGCCCCTCCTTCATATAGCGCAGGGCCAGCGGCGGATTGGCGGCGATCTTGGCCGCCATGGCCCGGGCGCGGTCCATCAGGGCCTCGTGCGGCGTGACCTCGGTGACCAGACCGATGCGCAGGGCCTCGGCGGCGTCGATCACCTCGCCGCTGAACAGCAGCTCCGCCGCCTTGGCCGGCCCGACGATCTGCGGAAGGCGATAGAAGCCGCCCACATCGCAGACCAGGCCGCGCTTGATGAACAGCTCGGCGAAACGAGCGCGGTCGGAGGCGATGCGGATGTCGGCATAGAGGGCAAGCTCCATGCCCCAGCCGACCGCTGCGCCATTGATCGCGGCGATCACCGGCTTGTCGCATTCCAGCGCCGCCATGGCGGCCGGCGTCGGCCGATGGCGCACCACCGGGGCCGTCGTGGCCGCGAAGGCCTTGGGGCCCGCCATGATCTCGCGCACGTCGTCGCCTGAGCAGAACGCCGGGTCGGCGCCGGTGACGATCACGCAGCGCGCCTCGGGATCGGCCACAACCCGCCGGAAGGCCGCCTCCAGCGCGTCATAGGCCTGGTACGTCAGGGCGTTGCGCCGATCCGGCCGGTTCAGGGTGATGGTCGCGACGTGATCGCGAACCTCGTAGAGGACGGTGTCTTCGGTGCTCATCGGAGCTTTTTCCTGCCCTGCGCCCGCTTTCGGACAATCCGTCGGCCGCCTTTGACTTCTTGATCTGGCATTATAGCTTATCGCCAATAACCAAGCCGGCAAGCGATCGCAGGGAAGGACGCCCGGCCGTGCGGTGACGCCCCTGCCCCGCCTCTGACCAACTCCGGGAGCCCCCAGATGGAATTTTTCGAGATCCTCTATGTGGTCGATGGCCCCGTGGCGATGATCACCCTCAATCGGCCGGAGAAGCTGAACGCCTACACCGCCCGCATGGGCGCGGAACTGGCCCAGGCCGTCAACCAGGCCAGCCGGGACGATGCGGTGCGCGCCGTGATCCTGACCGGCGCCGGCCGCGGCTTCTGCGCTGGGGCCGACATTTCGGCGGGGGCGGACAGCTTCGACACCACCGCAGGCGGGGCCGGCGGCAAGAACTTCGGCGCGGGGGGCGATCGGGCGCCCGGCGGCGGCTTCGTCCAGGCGCTGTTCGAGTGCGAGAAGCCGATCATCGCAGCCTTCAACGGCCCGGCGGTCGGGGTCGGCGTGACCCTGGCCCTGCCCACCGACATCAAGATCGCCTCGTCCAGCGCCCGCTTCGGCTTCATCTTCGCCCGGCGCGGCCTTGTGCCCGAGGCTGGCAGCGCCTGGTTCCTGCCCCAGCTCGTCGGCCTGTCCCAGGCCCTGCGCTGGTGCCTGACCGGGCGGATCTTCGACGCCCAGGAAGCGTTGGCCGGCGGCCTGGTCAGCGAAGTCGTCGAGCCTGAGGCCTTGCTGCCCCGCGCCAAGGCGATCGCCCTCGAGATCGCCGAAAACTGCGCGCCGGTCTCCCTGGCCCTGACGCGGCAGATGCTGTGGCGCTTCGGCCCCGCCACCTCCCCCGCCGAACTCCTGAAGCTGGACGGCGGCTTCGCCATGACCCTGGGCCAGGGCGGCGACGTGCGCGAGGGCGTCAGCGCCTTTCTGGAAAAGCGCCCGCCCCAGTTTCCGGGGCGGGTCTCCACGGACATGCCGTCCGCCTACCCGTGGTGGTGAGGCCGCTCGCCGCCGGCTGATCCCGCTCAGGCGACGATGCGGCGCGCATCCCGCTGCAACACATCTTCCGCCTGGCGCATGATGTTCTTCACCAGCTCGGCGCAGGTCGGGATGTCGTGGATCAGGCCCTGGCTCTGGCCGACGGTCCAGATGCCGCCGTCCAGGTCGCCCGCCTCCAGCACATTGGTGCGACCGCGCACGCCGGCCACCAGATGGCGCACGTCCTCGATGGTCTTGGTCACATCCTGCTGGATGCGGACCACCTCCTCCGAGATGGCGTTCTTGGCCACCCGGGCGGTGTTGCGCAGGGTGCGATTGGTCAGCAGCGTGTCCCGCTCGGTGTTCTCGACGATGCGGCGCTTCACGTTCTCATGGATGCCGGCTTCCTGGGTGGCCATGAAGCGGGTGCCCATGTTGACGCCCTCGGCCCCCAGCGCCAGGGCGGCGGCCAGGCTCCGCCCGTCGGCCATGCCGCCCGAGGCGATCACCGGAATCGAGACCTTGTCCACCGTGGCCGGCAACAGGACGATCAGGCCGATGTCGTCCTCGCCCGGGTGGCCGGCGCACTCGAAGCCGTCGATGCTGATCACGTCCACGCCCAGATTGGCGGCGCTGACCGAGTGGCGGACCGAGGTGCATTTGTGGATCACCCTGACCCCATTGGCCTTGAAGTCAGGCAGATGGTCGACCGGGTTGCGGCCGGCGGTCTCGACGATCTTGATCCCGCTTTCGATGATCGCCCGGCGGTATTCGTCGTAGGGGATCGGGTTCAGCGACGGCAGGATGGTCAAGTTGACGCCGAACGGCTTGTCGGTGGCGTCGCGCGTGCGCTTGATCTCCGCCTCGAGCGCCTCGGCCGAGGGGAACATGTGGGCGGTGATGAAGCCCAGGGCGCCGGCGTTGGCCACGGCGGCGACCAGCGGGCCCACGCCCACGCCCGTCATACCGCCCATCACCAGCGGGGTCTCGACGCCGAACATCTCGGTGATGCGAGTCTTGATCATGGCCTGCCGTCCCCTGTTCGCCCCGCCACACTCGGTGGTCTTGGGCCGTTCGCCGTCCCCTGCCCGCCGGCCGCCTTTGGCCGATGGCTGAAAAGCCATATCTCGGCGGATCAGAACCACGCAAGCCGACGCCCCTAGGGCAACCGGACCTCACCGGCGCAATCTCCGTTAGACAGCGCTGTCATTTGTTGTCATTCTTGCGCCTGAGCAGGCGAAGCCCTGCGCCCTGAATGGAGGATGGTTCTGCGGTGAATGGCGCGGCCTCAACGCACGCTGCGAATGGGCGCCACCATCACGGCCCCGCCGACACAGACCGCGGCGGCCAGCAGAAACAAGGTGCGAAAATCCGCATGGGCCGCGCCCAGAAGGCCGACGGCCAGCACGGGGGCCAGAATCTGCGGCACGGTGTTGGACAGATTGACGATGCCCAGGTCCTTGCCCGCGTCCCTGGCCGAGGGCAGCACCTGGGTCACCAGGGCGATGTCGACCGCGAAGTAGACTCCGGTGCCAACGCCGTGGAAGGCGTAGGCGATCATCAGGGCCGGCCAGCTCGGGGCCAGGGCGAAGCTTGCGGTGGCCCCGGCCAAGACCAGGGCCCCCAGGATGACGAACGGCTTCCGCCGCCGGACCTTGTCGGACAGAAGGCCGCCGATCAGGGCGAAGATGACATTGAACACCGCCGCGATCGCCGTCAGCACGGCCAGCCCCTGCTCCGCCCGCGCGCCCGGAAACAGGGTCGGATAGCGAACCACGTCCAGCAGATAATAGAGCATGTAGCTCTGCACCAGGCTGAAGCCGGTCAGCACCAGGAACCGTCCGCCCCAGGCGAAACCGAAGTCCGGATGTTTGCGCGGATCGACCCAGAAATCGGGCGAGAAGATCGGCAGGCGCCCCCTGGGCTTTTGCGCCGCTGTGATCGGGACATCGCGCAGGGCCAGGGCGAACGGCGCGACCGCGGCCAGCACGATGAGGCCGAGCGCGAGATAGCGGGCCGCCTCGCTGCCGATCAGGCCGCCGATCAGGGTTACGCCGCCGACGTTCCCCAGCGGATATCCCAAGCCCAGCAACGCCGAGACTACGCCCCGCTGCTGGTTCGGCACCCGGTCGACGACCAGGGCCAGGAGGGCCGCAAACAGGAAGTTGAACACGATCTGGAAAAACACGATCCCGATCAGCAATCCCGCCACCGAGCCGGCCAGGCGGATCATCACATAGGACAGCAAGGTGCCCGCCACCCCCGCCAGCAGCCAGGGGCGGCGGCGGCCGAACCGGGATGTGGTCCGGTCGCTGATCGCGCCGGCGATCAGGTTGGCGAAACCGGCCGCGACCGCGCCCCACAGGGTGATGTTGGCCAAGGTGACGGCCTTGTGCGCCGGATCGATCATCGCCGCCTTCAGCGGCAACAGCACCTGCAGCAGCGGTACGAAGCTGATGTAGGCGCCGATCTGGGCCAGGGTCAGGCCCGCGATGAAGCCCGCGCCAACCGGCGCCGGCTCGCGCACCTCGTGCACAACGGCCATGCCCCCTCCCCTCACAAGGCCCGGCTCCGGCGGCGGCGTTTTCGCCTGCCCCCTGGGTCGCAATGGCCTGCAGTGATCCTAGAGGGCCGCGGGGCGACTCGTAACCGGGATCTTGCGCCCGGAGGGGCCACGTTCCTGAAAATCTGCCCGAAGACGATCGTAATGTGCTCGACTACCGGCCGACGCAGCGTCGAAGCGGGCGATTCGAACCTGGAAAGGCCGTGACGTCTCTATGGCTTCCGTGACGATCTATGACGTGGCCAACCGCGCAGGCGTGTCGATCAAGACGGTCTCACGGGTGATGAACGCCGAGCCCAATGTCCGTCCTGCGACGCGCGAGAAGGTCGAGGCGGCGGCCGAGGCGTTGGGCTATAGCCCCAACCTTTCGGCCCGCAGCCTGGCCGGCTCCAAATCGTTCGTCCTGACCGTGTTCGTCGACGCGTCGCTGACCCTGGAGCACTGGGCGGGCGAGCGCGGCGCCGACTATCTGAGCCGCGTGCAGTACGGCTCGACCCTATCGTGCCGCGAGGGCGGCTATCACTTGATGCTGGAACTGATCGACCATGACGCGCCGCGGGTGCGCCAGGAGGTCAACGGGCTTCTGGCCGCGCTGAAGCCGGACGGGGTGATCCTGACCCCTCCGAGCTCCGACAACGAGATCGTGCTCGACATCCTCAAGAAATCCGGCACGCCGTTCGTGCGCCTGGGCCCCGAGCAGGACCTTCCGGGCGGCCTGTGCATGCGGCTGGACGATCGCGGCGCGGCCAGGGAGATGACCCGTCTTCTGATCGGCCTGGGCCACACCCGCATCGGCTTCGTCATGGGCGACCCCCTGTGGGGGTCGAGCCGGGCTCGGCGGGCGGGTTTCATGGCCGCCATGGCGGAGGCAGGACTGAAGGTCGACCCCGCGCTGATCCAGGTGGGCGCTTATACCTACGAGTCCGGGCAGCAGGCCGGGAAGGCCCTGCTCGCCCTGCCCGAGCGGCCCACGGCCATCTTCGCCAGCAGCGACGACATGGCCCTGGGTTGCCTGGCGGCGGCTGACGAAGCGGGGCTTTCAGTGCCGGGCGACGTCTCGGTCGCGGGTTTCGACGACAGTACGGCCTCGCGCTTCAGCCGTCCCAGCCTGACCACAGTGCGTCAGCCGCTGGTCGAAATGGCGACCTCCGCCGCCAAGGCGCTGATCTCGGGCCAGGTTCCCGCCGATTGCGACCGAGACGCCAGCCTGGACCATGTCGACGCCTTCAAGCTGATCGAGCGCCAATCCACGGCGCCGCCCGCCAAGGCCAAGGTTCGCCGAGGCGGGCGCTAGGGCGAAGCGATCGCCGGCCGCACGTTCCAGCCGCGTAGCTCTATCCGCGGCGCGCCAGAATGGCTCTTGGGATAGCGGATCTCGACATCTCGCGCCTCGCCCGGCATCAGCGAGACGTAGTTGTCGCTGTAATAGGTGGGCAGGATCCGCTGGCCGCGTTCGTCAACCAGAGTCAGCTTGGCCGCCAGCGCGGGGATGACGCCCTGGTTCTTCAACCGCGCATGCAGCACCGCCTCGTCGCCGTCCGCGCCAGCCGATACCGTCATCGACAAGGCCTGAGGCGCGAGCCCGTTCAGGGCCTGCAGGCTGGCCTCGTCACGCCCTTGCCAATAGAGGTTGCGCGAGCGGATCACGCCCTTGGCGTCGCGCAGTTCCAGGCTGACCAGCAGCACCCGCGCCTTGGCGAACAGGCGGGCGAGATCCAGCGGCGCCAGCGTCGTGACCTGGTTGGCGGCGGCGTCCAGCCGATCCTGCCGGGTCGCCAGCACCTTGCCGTCCAGCCCCAGGACCCGGCTCGTCAGAACGAGGCCGTTCACAGGTTCGCGGGTCGTGTTGGTCACCGCCAAGGCGTAGTCGGGCAGGTTCATCTGCGCATGCAGCGGCTCAGCCGCCTTCATCGCCCCGTAGTAGGAGGCCTGGGTGTCGTAGTCGGCGCTGTAGATCTGCCAATGGTTGCTGGGCCAGGCCGGGTGGGTCATCCACAGGAGCCGACCGCTGTTCTGGCTCCAGAGATGGGCCGAGAACCCCTCGAATATGGCCCGGTAGTCCACATAGTTCAGCATCTGCGCCTTGCGCTCGAAGTCCTCCAGGCTGGTCGGCGCGCCGAACTCGCGGCTGATGGCATCCATGAAGCTCTTGACGTCGCCGTTCCCGCCGAAATGCCAGTCGTGATAGGCCAGGGTGTCGCTGATCGGCCAGCGGTCGGCCTCGGGAACCATCGCCTTCACCGCCTCCAGCGTCGCCAGCGACGGCGTGCCAACCTCGACCGCGAACCCCTTGGACAGGCTGGTGAAATACTGCTCGGGCGGGCGCCAGGCATAGGGCCCGCTGTCCTGCAGGTTCACCCGGTTCGAGCTGCCGGTATAGAGCCGGGTCCCGTCGAGCGAGGCCACGAGGTCGCCCAGCCCCTCGTTGATGATCGGCTGCGGCACGCCCTCGTTACGCCCGAACCAGACCGCGATCGAGGGATGGTGGCGGTCGCGCAGGATCACATCCCGCGCATTGGCCAGGAACAGGGCCGGGTCCTGCGCCTCGAGCTGAAAGTTCTGGGTGGACTCCCAGAAATCGTTCAGCACCAGCATGCCGTACTGGTCGGCCAGGTCGTAGAAGCTCTCCTCGGTGTCCTGGCCCATCCAGTTGCGGATGATGTTGAGATGGGCGTCGCGGTGCAGGCGGAAATAGGGCTCCAGCCGCTCGCGCGAGACCCGCTTGCGGGAATCGTCCATGCCCCAGCTGCCGCCGCGCGCGGCGATGGCGGTTCCGTTGACCTTGAGCACCAGGTATGGCGCCAGGGGCGATGGCGGCAGGTCCTTCACAGCTGGCGACGCCTCGCCGGCCGCGGTCAAGGACTGCGCCCAGCCGTTCGGCGTCTGGCTGATGGCCTCGTGCCGGGTGTCGACCAGCCGCTCGCCGCGCAGGAAGCCGCCGGTCGGATCGACCTCGACCCGCCTGAGCCGACCGGCATGGTCGAACAGCGACAGCTCGTAGGTCAGCTCGCGCATGCCAAAGCGGATCGTCCGTGCGTCGGAAGCCCCCTGCCCGTCCCGCACCGTGACCGTCAGGTCGTGCAGCGCCGGGTCACCATAGCCGTTCGGCCACCAGAGCCGGGGATGGGCGACCCGCAGGGCCGGAAATTCGGCCGGATCGAAACGCACCTCAGAGCGCCCCGGCCCCGCCGTCACCGCCTTGCGCACGACGACGCCGTCGAAGGCGGCCTCGACCGTCACCGCCCGGGGCGTCGGATCGGCGTTGTCGATCGGCGCCAGGATGACGAGATCGGCCTCGTCGGTGCGCGGCAGCGGCAGATGGGTGATCACATCGGGATCGAGAACGCGCACCGGCCCTGAGGCCGACAGCTCCACCCCCTGCCAAAGGCCGGTGTCGCGATCGCGTATGCCTGGGATCCAGTCCCAGCCCTCGGTGGCGAAGAAGGTCGGCCCGTCGATCGCCATCGAGCCGCCGTTCTCGCCCGGGCCGTAGGCTATCGACTCCTCCGATGGGATGCCGGGATGCGGCGGAGGCGAAACCCGCACGGCCAGGGCGTTGGCCTGGCCCGGCTTCAGCTTGCCGGTGACGTCGAACACCCCGCGGATGAACGCGCCCTTCACATCGCCCAGGCGCTGGCCGTTCAGCCACACCTCGGCCGCATAGTTGATCCCTTGGAACGTCAGGGTCAGGCGCCGGTCCGCCGTTGCCGGCGACGGGGTGAACTCGGTGCGGTACCAGTAGGCCTGCCGCGCCAGGCTTTCGGGGATGGCCATGTTGTTCAGGCCGTGGTCCGGGTCCGGATAGACGCCGCGGTCGATCAGGGTGGTCAGGACGGTTCCCGGCACGGTCGCCGCGAGCCAGGCGTGGTCGTCAAAGCCAACGGTGGAGAGCGCCGCGCTGCTTCCCGTCACCCTGGGGGCAGCCGACAGCCTCCAGTCGCCCAGCGACCAGACGCCGGCGCCGTTCGGCTGCAGCGCCACGCGAACGCCGAGCGGCTTTGCGGCCGGCGCCTCGGCCGCCGTCTTGGCCTCGGGCAGGGTCCAGGGATCCTGCGGCTTCTGCAGCCCGATCCAAGCGGTCACCTGCACCGGCCAATGGGCGCCGACCGTGTCAAAGCTGATCAGGTCGAAGCGCGGCGCCGCCGTCGCCGCAGCCTTCACAGCGCCAGCCGGCAGCGCGCGTGGATCCAGCCTGAAGCCGGCCAGGGAGCCGCCGAAATGGCGCACCTCGGGCGATGCGCCCAGCACCGGACCCAGCGAGAACAAGGCTTTCACGGCCTCGGTCCGCGCCGGGGCGCGCGCGACCTCGGCGCCGTCGAGGAACAGGCGCGCGGTGGTCCCGTCAAAGGTCACCGCCACGAAGCGCCAGGCGCCAGCCTGCAAGGCCTCCGAGCTTTCCAACCGCGCCCCGCCAGCCAGGGTGAAGGCCAGGCGGCCGTCGCGCAGCAGCAGGCAGTCGCAAGCCGGCGTCGCCGGATCGCCCAGGCCCGCAACGACGACTTCGCCAGCCTGTGGCGCGTCCACCCGCACCCAGCCGGACATCGACCACGCGGCGCCGGCGGCATAGAGGCTGGCGGCCTCGGGCAGTTCGCGGGTCATTCCGACCCCGCCCTGCAGCAGGGTCACGTCATAGGGCCCTAGCGCGCCAGGCCTGGCGACTTCTGCGCGGGTGACGCCAAATCCGACCGCCAGGGCGATGCCTGCAGTGGCGCACATGCGGAAAGGATGGATCAACGCGGCGACCTCGCAGCAGCCAGGGCGTCCGCGGCCACGGCGAGCGCGCCCAGCGGGCCGGCCATGTCGCCGAGGCCGGGCGGGCGGATGAAATCTTCCATCTCCGGCAGGGCCAGATAGCCGGCCAGGCTACGGGTCAGCTCGCGCCGGATGCGGGGGAACAGGTGCGGCTGGGCGTTCATCACCCCACCCCCCATCAGGATGCGCCGCGGCGCGGCGGTGACCGCCAGGTTGTGCGCCATGCCGGCCAAGACGTGGGCAACCAGATCCCAGACGGGGTCTTCCTCATCGAGCCGCGCCGGGCTGCCGCCGAGCCGCGCCTTGATCGCCGAGCCGGAGGCCAGGCCCTCCACACAGTCGCCGTGAAACGGGCAGCTTCCCGGCCAGTCATCGCCCTCCCGCCGGGCCACGCGCATGTGGCCGATCTCCGGGTGGCTGAAACCCCCGATCGGCCGCCCACCGGCGATCAGGCCCGCGCCGACCCCCGTGCCGACTGTGACATACGCGAAATCGGCAAGTCCTTGCGCCGCGCCCCAGCGCCCTTCGGCCAGGGCCGCGCCATTGACGTCGGTGTCGAAGCCGGTCGGCCTATCCAGGGCGCGCGCCAGCCGCCGGCCGACATCGACCTGGCTCCAGCCTGGCTTGGGCGTGGAGGTGATATGGCCCCAGGTCGGCGAGCGCGGATCGAGATCGACCGGCCCGAACGAGGCCACGCCCAGGGCCGCGATCGGTCCCATGGCGCGGTCCAAGTCACGCAGGATCGCCTCGATCTGGCCAAGGGTCGCCTCGGCGTCGTCGCCGGTGGCGACGGAGATCTGGGTGGCCACGTCGTCCGGGCCGGTCCCCACGATGCAGACACACTTGGTGCCGCCGAGCTCGACGCCGGCCAGCAATTCACCGCTTCGGCTCATCGCGCGGCGCCCGCAAGGGTCGGCGCATCGAACCAGGCGTCGTGCGGCCGCGCAGTCCTGGCCGCCGCAGCCGTGGCCTGGGCGAGGCTGTTCAATATGCCGGCCAACTGCACGCGACCGACCACGTCCATCAGCGGATCGTGGCTGCGCGGCGTGATCCCCAGCCCCTCGAAGATGTAGAACCAGCTGAGATCGGTGAAGAGTTCGCCCGCCTTGACCGATATTCGCCCCGTCGCTCGATAGAGTTCGATACGCTCGGCCAGGCTGTCGGGCAGCGCCATGGACCGGCAATAGCGCCAGAGCGGGGTGTCCTCGCGCTGGACCGCGCAATAGTGCAGCACGATGAAGTCGCGCACGTGCTCCAACTCCTCGATCAGCATCCGGTTGTAGGAGGCGATGTTGGCGGGAGCGAAATCCTTGTCCGGGAAGTGGTCGAGCAGATTGTAGACCCCGCTCATCACCAGATGGATGCTGGTCGACTCCAGCGGCTCGAGAAAGCCGGACGCCAGGCCGAGGGCGATACAGTTGCGGTTCCAGAACTCTCGGCGGCGCCCGGCGGTGAAGCGCAGCAGGCGCGGTTCGGCCAGGGGCGTTTCTCCGACGACGGACAAAAGATCGTCGGTCGCTTCGGCGTCGCTGATGTGGCTGCTGCAATAGACGTAGCCGTTGCCGACCCGGTGCTGCAGCGGAATGCGCCATTGCCAGCCGGCATCCCGCGCCCGCGACTGGGTGTAAGGCGCGCGAGACCCCTTGCGCTCGGTCGGAACCGCCACCGCCCTGTCGCAGGGCAGGACATCGCTCCAGTCCAGATAGCCGGTCTTCAAGGTCTGCTCGATCAGCACGCCGCGAAAGCCGCTGCAGTCGATGAACAGGTCCGCCGCCAGCTCTTCGCCACTGTCGAAGACCAGCGCCTCGATGAAGCCATCCTCGCGTTGTCTCGCGCCCTTCACGGTCCGCTCCAGCCGCGACACGCCCAGCCGTTCGGCATAGGCGCGCAGGTAGCGCCCGACCAGTCCGGCGTCGAAATGGAGGGCGTAGCGTAACCCCCCGGCGGGTCCCGGATCGGATGGATCGGGATGGCGAAACCGATGCTCATCGCCCAGAGCCGCGCAGAGGCTGAAGTCGTTGAACCGAGGCGAAAGGCCGTCCGCCTGCGCCTTATGCCAGGCGTGGAAAAACGGGCGCCGGTTGATCGAGGTCCCGAAAGTTCCGAACGGATGCCAATAGCTGTGGCCGACCGTCCGCCAGTCCAGGAACTTGATGCCGAGCTTGTAGGTCGCCTGCGTGTGGCGGACGAAGTCGGCCTCGTCGATGCCCAGGAAACGCAGGAGGTCGATGATCGGCGGGATAGTCGCCTCGCCCACCCCCACCGTGCCGATCTCGGGCGACTCGATGACGGTGATGGCCAGGCCCATGTTGGGCGTGGCCCGGGCCAGGATCGCCGCCGCCATCCATCCGGCCGTGCCGCCGCCCAGGATGGCGATACGGCGAATGCGCCTATCCGGGACTTGCGCCTCGGCGGCTGAAGCTGGCTGATCGGGCATCGCCGTCCACCTTGCAAAACGAGAGCGGGGCGAGGAGCCTCGGCCCCCCGCCCCGTCCGGCGCAAGCCCTTCTTAGAGCTTGAATTTCACGCCCAGGAAGTAGCGGCGGCCGCTGTCGTCATAAGTGAACGGCAGGTTGGGCCATTGCAGATAGGTATGCTGCACCTCGTCGGTCAGGTTCTGGACCGAGAAGACGACGCCGATACGCTTGTTGATGTCATATGAGATCTGGCCGTCCAGCTGGCCGTAGGCCGCCGAGAACACCTGGTAGACCTTGGTCTTGCCGTTCTGGTCGGGGAAGGCGAAGGTCGCGCCGACCAGGCTGTCGTTCACCGCCGTATCGCGCCAGGAATAGGACAGCCGCGCGGCGAACCCGCCCCGCTCGTAATAGCCCTGGACCGTGACCGCGTTCTTGGCCACGCCCGGGATCGGCCCCTGCTCGGAGAACGAAGTCGCCTGGTCCGAGAAGGACATCGAGCGGGTGTAGTTGCCGGCGACGCCGAAGCCCTGCAGCCAGGGCATCCAGTCGCCGTTGAAGGCGTACTGCCCGCCGATCTCGACGCCATAGATGCTGCCCTTGCCGGCGTTGACCGGCTGGGTGACATCGGCGGTGGTGCCGCCGAAGTCGTCGTTGACCTTGGTCGGGATGTTCTCGGTTTCGACGAAGTTGTCGACCTGCTTGTAGAAGCCGGCCACGCTGATCAGGGCGCCCTTGGCGAAGTAGTCTTCCCAAGAAACGTTGAACTGCGAGGCGCGATAGGGATCCAGGTTCGGGTTGCCGGAGCTGCCGCCCGCGAACTGGAACCGGGCGTTGCCGGTCACCGGGTCGTTGGCGCCGCGCGTGAAGTTGTAGGAATTGCCCAGGCCCAGCGCGAACAGGTCCTGCGGCGCGACCACCCGAGCAGCGCCAAAGCGCACGATCTGGTTGTCGGTCACGTCCAGGGTGAAGTTGAACGAGGGCAGGACGTCGATGTAGTTGCGCTTGTGCTGGACCGGCACGTTGTTGCTGTTGACCCCGTTCCACGACGCTGTGCCGTAGTAGGTCGGCGAGGCGGCGGTCTGGGCGTTGTCGATGGTCAGGTCGGTGTCGACCAGGCGCAGGCCGAAGTTGACGTGATAGCGGGCGCCCTTGCCGCCCAGATCGGCCATGACATAGCCGGCGCTGGTGGTTTCCTTGACCTTGAACGAACTCAGGGTGTCGACGAAGAAGGCTTCGGTGTTGTTGGTCACCCCGCCGCCGGCCCAGACCTTTTCCAGATAGGTCGATGGATCGGTCATGGTGGCGGTGTTCTTCACGATCATCGGCCCGGCGCCGAAATTGTTCACCACCTTGACCAGGCCCGGATTGGAGACGGCGGTCGAGAACGGGATCGCCGCGTAGCCGGGGTCCTGGTAGTAGAGATAGGTGCCGCTGCCGGCGCCGATGCAGCAGTTGCCGGTGGTGTTGCCGTTGTAGTCGCCATTGATCAGATAACGGCCGAAGGTCTGGTCGACGTCGCGCGTGGCGACCCGCACCCCGCCACTGAGGGTCGCGCCGACCTCGCTGAGGAACGGCACGTCATAGGAAACATCGCCCTTGCCCGCGAATTGCTTCTCCTTGGCGTAGTTGGCCCAGGCCCAGTTCGACTTGAAGGTCGTGTAGTTGGGATTGCTGAGGATGTCGGCGAAGGGCGCCAGGTACTTGACCGAAGGCAGGCCTGAATCGCCTCCATTGGTCCACGCGAACTCATAGCCATGGCTGGCCGCGGGATCGCTGCCGCAGGTCGCCCCGCCGTTGTTGCAGCCTGGCGCCGCCGGCGAGGTCGGCGCGTTGTTGGGATAGGATTCGTAGAGCCCGTGCTCGACGTCGGCCTGATCGGCCTGCAGGTTCGACTGGGCGCGGGCGTAGGAAAGATCCAGAGCTCCGCGCAGCGGGCCGCCGTTGTCGTAAGTGGTGACCCACTGGAAGTTGTTGGCCTCGGCGAGGGCATGCTGCCAGAGCGTCGCCGTCTCGGCTCCATTGGCCTGGAAGGTGCCGCTCTGCACCACGCCGTGGCTGTCGATCGAGAACGGCTGGGTCGAGTCTATCCCCGGCAGCAGGCTGCCAGGGCTTTGGCCCTCGCCGTTGAACCAGACCTTGTCCGAATAGGTGCTCGTGGTGTCGTCTTCCTTGGAATAGAACCACAGGAGGCTGGTGGTGATGGCGTCGTTCAGCCGGAACTTCAGCCCCACCGACGCGCCCAAAGTCTTCCGCTGGTCGTAGATGTCGGACATGTAGGCCAGCTGCGGGTCGATATAGAAGGTGCCCGAGTGGGCCAGGTCCGCCGCCGTTGTCGGGCCGGTATAGGAGCCCTGCATCGAATCGGTGATCAGCCACTGGTTGCGGTTCTGGTCTTCGAACTCGCGAGTGTGGGTATTCTCCTCGTCATAGGAAATGCTGCCCGTGACCGCGAAGCGGTCGCTGAACTTATAGGTGCCGACCAGGGTTCCGACCGGCGTCCAGCCGCCATATTGGGCGCTGGCGCCCTGGGTGTCGTTATAGGCCGCCCGCACGTTGCCGCCGATCGACAGGCCCGTCGGGCCGGCCAGGGGATCGCGGGTCTTCAGGTCGATGGTGCCGCCGAGGCCGCCCTCGGTCATCGACGCCTTGGGGTTCTTGTAGACGTCGATGCCGCCGATCTCTTCGCTAGGGATGCCTTCCAGCGAGCTGTACTGGTTGTTGCCGCCGGCGCCGCCGCCGGAACCTTCGCCCGAGACGTAGAACTCCTTGCCGGTCAGGAACACATCGCCGTTCAGGGTGGTCAGGTTCTGGCGCAGCCCGTCGATCAGCACCGCCGTGCCTTCGCCCTGCGGCCCGCGGTCGATCTGTACGCCCGGCAGGCGTTGCAGCGATTCCGAGACGTTCTGGTCCGGCATCTTGCCGATGTCTTCCGGCGCCACCGACTCGATCGGCAGGATCGCCGTGCGCTTGGCGTTCAGGGCCGATTGCAGCGAAGCCCGAAAGCCCGTGACCACGATCTCGTTCATGGTGTCCGCCGACTTGGACTTGGCGTCGGCCGACTGGGACTGTTGGGCGTGGGCCGTCGAATAGGCGGCCAGCGCCAGGATCGACGCGCTACCGAGCGCCGCGGCCCTGGAGTATCGTGCGAAAGCGTTCATCAGGATATGCTCCCCCCAATTTCTCTTGGTTGATGGCAGTTGGCCATGCCTGCTTACGGCGTGCGCAAGACCTCCATCGCCGATGATTTCTCAATCGGTGACGACTGAACTGCTCACTCGCAAACAAACATAAGTTTTTTCGATCGGAATCGCCTGAGCGATCCGGCTGTTCTGAAGCGATGCGCTCTACTGCGCCGGTTCCCTACTTCTATTGTGCGCCTATCCAGGCTGCGATTTGTTTTGACGTTACGAGCATGCCCAACGCCGACAGCGCTGTCAATGCGAATTTGAAAGTTTTGTCGCCCGCCGCTCGCAAACCCTTGTTTTTCGGGGAATTAGCGTGATGGTGGCGACATTCCGACAAAAGCGTCATTTGACAGCGCTGCCATTTCTTGCTTCTGTCGATTCATGCCCTTGCGGGCGACCAAACCAGCCTGAACGGGGTCCCGGCCGAATCGCCGAGCCGCCTGCGCCAGACGAAGCCGGGAACCGGAACTTCCCGCATCGCGTGGCGTCTTGGCGCCGGCGAACAAATACGGCTGCACCCTGAACGAAAAATAGTAATCACCGGGGGAGAGGTGTGGCGAGATCTTCGTCCAATTCATCCAGCAATGTTCTTGGTCGGGCGATGCTGACGACAGCGTTGACGACCGCGATATTCGCCGCTTCCATCGCCTCTTGTGCGTCCGCCGCCGAGCCGCCCGCGACCGCGCGACCGGCCGCTTGGCCTGTTGGGCCAAAGGGTGTGCTGATCGATCCAAAGAACGAGCGGTTCATCGACAGGGTTCTGGCCGGCATGACCGTCGAGGAAAAGGTCGGCCAGTTGGTCCAGGCCGACATCGCCTCGGTCACGCCAGAAGAGGCGCAACGCTATCATCTGGGGTCGATTCTGGCGGGCGGCAACGCGGCGCCCGGGGGCGACATCCGCACTGGGCCCAAGGCCTGGCTGGATCTGGTTGACGCGTTCCAGAAGGCCGCCCTCTCCGCCCCCGCCGACCGCCATCCGCCGATCCCGATCATCTTCGGCATAGACGCCGTGCATGGCGACGCCAAGGTGCGCGGCGCGACCATCTTCCCGCACAATGTCGGCCTCGGGGCCACGCACGACCCGGCCCTGCTGCAGCAGATCGGCCGGGCGACCGCCCAGGAAGTCTCGGCTACCGGCGTCGACTGGACCTTCGCCCCGACCGTCGCCGTGGCCCGCGACGTCCGCTGGGGCCGCAGCTACGAGAGCTATGCCGACGACCCGGCCTTGGTCGCACAATATTCGGCGGCCATGGTCACCGGCGTCCAAGGCCGGTTGGGCTCGGCCGATTTCCTTGCGCCTGGCCACACGCTCTCGTCGGTGAAGCACTTCCTGGGCGACGGCGGCACGCTGGACGGCCGAGACCAGGGCGACAACCGCTCCAGCGAGACCGTGCTGCGGGATGTCCACGCCGCCGGCTACCCGCCCGCCATCCAGGCCGGCGCCGCCATCGTCATGGCCTCGTACAACGGCTGGCAGGGCGCCAAGATGCACGGCAACCACAGCCTGCTCACCGATGTGCTGAAGGGCCGGATGGGCTTCAACGGCTTCGTGGTCGGCGACTGGAACGCCCAGGAGGAGATCCCCGGCTGCACCAAGTTCTCCTGCCCCCAGGCGATCAACGCCGGGATCGACATGATCATGGCCCCGGACAGCTGGCGCCAGTTCTATGACAACACCCTGGACCAGGTGCGCCGCGGCGTAATTTCCGAGAGCCGGCTGGACGACGCCGTTCGCCGCATCCTGCGGGTCAAGGCCCTGGCCGGCCTGTTCGACCGCCCGTCGGCGGAGGCCCGGCCCGGCGCCGGCGACTTCAGCGCCTTCGGCGGCGCCGAACATCGCGGCCTGGCCCGCCAGGCGGTGCGGGAATCCCTGGTCCTGCTCAAGAACCAGGGCGGGCTTCTGCCCTTGAAGCCTCAGGCCAGGATCCTGGTCGCCGGGGCGGCTGCGGATGACATCGGCCAGCAGGCCGGCGGCTGGACCGTCGACTGGCAGGGCGCGCACAACACCAACGCCGACCTCCCGGGCGCGACCTCGATCTGGAGCGGGATCAAGGCGGCGGTCGAATCGGCCGGCGGATCGGCGAGCCTCAGCCCTGACGGACATTTCACGCAGCGCCCCGACGCCGCGATCGTCGTATTCGGCGAAAGGCCCTACGCAGAGTTCGTTGGCGACCGTGAGACGGTCGAATTTTCGCCGAACGACAAGAGCGCCCTCGTCCTTCTCCGCCGCTTGAAGGCGCAGAAGATCCCGGTGATCGCGGTGTTCCTCTCAGGGCGCCCCCTATGGGTCAATCCCGAGCTGAACGCCGCCGACGCCTTCGTCGCCGCCTGGCTTCCGGGCAGCGAAGGTGAAGGCGTGGCCGATGTGCTTTTCCGCCGGCCGGATGGGCAGGTCGATCATGACTTCAAGGGGCGCCTGTCGTTCAACTGGCCCGCCACCGGCATGCCGGTGCGCTATCCGCAGAGCAAACAACCAACCGGCGTTCTGTTTCCGCGCGGCTATGGCCTGGACTACGAATCGCATCACGCCATGGCCCATCTCAGCGAGGACGCCAAAGTCCCGCCGGAGCGTCGGGCGCGCGACACCTTCTTCCACGCCGGCCACGTCACCGCGCCCTGGTCGATCTATGTCGCCGATCCCGACGCCGAGGTGCGTCTGACCATGATCGACCAGCCGAGTCCTGATGGCGACCTCGACACGCGTCACGACGGCTCGGCGATCCGGGCGGCCTGGAGCGGCGGCAAGCCGGCCGTCTGGCGAATCGGGGGCGGCGGGCGAACCGTAGACCTCGCCGAGGCCGCGAAGGTGGGCCAGGGACTGCAGCTCAGCTTCCGCGTAGTCGGTGCGCCGACGGGCCCCGTCACGCTCGGCCAAGCCTGCGGCGCAGGATGCGCCGGATCGGTCGACCTCACCAAAGCTCTGTCGGCCAAAACGGCCGGCTGGGCCAGCCTCACCATTCCCCTCGCCTGCTTCGCCAAGGCTGGGGCCGACCTCAGCCGGATCGAGGACCCGGTGGTGCTGAAGACTGCCGGCAAGCTCGATCTTTTGATCCGCGAGGCGCGGCTGGCGCCGGCGTCCAAGGCCGTCTGTCCGGGCGGTTGACCGGCGGCGGCGCCTCGTCCAACCTGCCGCTCTTCGGAGAGTTTATGTCAGAGTCTGCCGTCGCCTGAGGTTCGCGCCTGCGCGAACCCGATGATCCGCCCGCCGCCCGCGCGCCTCTCGGACGCGGCGGCGTCATCCTGCGCGACGACCAGAGACATCTCCTTGAACATCTCCAAACCCGAACAGCGCGTGCTGCACGCGCTGGCCCAGGGCGGGTGCATCCGCCTTATTCGTGACGAGCGCGGCCGCATCGAGCAGATCGACTGCATCACCCGCGAAGGCTATCGCCTGGCCACCTGCGGCCGAGACATGTTTTCGCGGCTGAAGCGCCGACGGCTGATCGCTTCCAGAGACGGGCAGCCCTATCGCATCAGCCGCGAGGGCCTAGCCGCCGTCCGCGCCCAGCTCGACAACCGCTGACGATTCTCAGCCGGGCGGAGCCCGAAGCGGCCGGCTTTCGGAGGCAGGCGCCGCGGTTTGATTGTCGAAGATCCGCTGCTGGGCCGGGCTGAGCAGGTCGTAGAAATGCACCACCGCCAAGCCCTGCAGGCGGAAATCGGCCTGATCGGCGGCCATGGTGGCCTCGATCAGGGCGATACGCCGCGGCGTCGGCAGGCGCGGCATCAACTCGGCCGCCTGCTGGTGTCGCGCCTGGGCCGCGGCCGATGGCGTGATGGCGGCGGCGTAGGTGCGCCAGGCCGGCTCCTGGTCTGGCGTCAGCCCCAGGGCGTCGTGCAGGCGAATAAGCGCCGCCGGCGGCGCAGGCTGAGCGGACTCGGATTGGGCGGCGGCCGGACCGGCCAGCAGAAGCAGAAGGCCGAGGCCCGAAATCAGGCGCTGCAAGATCATGCCTTTCATGAAACGTGCTCCGGTGGTGTGCCGGAGGCTTCACCAAGCCCGCCGCGACCCGTGATAGGCCGCTGTGACGCTGGCTGCAACCGAGCGGTTCTGCCGCCGGCGGCGCGCCGGATTGACAGTCGGCGCCATTTGCATAATACATCGTATTAATGGAGATCGCGATGAGCGCGGCCGTCGAAAACAGCGAATACGCCCCCACCGGCACGGTCGAAGAGTTGCTGCAGGTGGCCGAGCGGATGTTCGCCCAGCAGGGCGTCGAGAACGTCGCCCTGACCCAGATCGTCGCCCAGGCCGGTCAGCGCAATCGCTCGGCCCTGCACTATCATTTCGGCTCGCGCGACGGGGTGCTGACCGCGGTGATGAACCGGCGCCTGGCGCCCTTGAACGCCCGCCGCGAGGCCCTGGTCGATGCGCTGCCGGCCGACTGCTCCGTGCCCCAAATCCTCCATGCCTACGCCGCGCCCCTGGCCATGGTGGCCATCGAGGAGCCCTGGGGTCCCGACTATCTGAGCCTGCTGGCCCAGCTCACCTTCCACCCCCAGCTCCTGGGGTCGAGTTCGGTCGAGGACCAGCACCTGACCGGCCTGCGCCGGTGCCGCCGCCTGCTGGCGGGCGCCCTGCCCGATGTCGCGCCGGAGCTTCTCGACCAGCGGCTAGGCTGGCTTCGGGACAGCCTCGTCTTCGCCCTGGCCCGCTGGGTGCGCGATACGCCGGCGGAGGCCCGTAGCGCCGCCGCCCTGAGCGCCCTGCTGGACCAGATCATCATCTACGGCGCAGCCGGCCTCGCCGCGCCCGTTCGACCCCATCCCTGACCTGAAAAGGACGCGCCATGAGCCGCAAGCCCCCCTCCGGCGAAGATTTTCATGGCGTGATCGGCCGCACCTACGCCGAGTCCAAGCCCTGGTGGCCGCCTGCCAAGTTCAAGGATGGGGCGCCCAATGTCGTGATGGTGGTGCTGGACGACACCGGCTTCTCCCATTTCGGCTGCTATGGCTCCAGCATCGAGACGCCGAATATAGACGCCCTGGCCGCGGGCGGCCTGCGCTTCACCAGCTTTCACACCACGGCCCTGTGCTCGCCGACCCGGGCCTGCCTGCTCACAGGCCGCAACCACCACGCGGTCGGCATGCGGGCCATCTCCAACTTCGACACCGGCTTTCCCAATATGCGCGGCGCCATTCCGCGCTCGGCCGCGACCCTGGCCGAGATCCTGCGCGACAACGGCTATGCCACATTCGCCACCGGCAAGTGGCACCTGGCGCCCATGGCCGAGTGCTCGGCCGCCGGCCCCTACGCCAACTGGCCGCTGCAGAAAGGCTTCGACCGCTATTACGGCTTCCTGCAGGGCGAGACCGACCAGTTCTTCCCCGAACTGACCAGCGACAACCATTTCGTCGATCCGCCGGGCGGGCCGGAGGACGGCTATCACGTCTCGGAGGACATCGTCGACAAGTCGGCCGGCATGGTCCGCGACCTGACCTCGCTGGTGCCCGAGCGGCCGTTCTTCCTCTATCTCGCCTTCGGCGCCATGCACTCGCCGCACCAGGCGCCTCAGGCCTATCTGGACAAGTATCGCGGCAAGTTCGACGCCGGCTGGGACGTGGTGCGCGAAGAATGGTTCGCGCGGCAACAGGAGCTGGGCGTGATCCCGCCCGGAACCCGGCTTGCGCCGCGCAATCCGGGCGTTCGTCCGTGGACGGAGCTGTCGACCAACGAGCAGCGCTTCGCCTGCCGCCTGCAGGAAGCCTTCGCCGCGATGCTTGAGCACACCGACCACCAGATCGGCCGCCTGGTCGAGTTCCTGAAGTCGGTGAACCAATGGGACAACACCCTGTTCATCGTCATGTCCGACAACGGCGCCAGCCAGGAGGGCGGCGCCAGCGGCGTGCTCGACGAGATGAAGTGGTTCAACGGCATCCGCGAGAGCGTCGACGAGGCGGTCGAGCGGCTGGACGACATCGGCGGCCCCAACAGCCACTGCAACATCCCGTGGGGCTGGGCCCAGGCCGGCAACACGCCGCTGAAATGGTACAAGCAGAACACCCACGGCGGCGGCGTGCGCGACCCCCTGGTGATGCATTGGCCCAAGGGCATCGCCGCCCGCGGCGAGATCCGCGACCAGTTCTGCCACGTGATCGACATCGCCCCGACCCTGCTCGACGTGCTCGGCCTGGGGCAGCCCGAAGTGGTCGCCGGCGTGCCGCAAATGCCGGTGCACGGCGTCAGCCTGAAGCCGAGCTTCGCCGATGGCGCGGCAAGGATCGAACGCGGCGCGCAGTATTTCGAAATGCTCGGCCACCGCGGGATCTGGAAGGACAGCTGGAAGGCGGTCACCCATCATGAGCCGGGGACACCGTTCGAGGAGGACAAGTGGGAGCTCTACCACCTGGCCGCCGATTTCTCGGAGTTCGAGGACCTGGCCGAGCGGGAGCCCGAACGGCTGAAGGCCCTGATCGACCTGTGGTGGGAGGAAGCCGACCGACACGGCGCCCTGCCGCTGGACGACCGCGGCCCCTTCGCCCTGTTCGCCGCCTCGCGGCGGCCCGGCCTGCCGACCTCGCGCAGCCGGTTCGTCTATCACCCGCCGATCTCGCACATCGTCACCGACGCCTGCCCGCCGGTGGCCCGCGGCTGGACCACGCGCCTGTCGCTGGAGCACCCAGAGGGCGCCGCAGATGGGGCCCTGGTCGCCCGCGGCAGCATCAACAGCGGCTGGGCCCTGCTGGTGAAAGACGGCCGGCTGGTGTTCGACTACAACGAGTTCCACCATCACGCGCGCCTGGAGGCGTCCGCGCCGCTGGCGCCGGGTGCGCGGGAGATCGTGCTGGAAGTGGTCCGACGGCCTGACGGCGGCGGCGACGTGCGGCTGAGCGTCGATGGGGAGACGGCGGCGACCGGCGCCCTGCCCCGGCTCCTGTTCATGATCTCCTCCACCGGCATGGATATCGGCCGCAGCCTTTCGCCGGTGACAGCCGACTATGCGGCGCCCTTCACCTATCCCGGGCGCATCCGTCAGGTGGTCTTTGAGATCCCCGATCTCGCCGCCATGGGCGAGGTCAAGGCGTTCGTTCGTGCGGAGATGACGCGCCAATAGCCGAGGGCCGACTTGACAGCATAGCCGGGGGGCGGCACGCGCAGATCAGGCCGCCAGAGGACGTTCGCGCATGCTGTTGGGACTGTTCCTGGTCGCCGCCTGGGCCGGAACCCAGAACGCCTTGGCCGGCGGCGGCTCGTTCGTGACCCTGCCGGCACTGATGCTGAGCGGGCTCGACGCGCGCGCCGCCAATATCGCCTCGACCCTGGCCCTGTTTCCCGGGCAATGCGCCACCGGCTGGGTGGGCCGCAAGATGGTCAGCGGCGTCAATGGCCTGTCGTTCAAGGCCCTGTCGCTGATAAGCCTGGCGGGAGGCGCGGTCGGAGCCGTGCTCCTGCTGTCGACACCTTCACCCTTCTTCGCCCGCCTCGTACCCTGGCTGGTGCTGATGGCCACGGGCCTGTTCGCCTATGGCAGCTTCGGGCCGCGGCGCCACGCCGCCGAGGGCGGCCTGGACCCGCGGCTAGCCGGGGGCATCCAGTTCCTGATCGCCATCTATGGCGGCTATTTCGGCGGCGGCATCGGCTTTCTGATGCTGGCCGCCCTCACCGCGGCGGGCCTCGCGGTCCGCACGGCGGGCGCCACCAAGAACGTCCTGGCCAGCGTGATGAACGCCGCCGCCGTGGCGGTTTTCCTGTTCACGCCAGGCGTGCCGTGGCTCAGGGTCGGGGTGGTCTCGGCCGGCGCCATCGCCGGCGGCTATGGCGGGGCGCTCTTGCTGCAAAAGGTCGACGAGCGGCTGATCCGCGGCTTTGTCGTCGTGCTGGGCCTCGCCCTGACCGTGGGCCTGTTCCTGCGCCAGCCGCACGGATGAACCGGCGTGTGCTCCTGGCGGCGGTGCTGGCGGCCGGCTTGGCCGCGTGCCTGTGGCTGAGCTGGCCCGGCCAGTTCTCGCCGGATTCGATCTGGCAGCTGATGCAGGGGCGCACAGGCGTCTACAACAACTGGCACCCGCCGGTGATGGCGTGGCTGCTCGGCCTGTTCGACCGCGTTTCGCCGGGCGCCGCGGGCTTCATCGTCTTCGACGCCGGCCTGGGCTATGGCGCGCTCCTGGCTTTTGCAGCCTTGAGCCCACGTCCGCGCTGGAGCGCCATCCTCGCCGCGGCGGCGTTCTGCGCCTCGCCATTGCTGCTGATCTACCAGGGCGATGTCTGGAAGGATGTGCTGTTCGCCGACGCCGGCGTGGCCGGATTCGCCGCCCTGGCCTGGGCGGATCGGCGATGGCATGAGCGGCCCTGGCGCTACGGCCTGATCGCGCTCGCGCTCGTCCTGTTCGCCCTGGCGGTGCTGGCGCGGCAGAACGGCGCGCTGGTCGCGCTATGGGCCGCGGTCGGGCTGGCGGCTCTCGCCTGGCGGCATGCGCATAGCGGTCCCCGGCGCCCGGCGATCGCAGTGCTGCACGGCGCCCTTGCCCTGGCCGGTTGCCTGGTCCTGGCCGGCGCCGGCGCGACCTTCCTGGCGGCGCACGGAGACGGCGACCCGGCCCAGGCGCAACAGGTCGAGTGGGTGCAGGCCTGGGACCTGGCCGGCGCCTTGCGCGCCGATCCGAAATTCGACCTTCGCGCACTGCAAGCGACGTCGCCCGACGCTGCCTCGCTGGTTCGCGGCGCCGCGCCCGTCTGGAAGCCGAGCCGGATCGACAGCCTGATCCTCTATCCCGGCGCCGACGAGGCCCTCGACGGAGCCGGCCCAGCCGTGGCCAGCCAGTGGCGTAGCCTGATCCTGACCCGCCCCCTGCTCTACGCCCGGGTCCGCCTGGCCGTGCTGGGTCAGATCCTGGCCACGCCCAACCTCGGCGACTGCCGCCCCCTGTTCATCGGCCTGGATGGCGACAAGGCCACCCTGGACAGGCTGAAGTTGCCGCCCCGGAACCGCGACCGTGACGCCCAACTCAGGGCCTATGGCGTAGCCTTTGTCGGAACACCTGTCCTCTCGCATCTGGTCTATGTGGGGCTGGGACTGGTCGCCGCCGCCTTCGCCGTCAGGGACATGCGCCGACGCAGAGACATCGGCGACAACCTGATCATCCTGGCCATGCTGGGCGCGGCCGCCAGCTTCGCCCTCAGCTTCGCCGTCGTCGGCCTGTCCTGCGACTATCGGTATCTGTACCTGCTGGACCTCGCCGCCATGGCGGCCGTCCTGCACCGGCTCGCCAAAGCCTAGATCACCGCGCTTTCGCGCAGGATCTGCTCCAGCCGGTCGATGTCGATCGGCTTCTGCAGCACCGGCGCGCCTTGCAGGTCCTTGCGAACGCCCGCCTTGCCGTAGCCGGTGATGAAGGCGAAGGGCACGCCGCGTTCGGCCAGGATGTCGGCCACGCCAAAAGAGTCGCCCCGGCCCAGGTTCACGTCCAGAACCGCGAACTGCAGGGCCTCGCTGCGCGCCAGCTTCTCCCCTTGTTCCACCGTCATGGCCGGCCCGACGATGGCGCAGCCCAGCCCCTCGAGTACATCCTCGAGCAGCATGCAGATCAGGGCTTCGTCCTCGATCACCAGGACCTGGGGTTGCAACTCAGCCATCCCAACCGCTTTCACCAAAGGCCTGCGCCGGTTCGATCGAGGCCTTGATCATGCACCGCAGGCCCGCCTCGGTGAAGGCCATGTTGGCCATGCCGGAAAGCTCTCGCCCCAATCCGAGGATCATCCGCGTGCCGAAGCCCCGATGCGCCGGCTCGCGCGCCGGCGGCCCTCCGGTCTCGACCCAGTCCAGGTGCAGGGTGCGGCCCGCCAGACTCCAATGCACCTCAACCTTGCCGTCGGCCGCGGACAGCGCCCCGTACTTGGCGGCGTTGGTGCACAACTCGTGGAAGGTAAGGGAAAAGGCCAGGGCCGCTTTGGGCGACAAGCGCACGGTCGGGCCGCTGATGTCGATCCGGCCGGCGCCGGCATAGGGGCCGATCGCGCTCTCGACGATGTCGACCAGATTGGCGCCGTCCCAGCTCTCGCGGGTCAGGATGTCGTGGGCGCCGGCCAGGGCGCTCAGGCGCGCGTTCAAGGTGTTGCGCGCATCCGGCATCGAGCCGGCCGTGCGCAGGGTCTGGCTGGCGATCGACTGGACGCTGGCCAGGGTGTTTTTCACCCGGTGGTTCAGTTCGTTGACCATCAGCCGCTGCAGCTTGACCACCTGGCGCATCTGCTCAGTCGATTGCTGCGCCGCGTGCTTCGAGCGCCGCGCCACGTCCAGGGCGCGGGTGAGGCGCCTCTGGGTGCGTTCCTTGTCCGCCAGGGCCGCCATGGGCACGATCGCCGAGGCGACCATGGCCGCTAGAAAGCTCTGCAATCCCATGAAAGAGGCGTCTGGCGTGCTGTGGTCGATGATGGCGAACGGTCCTCGCCCGAGCGACGAGCAGGTCGCGGCGATGATGGTCATCAGCACCGCCCCCAGGATCATGTAGGGCGGGCTGAGGCGGAAGGCGGCCAGGACCACCAGCGGGAACACTACCAGACCCGCCGTCCCCTTCGGCTCGACGAACACCACCAGCGTCACCGCCACGAGCAGGCTCAGAAGGCCGGCGCGCTCGATCGGATTGGCGGTGCCGCCGAAATCGAAGCGCTTCATCCGCGCGATCATCAGCGAGGTGGGCGCGCCGATCACCATGCCCAGGAAATCGCTGGCCACCAGCTTGGGCCACTGGGCGGCGAAATGCTGATGGAAGCTCTGAGAAAAGAACACCGCCCCGATAGTCCCCACCGCCAGGGTGGCCGGCAGAATGGCCAGGAAGATCATCGAGCCCAGCCGGCGCAGGTCAGTGACGTTCAAGGCCGCGCCGCCCACCCGGCGGATCAGGACCGCCGCCAGGAAGGCCTCCGAGATGTCCATCACCGTGATCACGAAAGCGGGACCCAGCGGCGTGCGGCCGACATAGCAGGTCGAGACGAAATCGACCGCGGCGGCGACCAGAGTGATCGCCAACGCGGGACCGCGGGGCAGCAGCAGCAGCCCGGCCGCCAGGATGCCGTTGCAGGGCCAGAAGATGGCCAGGCTGGCCGAGCCCGTGGTCCATTGATAGGCGAACAGGGTCACCAGCAGATACGCGGCCGCAAAGGCGCCGGCCATCCGCCAGCCCCGGTCCGCACGCGGCGCAACGAAAAGCCGCAGACCTGTCACCCGATCCCCATATCGATACGCGCACACGCTATGCGGACAGCACGTCCCCAAAAGGACATCTCGACTGATCCGCCTGTCCTGGCAAGTCTTTGAGGGTTCGATCCTTTGGCGGTCTTGGCGAAACCCGCCTGGCCGGAATCAGAATTTCAAGGTCAGCCGCAGGGTCTCGTCTTTACGCCTGACTGTGGCGGTGATGCTGTCTCCGAAGGCCAGCCGCGTGAGGGCGGCGTTCATCTCGGCCTCGGACCTCGTGGGTTGGCCGGCAAAATCCAGGATCCAGTCGCCCTTCTGCAGGCCGGCGATTTCGGCCACCGAGCCCGCCGCGATATGGGTCAGCCGGACGCCGCCCTCGCTCGGCGGCGAGCCGCCGAAGCCGGCCCGTTCGGACCAATCTGCGCCCAGCGGCAAGGCCGGGAGAATCCGAGGATCCACGTCGTAAGGCTTGGCGGCATAGGGCGACAGCGCCGCCAACTGTTGCTGGATCAGGCTCGCGGGGATCTCGACGATCAGGCTCGAACCGCCCCGCCCCCGCAGCTTGAAAGCGGCGCCGGTGCGGGCATAGGCGCGCATCTGCTCGTCGCTGATCTCGAGGCCCATGACTTCCTTGTACCGGCTCTTGGCCCCGTAGAGCCCCAGGCCGCTGGCGAGGTTCAGGCGATTGAAGACGATCAGCGAATGGGCGGCGGCGCTGTCGTCATAGGCCTGGCTGTAGCTGTGGCGGATGCTGTCGGTATAGACCTCGGTCAGGTGCAACTGGTGCACCACCATCCTGGTGTGCTTTTCCACCAGGCTGCGCAGATAATAGTCGCCGCCATCCGATCCCTTGGCGTTCAGGGCGACGTCGGGGCCCGAAAGATCGATCACCGGATCGAACTGGTCACCCTCGACGCTGAATCCCGGCGGGACCTGCGCTGTGGCGAGACCGGCCAACGAGAGCATCGCCAGCGCAACCAGGACTGCCCGCATCATGCGCCTCTCCTCAGGTCGGCGGATCGGCGCCCAGCCGGATGGGCGGGCCACCAAACCTGGCGGACTTATCCGTGGCGATATCCCCGACGGCTCTCAGCCTGGAGCCCGCTTCGCGCAGGCGGATAGGCCAGCCCCAGCCCAGCGGAACGTCGTCAGCCGCCAGCCCCTGGAAAGCGAGGCCGTGGCGCTCGGCCAGATAAAGCGCCCTTTGCAGATGGAACCGCTGAGAGACCACGATCACCCGATCCTGGCCGAACACCTCGCGGGCCCTCAGCACGGAATCCAGGGTGCGAAACCCCGCATAGTCGCGATAGATGCGCGCCGCCGGCACGCCCGATGCGATCAGGGCGTCGCGCATGTCGGCGGGCTCGTCATAGCCGCCGGCGCCGCGGCCGCCGTGGGCCTGGCTGCCCGAAACGATCAGATAGCGGACCTTGCCCGCGGCGAAGAGGGCCGCCGCGGCTCGTATGCGCCCGGTGAAATAGGGATTGGCCGCGCCCGAGCGCAGCCGCTGCGAGGTCCCCAGCACCAGGCCGGCCTGGGCGGGGGCCAAGGCTTGCGGCGCGTCGGCGATCAGGCGATCGGTGCGATGCGAGACATAGGTCCACGCCGCCGCGGTCAGCGAAACCAGCGCCAGCAGGGCCGTCAGAACGAACCGGGCGATATTTCGCATTCGACTCCCGAGCCTGCTGAAACGGAATGGGAAGCTGTCGAACAAATATGGAACACCGCCGTGATTTAAAGTCAAGGTTGTAGCCGTCTGCCGGGTCCTGGTTCAGCAGCGCCCGGAACCTACCCCCGGGAAGGTTGAATTATCCGGGCGCGAATGGCCCGTTTCGATGCTGTCTGCCGCTTGAGTTTGCATTCCGTCCACCACTTCCAAGACACGTGGGGGTTCGATGCTGCGCTCATCCGTCCAGAACCGCCCGCCGGCCACCCCGATCGGTCGCTTCGCCGACACCATGCTGTGGCCGATCCGCCGGTTCACCGATTCCGACGTCGATGCCGCGACCATCAAGCGTGTGTTCCGGTCCAAGCACGTCACGGACCTGCAGCTGATCATGGCCTTCGCCATTCTGTTTGGCGTCCTGGCCTTGGTGATCGGCGCACCCCTCTCCCTCGCCTACCAGCATGTGGAGCTCTTGACCGCTGATCACGCCCCGCTCGCGCCGCTCAAATTCGGCGACCGCAGCCTGATGGCGGCGAAGGATTTTCTGACCTTCTTCGGCCCGATCCTGGCCGGCGTCGGCGCCGTCGTCGCCTGGGCCTACCAGACGGCCAGCGCGCGGCTCGGCGTCGTGGACCTGTTCGCCTGCGAGATCAGCACGCTCTGCCGGGTGGTGGCTGTGGTCGACACGGTCCGCCATCGGGTGGCGGAATTCCAGGCCGGCGCGCCGGCGGCCAAACCGGGCCATGACGAGGCTCACGCCTTTACCTCCCAGGAAAGCTATTTCCCGGTGTTCGAGGCCAATTCCAACGAGCTTCAGTCGCTGGAGGCCAAGGTCGTGATCCACATCACCGCCTTCTACAGCTACATCAAGGCCACGCGCGACAGCGGTCGCGGCCTGGCCGCCGCGACGCCCAGCGACGAAGACCGCACGCCCTTCGCCCAGGGGCTTGCGCTCGGCCCCTGGCGCACGGCCTTGCGCACCCTGATCTACATGCTGTTCCTGGGACTGGAGAGCGGGCGCAAGTCGATCCACCACCTGGTCGAGTTCGAGCCGGAGGAGGCCGAGCGCATCCTGGTGATCCTGATCAGCGAGATCGAGGCCTATCATTTCCTGCGCCAGCAATATCCCGACGCCACCGACATGCATCACCAGCGCATCATTCTGCGCGAGGCCGACTATCGCCGTGAGGTGCCGATCCTGATCGACCAGGTCGACCGCAGCTATCGCGTGGCGGAGTCCGCCGCCAAGGCGGCCGACTCCTTCGGCGACAAGGCCGGTCTCGAAAACGCGCTCAGAAAGCTGATGAACTGGGAGGCCGCCGAGCGCCTGTTGCCTGAGGTCTGGCGGCGCTACGAGGCGGCCGGCCTGTCGACCGGGGCGCGCCACACGCTCCTGGACCTGCCCGGAGCCGGGAAGGCGGCCTGCTTCGATGTGGCCGACGCGGCGAGGCGGCAGATCGCCGAACAGCCCGAGGCCTGAATTCGGCGCACCCTCTTGCGGCGCCCCCGGGTTCGCCCGTTGGATTGCCGTTGGGGACATGAACAACCATTCCGTAAGGCTCCACAGGTAGCCTGAGCTGGGATGGCGTTGGGGGCCGCATGGGCGGGGAAGGATCAGCAGCGCTCGCAGCGCGCGCAGACGCGCAGGCGTTCAGCGGGGCCTCGTGGCGTTCTCTGGCTCCATGGCAGATCGCCCTGTCGTTCGCAGCCCTGTCTGCGCCGATCCTGCTGTTCGCGCACCCGGCGCTCTGCGACTACCAGAACCATCTGGCCCGGATCTGGCTGATCGCAAACGACATGCCCGGGCGCCCGGCGGTCCCTTTCTACAGCGTCGACTGGGGCCATATCACCAGCGACCTGGGCGTCGACCTTGCCGCCCGCCTGCTGGGCGGGGTGCTGACCGCTGACCAGATCGGCCGCCTCTGCCTCTCGGCCGCGGTGATGCTCCCACCGTTGGGGGCGATCCTCTTGAACCGGCGCGTATTCGGCGGGGGCAACGCGACCCAGCTGCTGATCCCCTTCTTCGCCTGGACGCTGACCGTCCTGGCCGGCTTTCTGAACTACCAGATCGGGCTGGGGCTGGCGCTGCTGTTCGCAGCCTTGGACCCCATCTTCAAGGCGCGCGGAGCGGCCGTTCTGATGGCTGCGCGATGCCTCTGCGGTGTGATCCTGTTCCTGGACCACGCCCTGGCGCTACTGTTCTACAGCCTGCTGATCGGAGCCCTGACCTTCGGACCAACCGGCCCCGGCGCCCAGCCCATCGGCCCGCGACTGGTGCGCAGCATCGCCGCCGCGTTCAGCGGCTTTGTCCCCGTGCTGCTGCTCAGCCTGGCTTATCGCGTGACGCCGGGAAATCACCACCCGGCCGGCGCGGGGCTGAAATACGCCTGGAACACTCTCAGCGACACCCTGCTCGCCCTGACCTCGCCGCTGGTCAGCTATGACCTGAGGATCGATGCGATCCTGGCCGTGTTGCTTGCCGGCGCCGTACTGTTCGCCCTTTGGAAAGGCAAGATCAGGCTTCACGCCGGGCTCGTGGGCCTGGCCCTGGTGCTGCTGATCATCCAGCCGTTCCTGCCCAGCGCCACGCCACAGGGCGGCTGGACCGACCGGCGCCTGCCGATCATGGCCCTGCTCGTCCTGCTGTCGGGCGTGCAGGCTACCTTCCCCGCCCGCCGTGCGGCAGGGCTGGTCTTCGCGCTTGCGGCCTTTGGCCTGGTCATCCTGCGGACCGCCTGGATCGGATGGAGCTGGCAGGGCGCCGAGCGCCTATCCGACGAGGTGGCGGCGGCCATGAGCGCGGTTCCGGCCGGCGCCGCGGTGCTGCCGGTGCAACATGTCGCCAGCCCTGCCGAACTCGCCGCCGCGCCCCGCGGCCGCTTCATCTTCCACCACGAGGCGACCTACCGGCATCTGCAGGCCATGGCCCTGCCCGACCACGGCGCCTTTGTTCCCACTGAATTCGCCCAGCGCGGCGTACACCCGATCCGGCTGCAGAGTCCCTGGGACCAGATCGCCAACCCCGAGGGCGGCGAGTTGGCCAGCGTCGACGCCCTCAGCGACGCCCGCCTGATCCCCGCCAATGCGTCCTATGTCCGCGCCTGGCGCTCGCGGTTCGACTATGTGCTGGTGCTGAACGCGGACTATCCGGACCGCAACGGCGTAGCCCCGCCGCCAGGGCGGCTGGCCCTGGTCCGCGATGCGGGCTTCGCCGTGCTCTACAGGATCGTCAGGCGCTGAGCCGCGGCCGTCAGGTCACCAGCCGCGCCAGGTCCTCCATGATCAGCTCGGCCGCCCGCAGCCTGGCGTTGGCGCTCTCCCATTCGCCCTTGACCACCAGCTTCTGATCCGGGCGCACGCGCCAGATGGCGGGTTTCTTCTGGATCAGCTGGACCAGGCCGACCGGATTGGGGAAGGCGTCGTCGCGGAAGGCGATCACCGCGCCCTTGGGTCCGACGTCGATCTTGGACACGTTGGCGGTGCGGCACAGGCCCTTGATGCCCACAACCTTGAGCAGTTGGTCGGCTTCGGGCGGCAGGGGACCGAAGCGGTCGATCAGCTCGGCGGCCAGGGCTTCGCGGTCCCCGGTCTTCTCCGCCTCCGAAAGGCGCCGGTAGAGCGCCAGGCGCACATTGAGGTCCGGCACATAGTCCTCGGGGATCAGCACCGCGACGCCGGTATTGATCTGAGGCGACCAGCCACGCGCGGTCTCCAGCGCCGACGGCCCATGCGCCTTCAGCTCGGCGACCGCGTCTTCCAGCATCTGCTGATAGAGTTCGACGCCGATCTCGCGAATGTGGCCGCTCTGCTCGTCGCCCAGAAGGTTGCCGCCGCCGCGGATGTCGAGGTCGTGGCTGGCCAGCTGGAAGCCGGCGCCCAGGCTGTCCAGCGACTGCATGACCTTCAGCCGCTTCTCGGCCGACAGGGTCAGCTGCTTCTCCGGCGGGGTGGTCAGGTAGGCGTAGGCGCGGGCCTTGGAGCGCCCCACCCTTCCCCGCAACTGGTAGAGCTGGGCCAGGCCGAACATGTCGGCCCGGTGGATGATCAGGGTGTTGGCGGTGGGGATGTCGAGTCCGCTCTCGACGATGGTGGTCGACAGCAGCACGTCGTACTTGCCGTCGTAGAAGGCGCTCATCACGTCTTCCAGCTGGGTCGGGGCCATCTGGCCGTGGCCGACGATGAACTTCACCTCCGGCACCTGCTCGCGCAGGAACTTCTCCAGGTCCGGCAGGTCCTTGATCCGCGGGGCGACGAAATAGGCCTGGCCGCCGCGATATTTCTCACGCAGCAGCGCCTCGCGCGCGACCACCGGGTCGAACGGGGTGATGTAGGTCCTGACCGACAGGCGGTCGACCGGCGGGGTGGCGATGATCGACATCTCGCGGATGCCGGACAGGGCCATCTGCAGTGTGCGCGGGATCGGCGTTGCCGACAGGGTCAGCATGTGCACCTCGGCGCGCAGCTCCTTCAGCGCCTCCTTGTGCTTGACCCCGAAGTGCTGCTCCTCGTCGACGATGACGAGGCCGAGGTTCTTGAAGCCGACCTGCTTGGACAAGACCGCGTGGGTGCCGATCACCAGCTCGATCTCGCCCCTGGCCAGACCCTCGCGGGTCTTGGCGGCCTCGGCGGCAGGAACCAGGCGCGACAGGCGGCTCACCCTGACCGGCCAACCGGCGAACCGCTCGGAAAAGGTCTTGTAGTGCTGGCGGGCCAGGAGCGTGGTCGGGCAGACCACGGCCACCTGCTTGCCGCTCATGGCCATGACGAAGGCCGCGCGCAGGGCGACTTCGGTCTTGCCGAAGCCCACGTCGCCGCAGATCAGCCGGTCCATCGGACGGCCGGCCGCAAGGTCGGTCAGCACGTCGGCGATGGCCGCCAGCTGATCCTCGGTCTCCTCATAGGGGAAGCGGGCGCAGAACTCGTCGAAGACGCCGCTCGGCGGATCGACTTCCTCGGTCTGGTTCAATTGGCGGGCGGCGGCGATAGCGATCAGGCCCTCGGCCATCTCGCGCAGCCGTTCCTTGGCCTTGGCCTTGCGCGCCTGCCAGGCCGCGCCGCCCAACCGGTCCAGCTGCACCCCGTCGGTCTCGCTGCCGTAGCGGGTCAGAAGGTCGATGTTCTCGACCGGCAGATAGAGCTTGGACTCGCCGGCATAGTGCAGTTCCAGGCAGTCGTGCGGCGCGTCCTGCACATCCAGGGTCTTCAGCCCTTCGTAGCGGCCGATGCCGTGGTCGATGTGCACCACAAGATCGCCGGGGGTCAGGGAGGCGGCCTCGGCCAGGAAGTTCTGCGCCCGCCGCCGGCGCTTGGGCCGAGCCAGGCGGTCGCCCAGGATGTCGGTCTCGGAAATGACCGCCAGGTTGTCGGTCTCGAATCCGGTCTCCAGCGGCAGCACCACGCGCTGGGGCTTCTTCGGATCGGCCGCCTTGGCCGCCTGCCAGTAGGGTGAAAGGGCGATGCCGGAAAGGCCGTGGTCGGCCAGCATCGAGCCCAGGCGCTCGGACGAACCCTCCGACCAGCTGGCGAACAGCACCCGCTTGCCCTGGGCGCTCAGCGCCTTGGCGTGGTCGGCGGTGGCCTGGAACAGGTTGACGCTGTCCTGCGCCCGCTCGGCTGCGAAGGTGCGGCCCTGGCGCGCGCCCATGTCGACCACAGCCAGGTCGTCGTCGTGCTGGAAGGGCGTGAACAGGCGGTGCGCGCGGTCGCCCAAGGCTGCGTCCCACTGCTCGGCGGTCAGATAGAGGGCGTCGGGCTCCAGGGCGTGATAGCCGCTGCGGCCCTGGGCGCTTTCCTTGCGCGCGTCATAGGCGTCGGCGATCATCGCCAGGCGCTCGTCTCGCGCTTCCTTGGCCAGGTGGTCGACGCCGATCAGGGCGCCGTCCGGCAGGTAGTCGAACAGGGTCTCCAGCCGGTCGTAGAACAGCGGCAGGAAGTGCTCGACCCCGCCCTTGCGCACCCCCTCGGTCACGCCAGCATAAAGGGCGTCGTCACCCGGCGCGCCGAAATGGCCGACATAGCCCTTGCGGAAGCGCGAGATGCTGTCTGCGTCCAGTAGCGCCTCGGAAACCGGCAAGAGATCAATGGCTTTGAGCTGCTTGGTCGAGCGCTGGGTGAAGGGATCGAAGGCGCGGATCGATTCCAGGGTGTCGCCGAACAGGTCCAGGCGCACGGGCTCTTCCTGACCCGGCGGGAATACGTCGATCACCCCGCCGCGGACGGCGAACTCGCCAGCCTCGGTGACGGTCGAGGCGCGTCGATAGCCGTTGATGGCGAAATAGCGCTCCAGGTCCTTGATATCGACGTCACGGCCCGTGGCGGCGCGATAGCTGGCGCGGTGGATGACCTCCCGCGGCGGCGTGCGCTGCAAGAGCGCCGGAACCTGGGTGACCAGCAGCCGCGGCTTGCCGTCCGCCTCGCCCCCGGCCAGGCGCGACAGGGTCGCCATGCGCTGAGCCGAGATCCCGCCCGACGGCCCCAGCCGGTCATAGGGCAGGCAGTCCCAGGACGGCAGGCGCAGGATCTCGATCTCGGGCGCAAAGAAGCCCATGGCGTCGATGAAGGCCGAGGCCCGGGCGCCGTCGCGCGCCACGAACACCGAAAGGCCGCCGCGGGCCCGGGCGATGTCGGCCATCACCAGGGCGTCAAAGCCCTCCGGCGCCGATCCCAGGATCAGGCGGCCGTCGAACTGGGCGATGCGCTTTTGGTCTTGCGGCGAGGGCAACGGGATAGGTCCTAAAGTATCGGTCAATTCGGGAAGCGAACGCGAGCGGTGAACTCAGGTCGAGCCGTTCATGCGCCCCTGCCTGAACCGCTCGCGCCGACAGTCAGGTGGAACGCCTTCAAGCGGTCCAGCACCGGACCTTCCATCTCGGCCGGCGCGGGGTCGCGGCCGATGATCCAGCCGTAGAGGTCGTGGTCAGGCTGGTCGATCAAGTGTTCGAAGGCGTCCAACTCAGTGTCGCTGAGCTCGGCCAGATGCGCGTCGGCGAAGGGGCCCAGGATCAGGTCGGCCTCTCGAAAGCCCCTGTGCCAGGCGCGGTAGCGGATCTTGTTCAGGCGGGGATCGCTCATGAGGTCGCGCATATAGAACGTGCGCGCGCACGCCGCCACCCAAGCTATGCTCCTTTCATGCGCCCGCAGATTCTGTTTCCCCTGTTCGCGCCCTCCGCCAACCTGAAAGGGGTCGGCCCGAGGACCGCGCCGCTGCTCGAGAAGCTGGCGGGGCCCCTGGTGCGCGACGTGCTGTTCCTGGGGCCGCAGAACCTGGTGCATCGCCCCGTGGTCGCGGCCAACCAGGCCCGAGACGGCGAGATCGCCACCCTGCACGTCACCATCGACGCCCACCTGCCGCCTCAGCGCTCGAACCAGCCCTATCGCATCCGCACCTTCGACGGCACGGCCTTCCTGACCCTGATCTGGTTCAAGGTTCAGGGCGACCACCTTCTGCGCAGCCACCCCGTGGGGGCCAAGCGCGCGGTCAGCGGCAAGGTCGATCATTTCGGCAGCGAGCTGCAGATGGCCCACCCCGACTATCTGCTCCCGATCGAGCGGGCCGGCGAGATTCCGACGCGCGAGGCGGTCTATCCGGCCACGGCCGGCCTGCCGCCGCGCACGGTGCGCAAGCTGGCCCTGGAAGCGCTGGAGCGGGCCGCCGACCTTCCGGAATGGCAGGACCCTGCCTTCCTGGCGCGCGAGAGCTTCCCCGGCTGGCGCGAGGCCCTGGCCCGCCGCCATGCGCCGGCCAGCGACGCCGACCTCTCTCCCCTCGCCCCGCACCAGCGGCGCTTGGCCTATGACGAGCTGTTCGCCCATCAGCTGGCCATGGCCCAGCGCAAGGCCCAGCGGCGCAGCCAGCCGGCCGAACCGATCCCGGCCTCGGATCTCGCCACCCGCATCGAGAAACACCTGCCCTTCGCCCTCACCGGCGCCCAGGTCCGCAGCCTGGCCGAGATCCGCGGCGACCTGCAGTCGGGCGAGCGGATGTCGCGGCTGCTTCAGGGCGATGTGGGGGCCGGCAAGACCGTGGTGGCCATGCTGGCCATGGCCGATGCGGCCGCGGCTGGCTTCCAGTCGGCCCTGATGGCCCCGACCGAAATCCTGGCCCGCCAGCACTTCGAGACCATCGCCGCCCCCCTGGAAGCGCAGGGCGTGCGCGCCGTCCTGCTCACCGGCCGCGACAAGGGCGCGGTGCGCGCCGACAAGCTGATGGCCCTGGCCGGTGCTGAGGCCATGATCGCGGTCGGCACCCACGCCCTGTTCCAGGACGAGGTGCGCTTTCGCCGCCTGGCCCTGGCGGTGGTCGACGAGCAGCATCGGTTCGGCGTCTCCGAGCGCCAGCGACTGCAGGAGAAGGGGCCGGCGACGCATCTGCTGGCCATGTCCGCCACCCCGATCCCGCGCACCCTGGAGCTGACCGTCTATGGCGACCTCGACGTCTCTCGCCTGGACGAAAAGCCGCCTGGCCGCCAGCCGGTCGCGACGCGCGCGGCGCCCAAGGGCCGGATGGGCGAGATCGTCGCCCGCCTGAAGCAGGCTGTCACCACCGGCGCCCAGGCCTTCTGGATCTGCCCGCTGGTCTCGGAATCCGAACTCAGCGACCTCGCCGCCGCCGAGGCGCGGGCCGAGGACCTTCGAAAGCACATCGGCCCCAGCGTCGGCCTGGTCCATGGCCGCCTGCCCCCCGCCGAGAAGGACGCGGTGATGGCCGAGTTCGCTGACGGCGAACTCAAGGTGCTGGTCGCCACCACCGTGGTCGAGGTCGGGGTCAACGTCCCCAACGCCACCATCATGGTCATCGAGCACGCCGACCGCTTCGGCCTGGCCCAGCTGCACCAGCTGCGCGGCCGGGTCGGACGCGGCGCGCGGGAAAGCAGCTGCGTGCTGCTGTACGATCCGCCGCTTTCCAAGACCGCCGAGGCGCGGCTGGACATCCTGCGCCGGACCGACGACGGCTTCCTCATCGCCGAGAAAGACCTGGAGCTCAGGGGCGGCGGCGATCCCCTGGGCCTGAAACAGAGCGGCTTTCCCGCCTATCGTCTCGCCGACCCGGTCGCCCACCGCGACCTGATCGCTATAGCCGCCGACGACGCCCGCCTGGTCCTGGCCCGCGACCCCGACCTCGCCAGCCCGCGGGGCCAGGCGATCAGGGTGCTCCAGGCGCTGTTCGACTGGCGACCGGGCTCGGGCGGCGTCACGGAGGCGGGCTGATGCGGGCCCGTTTGAGCGAAAACACCCTGTCGTCATTGCCTGCCGGTGTCGAAAGGCCGGCCTACGACCGCAAGGCGACTTCGATCGGCATCGTGCATATCGGGCCCGGCGCCTTTCACCGGGCGCACCAAGCCGCCTATTTCGACGCGCTGCTGCACCGTGACCCGCGTTGGGGGATATGCGCCGTCTCGCCGAACAACCCCGGGGTGCGGGACGCCCTGACGCCGCAGGACGGTCTGTACACGCTGGTCACCTTGGACAAGGAGGTCGGTTTCAGGGTGATCGGCGCCATCGGGGAGATCCTGGTGGCCCCCGAGACGCCGGCCCAGGTGTTTGCCCGCCTGGCCGCATCGGAAACCGCCCTCGTCACCCTGACCGTGACCGAGAAGGGCTACCGCCTCGCGGCCGACGGATCGCTCGACTTCCGTCACCCGGACATCGAGCGCGATCGGGCCACGCCCGCGGTCCCGGCCAGCGCTGTTGGCTGGTTGGTGGAGGGCCTGCGCCGGCGCAGGGCCCAGGGGTGCGCCCCGCTCAGCGTGCTGAGCTGCGACAACCTTCCGGGCAACGGGCACAAGCTCGGCGCGGCCGTGCTGGCCCTGGCCCGAGCCCAGGGCGACGCGGCCTTGGCGGACTGGATCGCCGAGGCCGTGGCCTTCCCGAGCAGCATGGTCGACAGCATCACACCTGCCACCGACGATGCGCTGTGCAATCTGGTCGCCGGCAAACTCGGCCTCGACGATGCCTGGCCGGTGCAGCGGGAACATTTCACCCAGTGGGTGGTCGAGGATCGCCTTAAGCCCGGAGCGCCTGACCTCGCCGCCTGCGGCGTACAGCTGACCAAGGATGTCGGACCCTTCGAACAGGCCAAGCTGCGCCTGCTGAACGCCGCCCATTCCAGCCTCGCCTATATCGGCGCGCTGATGGGGTTCGAAACGGTGGCCGAGGCCATGGCCGAGCCCGGCCTCGCAAGGTTCATCGAGCGCCTCTTGCGTGAGGATGTGGCGCCGAGCCTGAAACCGTCCGCCGATCTCGACCTCAGCGCCTATATCACCGCGATCCTCGACCGGTTCCGCAATCCGGCGATCCGCCATCGCCTCTCCCAGATCGCCGTCGACGGCTCGCAGAAGCTGCCCGTGCGCCTGTTTGCGACCATCGAGCGGGCCCTGGCCGATGGCCGGCCGATCGGGCGGCTGTGCATTCCCATCGCCGCATGGATCGCCTTCGTGGTGCAGGAGACCCGCGCCGGCGGCGCCCTGGTCGATCCGCTGGCCGACACCCTGGCGGTCCTGGCCCGAGCACCGGGCGACGCCGATGCGGTCGTCGGCGGATTTCTGGCCTCGGGCTCCGCATTCCCATCCCGCATCGCCGCTTCACCGATCTTTCGCGCCGCGACGGCCTCGGCCCTTGCGGGCCTTTCCGCCGGCGAGTTGAGAGCGCTGCTGGAACGATCGTGAGCACGCCGCTCGGCGAAGAAGCAGCCGCTCGACCATGGATAGAACAGCGCCGTCAAGGCGAAGAGATAGATGTTTAGAGTTGAAATTTACAACAACCTGAACTGTAAATACGCAGTACTATTGGTGACGACTGTCACCCAGAACGCACATTGTCAGGTATTTGCCTACCAATCAGGCGGCATTTCTTATATATTTGAATCCTCGATCGAGCGTCTTCCGTCAGCAGTCTTCATCTGACGACGCCTGCGGCGACGTGGGCGCCTGGGTTCAACCGAAATCACCATCGACCTTCGCCCGGCGGCTCCACGCCGCCAAGCGAGGCTATGGGGGCACGACCATGATCAACAAGCTCATTCCTGTCTTCACCGCCGCCCTCGTCTTGGGCGCGACATCAGGCATCGACGGCGCCGCCGCGCAAACCAGCGAGACCGTCAAAATGAAAGTTTCCGCCGCGGGGCTGGACCTCTCCACCGAGACCGGCGTCGGCCAGCTCAAGAGGCGAATCCTGCACGGCGCCATAGAAGCCTGCCGCACCGATCTGGCCCTGATCGAAGCGATCGCGGACTATGTGGACGACACGCCTTGCGTAAAGGCCCTGGTCAATCAGGCGATGAGCCAGTTCGATCTCTGGCGCGAGACGGCGTCGCGCGCGGCGCCTCACCCGGTCGCCCTTGCGCAACGGTCGCCGCGATAGCGTGTGCCGGCCCGCCCCTGCCTCGGGGCGCTGGGCTGAGCTCGCCAGGGCTGATAAGCTCCGTTCCGGAATTCGGCGCCGCCCCAGGCGGCCTCGGACCGCGGACGGAGGAACGCATGACAACCTTGAGGGTCGAGCAACTCGGCGAGGGCCTCGTCATCCGGCTGCCGCCGGACAGCGCAGCCACCCTGGGCCTGCACGATGGCGATACGGTCACCATCAACCGGTCGGAAACCGGCGAAGTCTCGCTGGCTGCGCCGGACCTCGACCACCAGTTGCGATCGGACCGAGGTCGCGCCTTCCTGCGTCGATACCGCAGCCCTTACTGAGGCGCCGGCGCCGCCAGCGCCTGGGCTAGACGCGCCCGGGCGTCGGCTTCCAGGTCGGCGTAGAAGAGGTTGTAGCCAGGCTCCTTCAGCTGGTCGAGCCAGCCGCCGGGCGTTTTCAAGGACGGCGAAGCCGGGCGCGAGACCCGCAATACGCCGTTGACGCACTGGGCCGAGACCTGGCGGCCAAGTATGGCTGGCCGCAAGCCCCATTCCATGTCGGTGGCGTTGGCCGCGCCCAGGTTGCTGCGGGCGCTCGCTTTCTGAGTGGAGGCGGCGCCCAGCACCGGGTTCACGCAGAGGATCGGCCGGCCGCCTACATTGACCAGGTGATCTCCCTCCCAGACCATCGATCGGTCGTAGGTGTTGCGAATGTCCTTGAGATCGAAATCGAACGATTGGGTCCAGCCGACCACGCAGTGGGCCTCGTGCCGGTCCAGGCAGGCCGGCAGCGGCGCGCTGGCCCCATAATAGTCCGAGCTCAGCGCCACTGCGTCGATCAGATAGACCGCCACCAGCTGCTGGCGCAGGCTTGGGTGGGCGTCGGTCTCCTCCCTGAGCAGGCGTTCGGCCAGAGTGCCGCCCTGCTCCACGCCGACCAGCAGGATCGGCCGGCCCTGGTTGAACCGGCCCAGGTAGAAATCGAAGGCTCGGCGGATGTCGTCATAAGCAAACGCCCGGGCCTCGCGCGCGTCGTCGCGCAGGGTCAGTTCGGTATAGATGCTGGCCTGGCGATAACGCGGCGCGAACAGCCGCCCTACCCGCTGGAACGGCCCGGCGTAGTTGGGCAGCATGACCCGTTCCAGCACCCGATTGGCCTGGGGCTGGTCGATCGGTCCGTTCCAGTCCTTGCCGCCGTCGAAGGTGGTCGGGTGAATGAAAAACACGTCGGCGGGCGGGTCGCCGGAATTCGGCTGGTCGGCTTTGGGCGGCAACAGGGCCCAGGCGCCCCGACGGCCATAGTCCGGCGCCGGCGGCGGCTGGTAGATCTGGAATGGACGCTTGGGATCGAGGGTGGTCTGCAGGATGTCGTGACGCCAGCGGATCGCCGCCGCCAGCACCAAGCCCAGCAGGATCACGATCACCGCCAGGAACCAGTCCCGGCCGCTCAGCTCAAGCTTCCGCATCACGTCATCGATACACGAGGCGGGGGTACGACGCGAGCGGTCAAGCCGCGGCGCCTGGGTGCTCCGGGGTCTTCACGCGTTCCATCCGGAACCCCATGCCGAGAACGCGCGCCGGAATCCGCCTCAGAAGGGGGACACGATCCAGAAGCAGGGCGGGCCACGGCGGCTCGAATGGCTGGTCAGCCTTCAAGGCCGGCGCCAGCACCCGCTCCTGCACCGCGACCTGCAGCCCCTGGATCAGCCGCATTGGCAGGGTCCGTCGCTTCTGGATCGCGGCGAGGTCCGCATCGCTCAGTCGCCCCTCGCGCAGGGGCGCAGCCAACTGATTGGCGGCGGCGACCGCGTCCTGGATAGCGAGGTTGATGCCGACCCCGCCCACGGGCGACATGGCGTGGGCGGCGTCGCCGATACACAGGAGGCCCGGCCGCCACCAGCGCTCCAGCCGGTCGATGGTCACGGTCAGGAGCTTGACGTCGTCCCAGCTGCGCAGTCCCTCCAGCCGGTCGGCGATCATCGGCTGGATCGCGGCGAGGCTGGCCTTGAACGCCGCCAGCCCCTGAGCCTTCACCGCCTCGATCCCGCCCTTGGGGATCACAAAGCCGCACTGGTAGTAGTCGTTGCGGTCGATCATCACCAGCATGTAGCCGGGGCCGATATTGCCCAGGGCCGCCTGCGCATCGTCCGGTCGGCGCGGCAGGCGAAACCACAGCACGTCGATCGGCGCACCGATGTCGCGCACGGTCAGTCCCGCCTCAGCCCGCACCTGGGAGGTGCGCCCGTCGCAGCCCAACACCAGATCGGCCCGAATCTCCAGCGCCCCGTCTGGTCCGTGCGCCTCGACGCCGACGACGCGACCGCCCTCCTCGATCAGCCGCCCGGCCTCGGTCGACATAAGGAGCCTGAAGGCGGGATAGCGGTCCGCGGCGCCAGACAGGAAATTCAGGAAGTCCCACTGGGGCATCACCGCCACGAACTTGGCGGCGGTCGGCAGGTGGCGCGTGTCCGCCAGCTTGAGCATCCGCGTCCCGATCCTGCCGCTGATCTCGCTCAGTTCGCTGTGTGGGCGCTTCAGGAACTCGTCCAGCAGGCCGACATCGGCCAGCACCTGCATGGTCGAGGGATGCACCGTGTCGCCGCGAAAGTCGCGCAGGAAGTCGGCGTGCTTTTCCAGAACCGTCACCCGCACCCCGGCCCGGGCGAGCAGAAATCCGGCCATCACCCCCGCCGGCCCGCCGCCGACGATGCAGCAGCAGGTCCGGACCTGGGTCGCCGCCATGCGGTCAGGCGGCCGGACGCCGCTTGGCCAGGGCGTCGAAGGCCAGGAGATTGGCCGCCAGGGCCTCGAACTCGGACAGCGGCACCATGTTGGGGCCGTCCGAGGGGGCATGGTCGGGGTCGGGGTGGGTCTCCATGAACACCGCCGCCACGCCCACCGACACCGCCGCGCGGGCCAGCACCGGCACGAACTCGCGCTGGCCGCCCGAGGTGGCGCCCTGCCCGCCGGGCTGCTGCACCGAATGGGTGGCGTCGAACACCACCGGGCAGCCGATCTCGGCCAGCACCGGCAGGGCCCGCATGTCCGAAACCAGGGTGTTATAGCCGAACGAGGCGCCGCGCTCGGTGGCCAGGACATTGGGGTTGCCGCCGGCCAGGACCTTGCCGATTACGTGCTTCATGTCCCAGGGCGCCAAGAACTGGCCCTTCTTGACGTTGACCACCTTGCCGGTCGCCGCGGCGGCCAGGAGCAGGTCGGTCTGCCGGCAGAGGAAGGCCGGTATCTGCAGTACGTCCACGGCCTGGGCGGCCTGGGCGCACTGGTCCGGCTCGTGGACGTCGGTCAGCACCGGAAGGCCGGTCACCTCGCGGATCTCGGCGAAGATCGGCAGGGATTCGGCCAGTCCAATGCCCCGCTGGGTGCTGATCGAGCTGCGGTTCGCCTTGTCGAACGAGGTCTTGTAGATCAGCCCGACCCCCAGGCGCTGGGCGATCTCCTTCAAGGCGTGCGCGGTCTCCAGCGCATGCTGGCGGCTCTCGAGCTGGCACGGCCCGGCGATGAACGACAACTTCTCCGCGTTTCCGATGCGGACAACCGCCCCGTTTGGTGTCTTGATGTCAACGACGGCGTTGGGCTGGGTCAAAGCTGGTCTTCCGTAATCCAAGGGTCTCACCGGGTCGTAGAAGTGGCGTGCCGAGCTTGAACGCACAAGAGCCGACGGGGGCCAGATGAAGATCGCGGTGATCGGCGCAGGCATATCAGGTCTCGGCGCCGCCTACGCTCTCAAAGATCATCACCAGGTGACGATCTTCGAGAAGGACGCGCGGTTAGGCGGCCACGCCAACCCGGTCACGGTCGACTATGATGGCCAGGCCATCGATGTCGACACCGGCTTCATCGTCTACAATGTGCGCAACTATCCGAACCTTTTGGGGCTGTTCGAGCACCTGGGCGTCGAGAGCGTGCCCACCGACATGAGCTTCGCCTTCGCCGGCCGCGGGGTGGAATGGTCGTCCAACTTCCCTGGCGGCGTGTTCGCACAGAAGCGGAACCTGGTCAGCCCGCGCTTCCTGGCCATGCTGGCCGACATTCGCCGCTTCAACCGCCAGGCCCTGGCGGATCTGGAGGCCGGCGTGCTGTGCGACCTGACCCTCGGCGGATATCTGCGCCTGGGCGGCTACGGCCCGGCGTTCGAGCAGAACTATCTCCTGCCCATGGGCGCTGCGATCTGGTCGACCAGCGAGGCCGGCGTAGAGGCGGCGCCGGCGGAGAGCTTCGTGCGCTTCTTCGCCAACCACAACCTGCTGCAGATGATCCAGCCCTCCTGGCGCACGGTGATGGGCACGAGCCGCGCCTATCTGGATCCGCTGACCCGGCGATTGACGGCCGGTACGCAGGTGCGCCCAGGGGCGGTCGAGGTCAACCGAACAGCCGCCGGCGTGCTGGTCCGCAGCCGCGATGGCTCGACCGACCTGTTCGACCAGGTGATCTTCGCCTGCCACTCGGACCAGGCCCTGGCCCTGCTGACAGACGCGGACCAGGAGGAACACGCCTTCCTGGGGGCGATCCGCTATGCGCCGAACCGCGCCTACCTGCATCGTGATCCGGCCCTGATGCCGCGCCGACGTGCGGCCTGGGGCGCGTGGAACTATATCTATAGCCAAGGGGCGTGTCCGGGTTCGGTGACCTATTGGATGAACCGCCTGCAGCACATCGATCCGGCAAGACCGCTGTTCGTCAGCCTCAATCCCGAGTCTGCGCCGGACGAGCGCCTGACCTTCGCCGCCTTCGACTACGACCACCCCCAGTTCGACACCCCCTCCCTGGCCGCCCAGCGCCAGTTCGGCCGCATACAGGGGCGTGGAGGGGTCTGGTACGCCGGGGCCTGGCTGGGCCACGGCTTCCATGAGGACGGCCTGACCGCCGGCCTGCGCGCCGCCCTGGCCCTGGGCGGCGAGGTTCCCTGGCGCTTCGTCGACCATCGCATCGAGGGCGGTCCCCTGCCCGGCCTGGATCAGGCCCAGCCGGAACGGAGGGTGGCGTGAGCGAGCCCGTGACCCTCTATGTCGGCCGGACCACCCATCATCGCTTCGCGCCGCGGCCGCACCGGTTCAGCTATCGCCTGTTCCAGTTGCTGATCGACGTCGACGCCCAGCGCTTCGACGGTCTGACCCTGCTGCGCCGAGGGCCGTTTGGCCTTTTCAGCTACAGCGACAAAGACCACGGCCCGCGGGACGGCTCGCCCCTGCGCCCCTGGGTCGAGGCGCGGCTGGCCGAAGCCGGGATCGCGGCCCAGGCCCTGACGATCCGCCTGCTCTGCTTCCCGCGGATCGTGGGCTTCGTCTTCAACCCGCTGTCGATCTTCTTCGTCCACGGCGAGGACGAGCGGCTGGAGGCGGTTATCTACGAGGTCAACAACACCTTCGGCCAGACCCACGCCTATGTGGTCCCGGCTGAGGGCTGCGCGGTCGAGCGGCACGAGGCGGACAAGGCGCTCTATGTCTCGCCCTTCTACCGTGTCGAGGGCGGCTATCACTTCCGCCTGGAACCGCCCGGCGAGCGGCTCGACCTGACGATCGTCAAGCACGGCGCCGCGGGGCCGGACTTCAATGCCCGCCTTTTGCTGGAGCGTCGCCTGTTGAGCGACGCTGCGCTCTTGAACCTCTTCTTTCTCATGCCGTTGATGACCCTGGGCGTGGTCGCTGCGATCCATTGGGAAGCTCTGCGCCTCTTGATCAAGGGCGCGCCCTTCGGCCCGCGCGCGCCCGGCCCCAAGGCCGGCGCAAGCCGCGGCCGGCTGACCAAGCGCCTGGAGGCCCGCCGCGCATGACCCCGCATGTCGAGATGGCGGCGAAGAACAGCCTGGCCGCAGCGCGGCCGGACTTGCGACGCGCGCCGCCGGCGTTCCAGGCGGCGGTCAAGATCGCCGCGCGGCACTGGACCGCGGGCGGCATCACCTTCGTCCTGCCTTCGGGCCGGGAGATCGTCCTCGGCGGCAGCGAGCCGGGCCACCACGCGCGGGTTGAGATTCGCGACTACAACTTCATGCGCCGGGTGCTGGCGGCAGGCGACATCGGCTTCGCCGAGGGCTACATGGCCGGCGAGTGGTCGACCCCCGACCTGACCGCCGTGCTGGCCTCGGCCAGCCAGAACTGGGAACGGCTCGCCAAGCTGGTCGAGGGCAACGCGGTGATGCGGGTGCTCAACACTCTGGGGCACCTGGTGCGTCCCAACACGCGCCGCGGCGCCAGGCGCAACATCCATGCGCACTACGATCTGGGCAACGCCTTCTACCAGTGCTGGCTGGACCCCAGCATGACCTATTCCTCGGCCCGGTTCGAACAGCCGGGACAGAGTCTGACCGACGCTCAGCGGTCGAAATATGCCAGCCTGGCCCGCGCCATGCGGCTGGAGCACGGGCACAGCGTGCTGGAGATCGGTTGCGGATGGGGAGGGTTCGCCGAGTTCGCCGCTCGCGAGGTCGGAGCCAAGGTCACCGGCGTCACGATCTCACGCGAACAGTACGACTTCGCCCGCCGGCGCCTGTTCGAGCAGGGCTTGGCCGAGCGGGCCGAGATCCGACTGGTCGACTATCGCGACGTGGAAGGGCGCTTCGACCGGGTGGCCTCGATCGAAATGTTCGAGGCGGTCGGCGAGCGCTATTGGCCGGCCTATTTCCAGAAGCTGCACGACGTACTGGAACCTGGCGGCCTGGCCGGCCTGCAGATCATCACCATCCGGGACGAACTGTTCGACGACTATCGCTCACGGGCCGACTTCATCCAGAAATACGTCTTCCCGGGCGGTATGCTTGGGTGCGAAGCGCGACTGCGCGAGGTGGCCGAGCGCGCCAATCTGGCCTGGGGCGAGGTCGCCCGGTTCGGCCAGGATTATGGCCTTACCCTTGCTGAATGGCGCCACCGCTTCCACGACGCCTGGGACGAGATCAAGGGCCTGGGCTTCGACGAACGCTTCCGCCGACTGTGGTCGTTCTACCTCAGCTATTGCGAGGCCGGGTTCAAGACCGGGCGGACCGACGTGATCCAGCTGAGCCTCTCCAGGGCCTGAGCGACAGCAGCCTGTTGGGGCTGTTAGATTTTCTCTTGGGGCCCGGCATGGTTCCCGGCGGCGGGCGCCTATATTACGGCCACTGGCCCACCCGAGAACACATCCATGACCAAAGCGTCCAGCGTCGTCGAGGCGATCGGCAACACGCCCCTGATCCGCCTCAACCGCGCCAGCGAGGCCACCGGCTGCGAGATCTGGGGCAAGGCCGAATTCATGAACCCGGGGCAGTCGGTCAAGGACCGGGCCGCGCTGTACATCATCCGCGACGCCGAGCGGCGGGGCCTTTTGCGCCCCGGCGGGCTCATCGTCGAGGGCACGGCGGGCAATACCGGCATCGGCCTCGCCGTCGTGGCCTCCGCGCTGGGCTACCGGACCACCATCGTAATCCCCCGCACACAAAGCCAGGAGAAGAAGGACGCCATCCGCCTCCTGGGCGCGGAACTCGTGGAGGTGGACGCCGTCCCCTATTCCAACCCCGACAACTATGTCCGCTATTCCGGCCGTCTGGCCGAGGAGCGCGCGGCGGTCGAGCCCAACGGCGCCATCTGGGCAAACCAGTTCGACAATGTCGCCAACCGCCAGGCGCACGTAGAGACCACTGCTCCGGAAATCTGGGAACAGACCGGCGGCGCGATCGACGGCTTCGTCAGCGCGGTCGGCTCGGGCGGCACCCTGGCCGGCGTGGCCCTGGGCCTGCGGGCGCGCAATCCCAAGGTGGCGATCGCGATCGCCGACCCCTTCGGTGCGGCGCTGTACAGCTACTACAAGACAGGCGAGCTGAAATCGGAAGGGACCTCGATCACCGAGGGCATCGGCCAGGGGCGCGTGACCGCCAACCTGGAGGGCCTGGAGGTCGACTACGCCTACCAGATCCCCGACGCCGAGGCGCTGGAGCAGGTGTTCGACCTGACCCAGCACGAGGGCCTGTGCCTGGGCGGCTCGACAGGGATCAATGTCGCCGGGGCGATCCGCCTTGCGCGCGACCTGGGCCCCGGAAAGACCATCGTGACCATTCTGTGCGACCACGGATCGCGCTATCAGACCAAGCTGTTCAATCCGTCGTTCCTGGCCGAACGTGGATTGCCGACGCCCCCTTGGCTCTGAGGTCACGCATGACGCACGCCCCTTCTTCCGACAGCCCGCTGGTCTCGACCGAGTGGCTGGCCGAAAACCTCGATGCGCCAGGTCTGATCGTCATCGACGCCAGCTGGTTCATGCCGGGCACGCCGCGCGACCCCAGGGCCGAACACGCCGACAAGCACATTCCCGGCGCCCTCTATTTCGACATCGACGAGATCGCCGACCATACGACCGACCTGCCACACATGCTGCCCGAGGCGCACGACTTCGCCACCCACGCCCGGCGGCTCGGCGTCGAGCCGGCCTCGCCAGTCGTGGTCTATGATAGCCACGGCCTGTTCTCGGCGCCGCGGGTCTGGTGGATGTTCCGGGTGATGGGCCACGATCAGGTCTGGGTGCTCGACGGCGGCCTACCCAAGTGGATCGCCGAGGGTCACCCGGTGGAGACCGGCTGGCCGCAGAAGCCGCACGGCGAGTTCAAGTCGCACTTCCGCCCTGGCCTGGTGCGCAGCCTGGACGAAGTCTTGACCGCCCTCACCGACCACAACGCCCAGATCCTCGACGCCCGCTCCACCGCCCGCTTCACCGGCGAGGCGCCCGAGCCGCGGCCAGGCCTGCGCGGCGGCCACATGCCGGGCGCACGCAACCTGCCATCCGCCGCAGTGGTCGACGCCGACGGCCGGCTGAAGGCGCCCGGGGAGTTGCAGGCCCTGTTCGAAGGCGCCGGGATCGACATCGACCGGCCGATCGTCACCACCTGCGGCTCGGGCGTCTCCGCCGCCATCCTGGCCATCGCCCTGGCGCGCCTCGGCCGGCCCGAGGTTGCGGTCTATGACGGCTCCTGGACCGAATGGGCGTCGCGCGCGGACACTCCCATCGTCACCGGTCCGGTCGATGGCTGAGGATCGGCCGTCTCGCCCCGCCGACGCCACCCGCCTGATACATCCCAAGGGCAAGGGCGACGCGGTCTGTCGCACGGTCGGGCCGGTGATCCAGCGCGGCTCGACGGTGCTGATGCCGCGCGCCGCCGACCTCTACGACCACAGCCAGGTCACCTATGGCCGCCAGGGGCTGTCGGCCCAGGGCGCGCTGGTCGAAGCCCTGTGCGAACTGGAAGGCGCCCGCGGCGGCGAGCTCTATCCGTCCGGCCTGTCGGCAGTGACCGCGGCCATGCTGGCTGTGCTGAAGGCCGGGGACGAGGTGCTGGTGGTCGACACCATCTACGCCCCGACCCGACGGTTCTGCGATCGGATGCTGGCCCGCTACGGAGTCAAGGTCGGCTACTACCCCCCGCGCGCCTCGGCCGAGGATATCCTGGCGCTCGGCGGCCCGAACCTGAAGCTGATCGTGCTGGAATCGCCGGGCTCTCTGACCTTCGAAACGCAGGACGCGCCAGCCATCGCCCGCGCGGCCAAGGCCCGCGGCGTCCTGACCCTGATGGACAATACCTGGGGCGCGGGCCTGTTGTTCAAGCCGCTGGCCCATGGGATCGACCTCAGCGTCCAGGCCCTGACCAAATATGTCTGCGGCACCTCCGACGTGTTCATGGGCGCCGCCCTGGCCAGCGACCCGAAGCTGGTCCGCGCCTTGGCCGACGGAGTAATGCACCTCGGCTGGGCGGTCGCGCCGGACGAGGCCTACCAGGCCATGCGCGGCCTTCGCACCCTGCCCGTGCGCTTGGCCCGCCATGGCGACAGCGCGCTTGCGATCGCCCACTGGCTGACGCAGCAGCCCGAAGTGCTGGAGGTGCTGCATCCGGGTCTGCCCGAAAGCCCCGACCACGCTGTCTGGGCCCGCGACTATGCCGGCGCCTGCGGCCTGTTCAGCTTCATCCTGAAGCCGGTTCCCGAGGCGGCCGTGAACGCCTTCCTTGATCGCCTGACCCTGTTCGGCCTCGGCTTCTCCTGGGGCGGCTTCGAGAGCCTGGCCATTTCCTCGGGGGACCAGCTGCAGCAGCGGCAATATCCGCCCAAGTTCGCCGGCCCGCTGATCAGGCTGCATATCGGGCTGGAGGACGTGGATGACCTGAAGGCCGATCTCAGAAACGGGCTGGATGTCTTTGATAGGCACGACCGCTAGCAGTCTGGCGGGGCGTCATGGGTCCTATCTGAGCACTTCCAGCCAATCGTAGATCGCAAGCTGCCGCCATCGCCCTCCAACGACGACGTGGAGCACCCCGTCGCGCCCGCCGACAAACGCCGATGGTTCAGCAATGGCCGGCCATTCGATGCTGGCGACCAACTGCGCCGTGCGGGCCCCGAGCTTCAGGAGCGCCACGCGGCTTTTGTCCGGCTCGTAGCCACCGGCCAGGATGACATGGTCCCCTTTGGCGACGATTGCGCGAGCGCCCGCAATCTCAACATTTGCCCATGACGAAAGCTTGCCGTTCTCAATGCGAAGGATCGGAAAGTCCGGATAGGTGCAGGCCCACGCCGTTTCGCCAGTCACACTAAGCGCATAGCAGTCGAGGACATATGGCTCACCGGTCAACGCCCAGGTGCGGTCACCATGTGCGTCGAGGGCGAGGAGGCGAGCAGCTCGCTCGCTTTCGTCGAAATAGCCTACCCACGTGGCGCCTTTGGCCGTGCAGATGACGTGCTCCAGGCCATCACCCATCGCAAACGCGCCTAACGCCGCCCCGAATTGATCGAACAGTCGAGCATTGGCTTCTCCCTCCCGCGCCCGTGCTGCAGCGACGAGCCATGACCCGTCGCTCAGCCGGCACACATTTGGCCAAATGCACCCATCGACCTCAATCGCTGGGCTTTCGACCCCGTAAGAGAAACTCGATAGTCGAAGGCGCGAAGTCCGCCAGTTGAAGCTCCCACGGTCCCGCCCGAAATCCCTGTTCACACGGATCAGCGCAAGGCTTCCGTCACTGAGCAGCGCATGCCGGCATTCGAACCAGCCTTGGGGCGGGTCGGGAAGCTCAATTGATGTCAGAGAGTTGCGCAGATCAGCCATTTGCCAATTGCAATCCTATTGAGGATGTCTGCTTGGGGCGGCGGCGCGTTTCCAACCTCTGACGCCGCTCTCAACCTTGAACCGTCCTTACCATCATCCCCGCGATCTCCTTGACCAGCTTGGCGGCCACGGTGGCGGTCTGGCCGCCCAGGTCGCAGCGCGGGTTGTATTCGACCACGTCGGCCGCGACGATCGGCTGGTCGATGGCCTGGATCAGGTCCATCACCTGGCGCACCGACGGGCCGCCAGGCTCGCGGTGCGAGACGCCGGGGGCGAAGGCCGGGTCGATGCCGTCGATGTCCAGCGAGACATAGACCGGGGTGTCGAAGGCGAACTTCAGGCCGTCCTTCCAATGCCGGGCCTCGACCACCTCGACCCCGAAGCGTTCGAACTGGGCGCGATGCTCGTCGCAGATGGTGCGCAGGCCCACCTGGATCAGCCGGTCGGCCAGCCCCTCCTCCATGATCCGGGCGAAGGGCGAGGCGTGGGAGCGGGGGTTGTCCTGGTAGGCGTGATAGATGTCGGCGTGGGCGTCGATGTGCAGGATGGCCAGGCGCGGATGGCGCCGCCGCACGGCCTTCAGGATCGGATGGGTGATGGCGTGGTCGCCACCCAGCGCGATCAGGGGATCGCCGGCCGCCAGGCCCTCGTCGACGGCCGTCTCGATCGCGATCCAGGGATCGACGTCGTCAGCAAAGGCGACGTCGCCCAGGTCCCTGAACCGGTTTTCCAGGTCAACGCCGGTCTCGCTCCAGAGGCTATAGCAGTCGCTGAACAGCTCCCGCCGGATCAGGGGCGGCGCTTCGGCCGGGCCGCGCACGAAGGAGGAGTTCTCGTCGTTGGGGACGCCCAGGAGCGCGATGCTGACCAATTTCTGTCGTTTCCTTCCCGTGAGCCTTCAAATGTGGTGGAGCGCCCTGAATATCCCGAATGCGGCGCCCAGGACCACCACCACCAACGGCGGGGCGCGAAATCCGGTCAGCAGCACGAAGCCGGCGGCTGCGGCGGCGAAATCTCCCCGGTCCAGCACCGCGCTGGTCCAGACGGGATCATAGAGCGCGCCGGCGAGAATGCCGACCACCGCGGCGTTGGCGCCGACCATGGCCGCCTGGGCCGCCGGCCGCCGCCTGAGGGCGCCCCAGAACGGGAGGGCGGCGAGCAGGATCAGCATTCCCGGCAGGAACAGGGCTGCCAGGCCCAGGGCGGCTCCGGCAAGGCCATGCTGGGGTCCGCCCATGATCGCGCCCAGATAGGCGCCGAAGCTGAACAGCGGGCCCGGAACCGCCTGGGCCGCGCCATAGCCCGCAAGGAACCGGCCCGGGTCCACAAAGCCAGGGCTGACAACCGCATCCTTCAGCAGCGGCAGCACCACATGGCCACCACCAAACACCAGCGCGCCGGAGCGATAGACGGCGGCGAACTCCGCCAACGGCCGGGAGCCGGCCGCCTGGGCCAGCAGCGGCGCGCCGATCAGGAGCGCGAGGAACAGCCCCAGCGCCGCAAGGCCGGCCAGCTGCGGAACGAGCGGCGCCAGAACCTCCGGCCGCGTCTCGGCCGTTGTCCGGCAAAGCGCCAGGCCCGCCAGCACGCCGCCGGCGATGGCCTCGATCTGCGCCCAGGCGGGTGGCGCCAGGGTGACCACGACGAGGGCCAGCACAGCGATCCCCGCTCTCCGCGCATCCGGCGTCAGGCTGCGCGCCATGCCCATCAGGGCCTGGGCGACCACGGCGACGGCGACCAGCTTCAGGCCGTGGGAGAGGCCCGCGCCGACCGCTCCGCCCAGCGAAGCTGCGCCCAGGGCGAAGGCGGTCATCAGTAGCGCCGAAGGCAGGGTGAAGCCGATGAAGGCCGCCAGGGCGCCCAGTGGGCCGGCCCGCATCAGCCCGATGGCGAACCCGACCTGGCTGGACGCCGGACCGGGCAGGAATTGGCAAAGGGCGACCAGGTCGGCGAAGGCCGCTTCGCTCAGCCAGCGCCGTTTCACGACCAGGGCCTGGCGGAAATAGCCGATATGGGCGACCGGCCCGCCGAACGAGGTCAAGCCAAGGCGCAGGAAGGCCCAAAGCACCTCCGCCCAGGATCCCGGCGCCGCCGTAGTCTCCGCCCCCTGATCCATCACGCCCCCTTCGCGAGGCCTCCTAGATGGCCCAATGCGGGCGAGATGGCGACCCCGGCAGGACTCGAACCTGCAACCGTCCGCTTAGAAGGCGGATGCTCTATCCGGTTGAGCTACGGGGTCCACGGCGTGGAGGCTCAGTGGGTCCAGGGCTGCTTGCGCGAAAAGGCGAAATTATCGGCGTAGGCCTTGATGAAGCGCTTGGGCGTCTTGGGCTCGGTGACGCGGAAGGGGATCTGGCGCCCCTGGGCATAGGCGATCGCCTCTTCCTTGGTCTCGAAGGTCAGGCGGATCTGGCCGTTCATGTCCCGGGACTGCGACCAGCCCATCAGGGGGTCCGGCAGGCGGGCGGTTTCCGGTTCGAACTCCAGCGCCCAGTCGTTCGTCTTCGCCTTGCCCGACTGCATGGCGGTCTTGGTCGGACGATAGATGCGCGCGAGCATGCGGCCGGTCTCCAGTTTCACGTCCCGAGGTGGTCGGGGCGGCGTGATTCGAACACGCGACCCTCTGCTCCCAAAGCAGATGCGCTACCAGACTGCGCTACGCCCCGCAAAACCTCGGAACGCGGCTTTTGCCACGTCGTGCCCTGCGCCGCAACGAGGGTCCGTTGCTTCAACGCTCAGGCCTCGATCTTGCGGTGCATCAGCTTGAAGACCCCGCTGGCCCGGGCGATGTCCTTCTCGCCCACGTGCAGGCGCCCCTCGGCGAAGGCCAGGTCCTTGGTGTGACGGGTGACGCGCGAATTGCCGATCACCCACTCGCCGGCCCGGGCCATGGAGAGGAAATCCAGCGACAGATGGATGGTCACGCTGGCCGTGCGGGTCGCCCGCCCCACCGCCGCGCCGAGGAGGCCGTCCATGAAGGCGCTGACCATGCCGCCATGCAGTATGCCCATGCCGTTGCAGTGCCGGCGCAGGACATAGAAGGCGTGCTGCGCGCCCTCGTCCGGCCGGGCGTGGAAATAGGGGCCGATGTGAACCGAGAACGGCCCGCGGCTTTCGCTGCGCACGAAACCGTCCGGCGGCGCCGGTATCTCCTGCTCTGAGTCTGGCCCCCGGGAGTCCCCGAGCCCGCTCACCGGCTGTCGGTCGAGATCTCGGCGACCACCAGGCCCTTGGGCCCTTCGGCGAACCGCACCATCACGTCCTCACCGGGCTGAAGGTCCTCCAGCCCGCTGCGGCGCAGTGTCTCGATATGCACGAAGATGTCCCCCGACGAGCCTTCGCGGATCACGAACCCATAGCCCTTGGTGCGATTGAACCACTTCACCCGCGCCCGCTCCAGCGGACCGGCTTCCATCGGCGGCCGGCGCGGCGGACGATCGCGGAAACCGCCGTGATCGCGCCCATGTCCGCCCCGGTCGAAGGAGTCGCGGCGGAAGCCGTTGTCACGGTCCATGGATCTGTGCGGCCGTTCGGCCGGCTGCGCGGTAGACTCGTCCAACTCATGCACCGTCGAGACCTGCCAGCCTTTCGGCCGACGCACGACTTCGCAAACTATGGTCGAGCCTTCCAGCGCGGTCTCCCGCCCCGTCTGCCTGAGACTGGTGACATGCAAAAGCACATCCTTCATGCCCGTCTGACTTGGATCGTCGGGCACAATGAATCCGTAGCCCTTGCCAGCATCGAACCACTTCACGTGGCCGCTGATGCGAACCGACTCCTCTTGGGAATCAGCGTCGCTAAAACCGTAACTAGACATCCCGCCCCTCTCGCTCGTTCAAAGAACAAAGACGAACGAGCACGCGTTTATAACACTGTTCTGCCTAGAACAGTGCGTCAAGACTTGAATCACCAAGTTTGGGCAGGCGCGATCGGGATGAGGAGGCGCCCGCTGGCAGTCCCTAGGGGAGTCGAACCCCTCTCTCCAGATTGAAAATCTGGCGTCCTAACCGATAGACGAAGGGACCGCGGCGGCAAGGAGGGGCGATATATCCGCCTTCATTCGCGGGTGCAAGCCTCTGTCTGCGGAGCTTGCAGAAAAAGTCTCAAACCCGCTGAGCGTTTCAAAATAAGGGGAAATTTCCCGGTTTCGCGGCGCTCAGGCGCGCATGCGCGGATCGGCCACATCCTCGATCTCGAGCTCGACGCCCTGGCGGCCGTTCCAGTCGTCGGCCTTCAGGCGGCCGGCCACATGCAGGGTCCCGCCACCCGACAACAGCCTCCGCCCAAGCTCGGTATCCCCTGCCCGCCAGGCCACGGCCTTCAGCCGGCCCCGCTGGCCATCGCTCAATTGGCAGCGAATGTGTCCGCCGCGCAACATATTCACCTGCTCCAGCCGCACGTCAGCCGCAGCGAACATCGGCTCCGGGTTGCCGGGACCGAAGGGCTGCAGACGCTGGAAGTCCTCGAACAGGTCGCGGCTGGCGGCGCCGGGCGCGACGAGGGCGTCAATCTCGACCACGTCCAGGGCGGCGGCCACTTCGCGCTCGGCGGCCAGGGTCTCGCACAGGAAGGCTCGCAGTTCGGGAATGGCGTCGCGGCGCACGGTCAGGCCGGCGGCCATGGCGTGGCCGCCTCCGGCCAGCAGCAGTCCGGCGTCGAACGCCGCCTGCACGGCACGCCCAAGATTGACCCCAGGCTGAGACCGGCCCGAGCCTTTGCCGACGCCCGTGACCGGGTCCAGGCCGATCACGATCGTCGGCTTGCGGTAACGCTCGCGCAGCCTGCCGGCGACAATGCCGATCACGCCCGGGTGCCAATGGTCGTCGGCGACGAGCAATACCGGCAGGTCGGGATCCAGGTTTGAAGGCCCCTCCAGCATGGCCACGGCTTCGTCCAGCACCTGGGCTTCGACCGCCTTGCGCTCGACATTCAGGGCGTCGAGCTGTTCAGCCAGCGCCCTCGCCTCCTCGGGATCGTCGGTGGAGAGCAGGCGCACCCCAAGGTCGGAACGCCCCACTCGGCCGCCAGCATTGATCCGGGGGCCCAGGATGAAGCCGGCATGGAAGGTCGTGGCCGACCCCTTGGACTTGGCGACATCCAGCAGCGCCTTCAGGCCCGGATTGCTCCAGCTGGACATCACCTTCAGCCCCTGGGCGGTCAGGGCGCGGTTGAAGCCCACCAGCTGGGTCACGTCGCAGATGGCGCCCATGGCCGCCAGGTCCAGCCATTGGCGAATGTCCGGCTCGGCGCGGCCCTCGAACAGGCCCCGCCGCCGCGCCTCCCGGTTCAGGGCGGCCAAAAGCACGAAGGTCACCCCGGCTGCGGCCAGAACGCCCTGGCCGGAGAGGCAGTCCGGGCGGTTGGGATTGACCAGGGCGGCGGCGGGCGGCGGGATCTCGCGCATCATGTGGTGGTCGATCACCACAACCTCCAGCCCGATCCGCTCGGCCTCGGCGATGGCGTCATAGGCCGCCGCGCCGCAATCCACCGTCACCACCAGTTCGGCGCCCTGTTCCCTCAGATGACGAAAGGCGGCGGGGCTGGGGCCATAACCCTCGGTGATGCGGTCGGGAACGTAGATCGGCAACTCGCGCCCCAATGCGCGGAACCAGCGCACCAGTTGCGAGGCGCTGGAGGCGCCGTCGACATCATAATCTGCAAACACCGCGCATGGCCGACCCCGCTCCGCGGCGTCTACCAGGATGGCGGCCGCCCGGTCCATGTCGGTGAAGCTGGAGGGGTCGGGAAACAGCGCCTTCAGCGTCGGATTGAGGAAATCCTCGGCCGCCTCGGCCGAGACGCCGCGCGCCGCCAGGGCCCGCGCCAGGGGCTCCGACAGCCCGAGCCGCTGTGCGTGAGAACGCGCCAAGGCGCTGTCCGCCGGCCGTCGCCGCCACGCCCGTCCGCTCAGCGAGCGGGAGACGCCGAGAAAGGCGTCCAGGCCTGAGGCGTCGTCCATTATATCTGTCCTAGCCAGTGCGAATTTCCCTTCTCCCGTGGGGAGAAGGAGGGGCCCGTTCGCGAAGCGAATGGGAGGTTGAGGGGGTACGACCTCTCAGATTCATCCTGAAACGGCGCAACCCCTCACCCTCCCACGCCTTCGGCGCGGGCCCCTCCCTCTCCCTCTGGGAGAGGTGTTCCGTGCGCCGACCTCAGCCAGCGGCGAAACAAGCGAATCTCAAGCTGCTCCAGCCTACCTCAAAGCGCCCGCTTCATCCGCACTTCGCGGATCGTGCGGCTGGAGGAGTTGAGCACCAGCGAGTGGGTGTAGACATAGCCGGCATCGTACCGCACGCCGTCCAGCAGCGCGCCCTTGGTCACGCCGGTGGCGGCGAAGATGGCGTCGGCGCGAACGATCTCGTGCAGGGTGTACTTCTTGTCGAAGTCGGTGACGCCGAGACGCGTGGCGCGCGCCTTTTCATCTGCGTTGCGGAACACAAGGCGTCCCTGGAACTGGCCGCCGACGCATTTCAGCGCCGCACAGGCCAGCACGCCCTCGGGCGCGCCGCCCTGGCCGATATACATGTCGATGCCGGTCTCGGGCTCGGCGGTGTTCATCACCCCGGCCACGTCGCCGTCGGTGATCAGGTGCACCCGGGCGCCGATGCTGCGCAGCGAGGCGATGATCTCGGCGTGGCGCGGACGATCGAGCACGCAGACCGTGATGTCCTCAGGCTTGACCCCCTTGGCCTTGGCCAGGGCGGCGGCGTTGTCGGCCGGCGAGGCGTCGAGATCGATGATGCCTTCCGGGAAGCCCGGGCCGCAGGCGATCTTGTCCATATAGGTGTCAGGGGCGTTGAGCAGGGTGCCCTTGGGGGCCCAGGCCATCACCGCCAGCGCATTGGCCATGGCCTTGGCGGTCAGGGTGGTGCCTTCCAGCGGGTCGAGGGCGATGTCGATCGCCTGGCCTTTGCCCTTGCCGACCTTTTCGCCGATGTAGAGCATCGGCGCCTCGTCGCGCTCGCCCTCGCCGATGACGATCTCGCCGTCGATGTCGAGGGTGTTCAGCGCATTGCGCATGGCGTCCACGGCGGCCTGGTCGGCGGCCTTTTCATCGCCGCGGCCGACCTCGCGCCAGGCGGCGATAGCGGCGGCCTCGGTCACGCGGACCGCGTCGAGCACAAGGCTACGGTCCAGATCGTTAGAACTCATCAAAGGGTCTCCTGCCCCATAGTTGGCCCAGAGGCGGGCCGAGAAACGGCCTCAGACGCGCGCGATCCGCAACATCTTGGGCGGCGCCAGAACCGCGGGCAGGGCTGCAATGCGCCTGGCCGCCTCCAGCACCGCCGCCTCCGGTGTTGCGTGGGTGGTTAGCACAATCGGAACCCCGCCTGCATCCTCCACCGGCTTTTGCAGGAAACTATCGATCGACACGCCGACCTCAGCCAGGGTTTCGGACACCGCCGCGATCACGCCCGGCTGGTCGCGGACGAGCAAGCGCAAATAGGCCTTACCCACATTGTGGGCCGCGTCGATCTTGGCGAAGGGCTGCAGAGACTGGGCCGGCGCCTGGAAAACAGGCCGCCGGGCGCCGGTCATCACGTCGGAGATGTCAGCGGCGACCGCCGCCGCTGTCGGGCCGGAACCTGCCCCCGGGCCCTGGATGAAGATGCGGCCGATCCGTCGCCCCTCGATGAAGAGCGCGTTCAAGGCGCCGCGGGTCTCGGCCAGCGGATGGCCGATCGGCGCCAGGGCCGGGTGCACGCGCACCGAAACGCCGTCGGCCGACCGGGTTGCGCTGGCCACCAAGCGGATGCGATAGCCCAGATCGCCGGCCAGCTTGATGTCCAGGAGCTCGACCTGATCGACCCCCTCGACCTCGGCGGCGGCGTAGTGCGGCGCGCAGCCGAAGGCCAGGGCGGCCAGGATCGAAATCTTGTGCGCCGCGTCGAACCCGCCGACGTCGGTGGTGGGGTCGGCCTCGGCGTAACCCAGCCGCTGGGCCTCGGCCAGCACCTGGGCGAAGGGGCGCGAGCCCTGCTCCATCTCGGTCAGGATATAGTTGCAGGTGCCGTTGAGGATGCCGGCCACGGCGTCGACCTCGTCACCGACCATGGCCTCGCGCAGCATCTTCACCGCCGGCGTGCCGCCCATCACCGCCGCCTCGAACAGCAGCGGCGCGCCGACCGATTCGGCGAGTTCGGCCAATTCGCGGCCATGGACGGCGATCAGGGCCTTGTTGGCGGTCACCACCGGCTTGCCAAGCCGCAGCGCCGTCTCCACCGCCGCCTTGGCCGGACCTTCCGAACCGCCGATCAGCTCGACGAAGATGTCGACATCCGGCGAGGAGGCCAGGGCCACGGGATCGTCGAACCATTCGTAGCCCGAAATGTCGAAGTCCCGCTGGCGGCTGCGATCGCGGGCCGAGACGGCGGTGATCACCGCAGTTCCGCCGGCCGGCGCGAAATGCGGCCGCTCGGTCAGGAACTTGACCAGACCCCCGCCGACCGTCCCCAGGCCGGCGACGCCGATGCGCCAGGTGTTCTTCATGCTCGTCCCTATTTCGCCGCCGCCGGCAGTTCCTCGCGCGCCCGGCTGAGGATCTGCCCCGACTGTTGCAGGAATTTCTTCACGTTGCGCGCCGCCTGACGGATACGGTGCTCGTTCTCCACCAGTCCGATGCGCACATAGCCTTCGCCGTACTCCCCGAAGCCAAGGCCGGGAGCGACCGCCACGCCCGCCTCCTCGACCAGAAGCTTGGAGAACAGCATCGAGCCGGCCTCGCGGAACGGCTCGGGAATCGGCGCCCAGGCGAACATCGAGGCCGGCGGATTGGGAATCTCCCAGCCCGCGCGCTGCATCGATGAGACCAGCACATCGCGCCGAGACTTGTAGATGCCGCGGATCTCGTCGATGCAGTCGGCGGGCCCGTTCAGCGCTGCGGCCGCCGCCACCTGGATCGGGGTGAAGGCGCCGTAGTCCAGATAGGACTTCACCCGGGCCAGGGCCGCGCAGATGCGGGCGTTGCCGACGACCATGCCGACGCGCCAGCCGGCCATGGCGAAGGTCTTGGACAGGGAATTGACCTCGACCGCCACGTCCTTGGCCCCCTCGACCTCGAGAATCGAGGGCGGCGGGTTGTCGTCGAAATAGATCTCGGAATAGGCGATGTCCGACAGCACCAGCATGTCGTGCTTCTTCGCCAGCGCGATCACGTCCTTGTAGAAGTCGAGGCCGACCCATTGGGCGGTCGGGTTCGAGGGATAGGACACGATCAAGACGCTCGGCGGCGGCACCGAATGCTTCACCGCCCGGCTGATGCCCGCCAGATACTCCTCGGGCGACAGGGCCGGCACGTGGCGGATCACCCCGCCGGCCATGATGAAGCCGTAGGCGTGGATCGGATAGGCCGGGTTCGGGCAGATGATCACGTCGCCCGGCGCAGTGAGGGCCTGGGCCAGGTTGGCGAAGCCCTCCTTGGAGCCCAGGGTGGCGATCACCTCGGTGTCGGGATTCAGTTTCACGCCGAAGCGGCGGTCGTAGTAGCCGGCCATGGCGCGGCGCAGGCCCGGAATACCCTTCGAGGCGGAGTAGCCGTGGGTCTTGGGCCGTTTCACCGTCTCGACCAGCTTGTCGACGATGTGCTTGGGGGTCGGCATGTCGGGATTGCCCATGCCGAAATCGATGATGTCGACGCCCTTGGCCCTCAGGCCCGCCTTGATTCGGTTGACCTCTTCAAAGACGTAGGGCGGCAGGCGCCGGATGCGATGGAAATCGTGGGTCATGATCTTCTTGGCCCCTCCCTGGGGGCCGCGCATAGCAGTGTCGGGGGCATGAATAGACGAAGCATCGCCCCGCTATCCAGCAAGGAATGGCGAAATTTCAGCCCCCGGAGGCCGTCAGTGCGGCGCCGGGGGCGGTGTAGCTCGCGCCCGCTGCTCGGCGGCGTAGGCTTCCGAATCGCTGGCCTCGCCCGGGGCCACCGGCTTCAGCTCGCTGGCGGGGATCTTGGCCCGCTCGGCTGTGGCCCAGGCTTCGCTGTCCTTGAGGATGAAGGGGATCGAGGCGGCTTCGGCTTCCAGCTGGCGCTTGTCGGCCAACTCGCCGACCACGGCCGAGCGCCAGGCCGAGGCCGGGCGGATGTCGTGCGGAACCGGCGGAACGCTGCTGAAGGTGGGATAGGGTCCGGGGGTCTCGGAGGCCTTGGCCACCTCGCCCGCCACGCTCGAGCGCTGGTCGATCCTGCCGGCGCTGAAGGGGGTGGCGCCGCCTGCGGCGCAGCCGCCCAGCGCCACGAGCAGCGCGGCGCAGCCGGCCTGGGCCAGGCCTCTCGACTTTGGTCGGAATTGATCTGAAGTCGACAAACCCAATTCTCGCCATACAGAATACGTCTTGGTCTTATGCGATCATGGACTTCTGCGAAAGGGCGCGCAGGAGTGATGACGTTTCGCCGCGCCGTAAGGGAGACTTCTGGCATGCCGACCAAGCCGACCTCCAAAGCCGCAACCGCCGCCAAGGGGGCCAAGACCGCCAAGCCGAAAGCGGCTGCGAAGCCAGCGGCCAGGGCGGCGAAAGCGGTCGCCGAGGCGGCGCCCAAGCCAAAGACGGCTGCGAAGCCGGCCAAGGCTCCGCCGCCCAAGCCGGCCGCCGCCGCAGCCCCGCCGCCAGAGCCGCCCAGGGCCGCGCCCGAGGCCAAGCCGGCCGCCGGCGCCACGCTGATGGACTTCCTCAGCAGCGACCAGCGCCAGGCGCTCGAATCGATCTCCGCCAACCTGGCCCGCGCCGCCCTGACCGCCCAGGGAGCCTTCGCCGAGGCGGCCATGCGCCAGGCCGACCGGCCTGCGGCCCTGTCGCCCGACCCCTTCAACGTCGCTCCCGCCCTCAGCGAGGTGATGGGCCGCCTCGCCGCCCAGCCGGATCGGCTGATGCGGGCTCAGGCGGACCTGTTCGCCCGCTATACCGACCTATGGCGCACCGCCTCGCGCCGCGCGCTCGACGGTTCGGCGGAATCGGTGGTCGAGCCGGCCAAGGGCGACAAGCGGTTCGCCGATCCGGGCTGGTCGGACAATCCGATGTTCGACGTGATGAAGCAGTCCTACCTTTTGACCTCGAACTGGCTGAACGATCTGGTCTCCGGCGTCGACGGGGTGGATCCCCTGGCCAAGCGTCGCGTCGAGTTCTTCACCAAGATGCTGACCGACGCCTTTTCGCCGTCGAATTTCTTGATCTCCAACCCTGCGGCGCTGAAAGAGATCGCCGAGACCAAGGGCGAAAGCCTGGTGCGCGGCATGGAGAACTTCGCCGCCGACCTCGCCCGCGGCGAGGGTCAGCTGTCGATCAGCCAGACCGACTTCGAGAAGTTCAAGGTCGGCGACAACGTCGCCACCGCCCCGGGCAAGGTGGTGTTCCAGAACGACATCATCCAGCTGCTGCAGTTCTCGCCCTCGACCGACAAGGTGCACGAGATCCCGCTGCTGATCTTCCCGCCCTGGATCAACAAGTTCTATATCCTGGACCTTCGGCCCGAAAACTCGATGATCCGCTGGCTGGCCGCCCAGGGCTTCACCGTGTTCGTGGCCTCATGGGTCAACCCGGACGCCAAACTCGCGACCAAGACCTTCGAGGACTACATGATCGAAGGGGTTTACGCCGCCAGCCAGGCGGTGATGACCCAGTGCAAGGTCAAGGAGGTCAACACCGTCGGCTACTGCATCGGCGGCACCCTGCTCTCCTGCTCCCTGGCCTATATGGCGGCCAAGGGGGACAAGCGAATCAAGTCGGCCACCTTCTTCGCCGCCCAGCAGGACTTCAGCGAGGCGGGCGATCTTCTGCTGTTCACCGACGACAACTGGCTGGCGACGGTGGAGAAGCAGATGGACGAGGGCGGCGGGGTCCTTTCCGGCGCCGCCATGGCCGACACCTTCAACGCCCTGCGGGCCAACGACCTGATCTGGTCGTTCTTCGTCAACAACTACCTGATGGGCAAGGAGCCCAAGCCCTTCGACCTGCTCTACTGGAATTCCGACCAGACCAGGATGCCCAAGACCCTGCACCTGTTCTACCTGCGCGAGTTCTATCAGAAGAACAGACTGGCCAAGGGCGAGCTGGTGCTGGGCGGCGAGACGCTGGACATGGGCAAGGTCAAGATTCCCGTGTTCGTGCAGTCCTCCAAAGAGGACCACATCGCCCCCATGCGCTCGGTCTACAAGGGCGCAAAGCTGTTCGGCGGGCCGACCACCTTCATGATGGCGGGCTCGGGGCACATCGCCGGGGTGATCAACGCGCCCGTGGCCAATAAGTACCAGCACTGGACAAACCCCGCCCTGCCCGCCACGCCCGACGAATGGATCAAGGGGGCCGAGGAGCATCCGGGGTCCTGGTGGCCCTATTGGGCAAAGTGGCTGGCCGAACGCTCCGGGCCGATGGTGGCGGCGCGGGATCCGGCCAAGGGCCCCTTGAAGCCGATCGAGGACGCGCCGGGGAGCTTCGTGAAGGTGAAGAGCTAGGCAGGGACGAACTTCACCGCCACACCGTTGTTGCAGTAGCGCAGGCCCGTGGGCTGAGGGCCGTCGTCGAAGATGTGCCCTTGGTGCCCGAGGCAGCGGGCGCAGTGGTATTCGGTGCGGTCCATGCCGATCGAGAGGTCGCGCTTGTGGCCCAGGGCGCCATAGATCGCCTTCCAGAAGCTGGGCCAGCCGGTGTGGGAGTCGTACTTCCAGTCCGACTTGAACAGCGGCAGCTCGCAGCCCAGGCAGACGAAGGTGCCCTTGCGGTGCTCGCCCAGCAGCGGGCTGGTGAAGGGATATTCCGTCCCCTCGTGGCGCAACACGTTGAAGGACGTCGCCGGCAGGCGTTTCTTCCAGTCCGCCTCGCTCAGCTTGCGGAACGGCGAAGCGGCATAGGCGGCCTCGGCGTCAGCGGCCAGGGCGGGCCGCAGGCCCAGGCCCAACAGCCCAAGGGCGGCGGACGAGGCCATCAGGCGGCGGCGGGAGAGGTCAGGCAGGGTGCTCATGCCTGTTGATACGACCGGGAACGCGGACCGGTTACCCGGCGCCCAAAAATTATTCCGCCGGACGGGTCCAGATATAGAGGGCGTCCGGCTCGTGCTCCTCGTTGTGCTCGCCGTCGGTCAGGCGCTCCAGCACGAAACCGCGGCGCTCGTAGAAGGTGCGGGCGCGGTCGTTCTTCTGGAACGCCCAGAGCTGCAGATGATCATCGTCCGCCATGACCTGGGCCAGCAGGGCGCCGGCGACGCCGCGGCCCTGATGGCTGGGGTGGACGTAGAGGTGGTTCAGCCAGCCGGGGCTGTGGGCGGCGTAGCCCAGGGGCCTGCCGTCCTCCTCGACCATCCAGACCTCGTTGTTGGGGAAGAGCTGGTCCTCGAAAAAGGCCTGGTCTTCCTCCGCCGTGTGCAGTTCGGGCAGGAAGGTCAGGGTCTCGCGCATGGCCTTGCGGTGCAGCCGCGCCAGGGCGGCCATGTCCTCCAGCCTGGCGCGACGCAGCATCATGAGAGCCCCGCCCCCTCGTCCAGCCCCAGCATCAGGTTCAGGTTCTGCACCGCCGCGCCTGAGGCGCCCTTGCCGAGGTTGTCGAGCAGGGCCACCAACCGCGCCTGGCCGGCAGATGCGTTGCCGAACACGTAGAGCTTCATGCGGTTGGTCCCGTTCAGGCCCTCGGGGTCCAGGGTCTTGAGACCGGCGACCTCTTCCAGTGAAGCGACCTCGACGAAGCGCTCGCCGTCATAGGCCTTGGCCAGGGCCGCGTGCAGATCGGCCGGCGCCGGGCGCTCCGGCATGGCCCAGAGCTGCAACGGGACCTCGACGATCATGCCCTGGGCGTAGCGGCCGACGGCGGGGGTGAACAGCGGTCGGTGAGCCAGCCCGGCGTGCTTCTGGATCTCGGGCACGTGCTTGTGCTCCAGGCCCATGGCGTAGATGCGGTAGGGAACCTTGGTGTGGCCCGGCAAGGTCTCATCCTCGAACTCGGCGATCATGGCCTTGCCGCCGCCGGAATAGCCGGAGACGGCGTTGATCGTCACCGGCCAGCCCGCCGGGACCAGGCCCCCGCGGACCAAGGGGGCCAGCAGCGCGATGGCGCCCGTGGAATAGCAGCCGGGGTTCGACACGCGCTTGGCCCCTGCGACCGCGGCCCGCTGGCCGGGGGCGAACTCGGGGAAGCCGAACGACCAGTCGGACGCGGTGCGGTGCGCGGTCGAGGCGTCCACCACCTTGACCGCCGGGTTGTCGATCAGGGCGACGGCTTCCCGCGCCGCATCGTCCGGCAGGCACAGGATGACCAGGTCGGCGCCGTTCAGCATCTCGGCGCGGGCGGCCGGGTCCTTGCGCCGCTCGGGGTCGATCGAGACCAGGCGCAGATCCTCGCGGCGCTCCAGCCGGGCGCGGATCTGCAGGCCGGTGGTGCCGGCTTCGCCATCGATGAACACCTTGGGGGCCATGGCCGCCTCCTGGAGACTGGAGCAGAGAACAAAGAAAAAGGGCGCCTCGGTGACCCGAAGCGCCCCAATTCGAAATCGGCTGTGGAGAACCGATCAGCGCTTCGAGAACTGGAAGCTGCGGCGGGCCTTGGCCTTGCCGTACTTCTTACGCTCGACGACGCGGCTGTCGCGGGTCAGGAAGCCGTGCGGCTTCAGGACGGCGCGCAGGCCCGGCTCGTAATAGGTCAGGGCCTTGGACAGGCCGTGGCGCACGGCGCCGGCCTGGCCCGACAGGCCCGAGCCTTCGACGGTCACGGTGACGTCGAACTGGCCGAGACGGTCGGCGATCTGCAGCGGCTGGGCGATCATCATCCGCAGCACGGGGCGGGCGAAATAGACCTCCTGGTCGCGGCCGTTGATGGTGATCGTGCCCTTGCCGGGCTTGATCCACACGCGGGCGATGGCGTTCTTGCGCTTGCCGGTGGCGTAGGCGCGCCCTTGGGCGTCGATCTGCGGTTCGCGGACGACGGCTTCGGGCGCGGGGTTGGAAGACAGGCTCTGAAGAGCCTCGAGACCTTCGGCCATGAGTTATTGGCTCCGCGCGTTCTTGGTGTTGAAGCTCTTGAAGTCGACCGCTTCGGGCTGCTGAGCTTCATGAGTGTGGGAGGGACCGGCGAAGACGCGCAGGTGGGTCAGTTGCTGGCGGGCCAGCGGGCTTTCCTTGGGCAGCATGCGCTCGACGGCCTTTTCCAGGACGCGCTCGGGGAAGCGGCCGCCCAGGATCTTGCCCGCGGTGCGTTCCTTGATGCCGCCCGGATGGCCGGTGTGCCAGTAGTAGGTCTTCTGGGCCAGCTTGCGGCCGGTGAACTTCACCTTGTCGGCGTTGACCACGACGACATAGTCGCCGCAATCGACGTGGGGGGTGTAGTCCGAGCGGTGCTTGCCGCGAAGACGCATGGCGATGAACGAAGCGAGACGGCCGACCACGGCGTCCTGGGCGTCGATCACGATCCACTTCTTCTCGACGTCCGCCGGCTTCAGCGAGGCCGTGGTCTTGGTCGTCATGGGTCAGGGTCCGTTGAGCTAACGACGAACGGCGGACCGCACGTCGACTTGAGGGCGCGGCGATACAGGCGCAGGGCTGTGCTGTCAACACGCAATGTGCGACGAAATAGCTCGGAAAGCCTTATTTCAGAAGGATTTTTGCAATACGGTATCTATATACCGCATCGTCCTTTTCAGCTCAGCCGGGCCGCCCGCCAGGCCAGGGTCACCGCTGCGCCCAGCACCAGCGCCGCCAGCAGCTGGTGGGCCAGGCTGAAGGCCAGGGGCGCCGCCAGCATCAGGGTGGCGACGCCCAGACAGGCCTGGGCCAACACCAGGGCGCCGGTGAACAGGGCCATCGCCCGGAAATTGCCGGCGAGATAGCGGCTGCGCGCCGCCGCGACCGCGAGGCTCAGAGCCAGGATCAACACCAGATAGGCGCCGATGCGGTGGTTGAACTGCACCGCCGCCTGGCTGCGGGTCAGGGTGCGCCAGAGGCCGCCCAGCACATAACTTCTGGGGAACCAGGCCCCGTTCATGCGCGGCCAGTCGTTATAGACCTGCCCCGCCTTGTTGCCAGCAACCAGGGCGCCGAGCAGGCATTGGATGTAGACCAGCGTCGCCAGGGCCGCCGTCGCCGGTCCCCAGCCGCCGGGCCGGGACGCCCTCGCCTGCCCCGCCCAGGCCTCCCAGCCGGTCCAGATGGCGGCGCAGAAGATGATCAGGGCCAGGCCCTGGTGGGCGGCCAGCATCTCGGGCGCCACATGCACCAGGTTCTCGTGGTTCTGCGGTCCGCCCAGCCCGCTGCTGACCATCAGCCAGCCCAAAAGCCCCTGCAGTCCGCCGAGCACGAACAACCCGACGCAGCGCCAGATCAGCCGCGGCGGCAGACGGCGCAGGGCCAGGAGCACGACGAAGGGCAGGAAGAACACCACCCCGACCATCCGGCCCAGCAGGCGGTGCGCCCACTCCCACCAGAAGATCCCCTGGAACTGCGCCAGGGTCATGCCCTGGTTGACGAAGCGGTACTGAGGGATCTGCTGATAGTTGCGGAACTCGGCCATCCAGGCCTCGTGGCTCAGCGGCGGGATCACGCCGGAGACCGGCTTCCACTCGGTGATGGAAAGGCCCGAGCCGGTCAGGCGGGTCGCCCCGCCGACCACCACCATGGCCAGGACCAGGGCGGCGATGCAGAACAGCCAGACAGCCGCCGTGCGCGAGCGGTCGGTTCTCAGGAACGAGGTCATACGGCGGTCAGCCCTCGGACGGCGCAAAAGACCCGCCCGGTTAGCCCGACTGGCCCGCCTCGTCCATGCCCTGTTGGCGAGCGGGCGGCCAGGGGGTAGGAGACGCCCCCATGAACGCGCGCACCCGCAAGCTGATCGGCGGCCTCGGCATCCTGGTCTTCCTGGCCGCCTATGTCATCGCCGTGGTCAACTTGGCCGACCACCTGCCGGACAACCAGCTGATCAAGCTGGCCTACTACGTCCTGTCAGGAACCCTCTGGGGCGCGCCCCTGATCCCCCTGATCACCTGGATGAACCGGGGGCGGTAGCGGGGGCGCTCAAGGACTGCCGACCTCAGGCCCGCCAAGGAAGCGCTCTTGATCAGTGTCGTATCCAACGACTGACTACCCGCCGGACCATCGGATTCCGCGAATCTATGAGAGCAGCCCCGCGACTTATCCAAACAGACCGATAAGGAACCGCACCGGCTTGAACGGCTGCTGACGAAGGCGTCGACGACTTGAGATTGCACTCGCCCCCAGAAGCGGGGCCATACTCGCTCCCGCATCAACGCGGTGGCGAAAATGGTGGACACAAGTTGGCTGGGAAATGGTGGCGCGGCGGCGATCGTCGGGGCCCTGGTTGGCTCGATCGTCGGCGGGTCCATCACGGGAGCCGTACAGTGGGTGGTACTCAAGCATACCGCCTTCGAGCGAGATCAGGCCCTGGCGAGAGCGCTCCTCTCAAAGCTGGGGCGAATGTATTCCCACCTTCAAAAGGCGCACGAGCACCTGGAGGCGGCTTTCGCCATGGTTGACCCGAACCGTCACGCGAGCCCGTCCACCTTTGTTGAGAGTTTCCCTAACACCCAGCAACGCCTCAATTTCACAGAGGACGAGCTTGGCGTCGTGCTCCGATTGGGGGGGGCGGAACTCTTCAATGACCTCATTATGCGCGACGAGCTACACAACGCGGCGCTCGATATCCTGGATTTCTATCACGAACGTCGGTTGGGCTTTCTCGACTCCCTGGCGCCGGTTAGGGTCCAAGGCCAGATCGTGGACATTCCGATCAACGAGACCACCAAACGACGAATCATCGAACTCGATGGCCTGGTTGCTCAGGTTCGCGAGCATATTGGTCCGGACGCCGGTCGACTTATGAACCTGCTCCAGCAGGCGGCCGAAGCGTTCAACCGGAAACTAAAGCTCAACTACACGGTAATGCCCCGCCGCTAACGGCCGCGTCCGTGACCAAACCACAATCGGCGTAGGGCTTAGGCGTCGCCAGCCCATTGGGGTGACGCCAAATTTCATAGTAGATACAAAGCAATATCTAGGCCTCTCTGGTCGGAGCGGCGGGATTCGAACCCACGACCCCTTGACCCCCAGTCAAGTGCGCTACCAGACTGCGCTACGCTCCGCCGAGAGGAGCGCCCTTATAGGGGCGGCGCCGTTCAGCCGCAACACCGGACTTCACCTCGATTTTCTTCCTTGCGCCGGCATGAACGCCAAGGCGTCCTTACGCCAGGTCGCCCCTAGCCAACGGCAGTCCCGACGCTCCCACCGCGCGCTTGGAGGCCAGGGTCTGGAACACCCCGACCGTGCCGCGTTCGAAGGCGCGGGCGAAGATGGCGAAGAACAGCAGGCACATCCGCATCCGCACACGGCCGACCTCGGCGGCGGCGCTTTCCTGGCGGGCATAGAGGCGGGCCAGCCAGTGTTCCAGGGTCAGCTGATAGTGCTCGCGCATGGCCTCGACGTCATGAACCTCGAAGCCATGGCGCTCGAGGTTGGTCACGGTCAGGCCGATATGGTCAAGTTCGCCGCCGGGAAAAATGAAGCGGGAGATGACCTTCTGATAGTGGGTCATGCGGCGGAACTTGCGGATATCCGGCGTGGCCCGGCGGGTGATGGCGTGGTGCAGGTACAGGCCGCGTGGGCGCAGGAGACCCCGCATCTGCCGGAAGTGCCGGTCGTGATTGTCCAGGCCGACATGCTCGAACATGCCCACCTGGGCGATCTTGTCATAGGCTTCTGGGGCGTCGACCGAGCGGTAGTCCCTGAGTTCGATCCTGACCCGGTCCGCCAGGCCCAATTTGGCGATCCTGGCCTGGGCGTAGTCGAACTGGGCCTTGGACAGGGTCACCCCGTGCCCTTCCGCGCCGTAGGTAAGAGCTGCGTGGATCAGAAGGGCGCCCCAGCCGCAGCCGACATCCAACAGCCGGTCACCGGGTTGAAGGCGCAGCTTTCGGCAGATCCGGTCGAGCTTGGTCGCCTGGGCCTGGTCGAGCGGCGTCTGCGGCGTCGCGAAATAGGCGCAGGAATAGACCATCTGCGGATCCAGGAAGGTCTCGTAGAAGGCGTTGGACAGGTCGTAATGGAAGGCGATCAGGGTGCGGTCGTCGCGCCCCTGTTCGAATTTTCGGCTGACGTCCGCGTCGAAGGCCGCAGAGCCCCGGCGCTCGTGCGGGGCCAGCAGGAACAGCAGGGCGCTGCGCAGCGCCAGGCCCCTGTCCACGCTCCGGGCCAGGCGCAGCGAGCGCAAATGATCGAAGCGCCGCGAGGCCGTCAGCGGATCGGCGCCGGAGAAGTCGATCTCGCCCTCGGCATAGAGCGCGATCAACGACATCAGGCCGGGCTTGAGCAGCAGGCGGCGCACCGCGCCGGGTGAGCGCAGCACCAGGCGCACGTCGTCTCGCGCAGTGGCGCCCAGCGGCAACACCTCGCCATTCCAGAGCTCAAGGCTCAGGTCTCCCTGCAAATGCCCGGCTATATCGGCCGCCAGCGCCCGTACTGCGGCGAGCCGGGATTGCTCGAACATCGATGTCCGCTCCCCTTGCAGGAACGAGGCCGCCGCGGGTCAGCGCCTGGTCGTCGCCAAAGCCGCGTCCAGGCGGGCCTTGGCGGCCTCCAGCGCCTCCAGCGCCGCAGCCAGCCGCGCGCGTTGGGGCGCAGGCCCCGCAACTGCCTCGTCGAACGGAAGATCGGATGCGCCGGCCTCGCCGCCGCCCGCCGCCACCAGACGCGCCGCGCCCTGCTCCCGGTGCAGCCGCTGCACGCCCTTGATGGTGTAGCCCTCGTCGTGCAGCAGGCGGCGAACGCCGCGCAGCAAGGCGAGGTCGTGCGGGCGATAGAAACGCCGCCCTCCGGCCCGTTTCATCGGGCGGATAAAGGAAAACCTGGTCTCCCAGAACCGCAGCACATGCTGCGGCACGCCGAGCTCCTCGGCGGCCTCGGTGATGGTGCGAAACGCGTCCGGACCCTTGGCCACCAGAACTCCTAGCCTCAGCCCCCGAGGCCCTCGTCGACCCGGGCCTTCATCACGTGGCTGGCCCGAAATCCGATCACCCTGCGCGGCTCGATCGGCGCCGGTTCGCCGGTCTTGGGGTTGCGGCCCATGCGGGCGCGCTTAGCGCGAACCTGGAAGACGCCGAAGCCGGAAAGCTTGACCGTTTCGCCCTGCTCCAGGGTTTCGGCGATCAGGTCCAGGGTGCGCTCGACCAGGCCGGCGCAATCCAGACGGGTGAGCCCGACCTCCTCGTGCACCGCTTCGCAGAGGTCCGCCCGCGTCAGGGTCTCACCGCTCATCGACTTCGCCCGCGTTGTGAAGGTCTCGCTCCGCCAAGGTCAATGCCGCGAAGCGTTCGATAAGTCAAAGGGTTCCGCGCAAAACTAGAGACGGATCACGCAGGCGCCCCAGGTCAGGCCGCCGCCCATGGCTTCCAAGAGCAGCATCTGGCCCGGCTTGATGCGCCCGTCCGCCACGCCCTGTGCAAGCGCAAGGGGAATCGAGGCCGCCGAGGTGTTGGCGTGCTCGGCCACGGTCGAGATCACCCGCTCGTGCGGAATGCCCAGCCGCTTGGCGACTCCCTCAAGGATGCGCTGGTTGGCCTGATGCGGAATGAACCAGTCGACGGAACTGACCGGCACGCCGGCCGCCTCAGCCGCAGCCTCCACCGCCTCAGAGATGTTGATCACCGCGTGGCGGAAAACCTGGTTGCCCTGCATGCGCAGGTGGCCGACCGTGCCGGTGGTCGAAGGACCGCCGTCGACATAGAGCAGGTCCTGCTTGGTCCCGTCGCAGCGCAGGGCGAAGCCCAGGAGGCCGCGATCCTCGATGGTCCCCTGCCCTTGCACCGGCTCCAGCACCACCGCGCCGGCGCCGTCGCCGAACAGCACGCAGGTGCCGCGGTCGGTCCAGTCCATCAGCCGGGTCATGGTCTCGGCCCCGATGACCAGGGCGCATTTGGAAAGGCCCCGGGCCACGAAGCCGTCGGCCACGCTCAGCGCATAGACGAAGCCGGAGCACACCGCCTGGACGTCAAAAGCCACGCCGACCGGGCAACCCAGCTTGCGCTGGACCAGGGCGGCGGTGGCGGGAAAGGTCAGGTCGGGGGTGGTGGTGGCGACGATGATCAGGTCGATCTCGGCGGGCGTGCGGCCGGCGGCGTCCAGGGCGCGCTTGGCCGCCTCGACCGCCAGGTCGGAAGCGCCCTGCTCCGGCGCGGCCTTGCGGCGCTGGCGGATGCCGGTGCGCTCGACGATCCATTCGTCGCTGGTGTGGACGATCTTGGCCAGGTCGTGATTGGTGACCACGTCCTCGGGCAGATAACCGCCCACTCCGGTGACCGCGCTGCGCAAAACCGAACTCACTCCTTGTGCTCCGACGCGACGGCGGCGACTTCGGCCTCGCCTTCGCTCAAGGCCGCCGTCAATTGCTCCAGATTGCGCCGAATTTCTGACGCGAACGCGCTCTGGGCCAGGTCGGCCGCCACGCCCACCGCATGGGCGAAGCCCTTGGCGTCGCCGCCGCCGTGGCTCTTGACCACGATGCCGTTCAGGCCCAGCAGCGGCCCTCCGCCGCCCGGGGTGATCCGCTCGCGCAGGCGCCGCAACGCGCCCTGGGCGATAAAGGCCCCGATCTTGCTGACCAGGGACGAGGTCAGGGCCGCGCGCAGTTCCGCCGACACGAACCGCGCCACGCCCTCGGCGGTCTTCAAGGCGACATTGCCGGTGAAGCCGTCGGTGACGATGACGTCGACGCTGCCCTTGCCGATGTCGTCCCCCTCGACAAAGCCCTTGTAGTTCAGGTTCAGGCCGCCTTCGGTCAGCAGGCGGTGCGCCTCCTTGACGTCGTCGCGGCCCTTCTGCTCTTCCGCGCCCACGTTCAGGAGGCCGATGGTGGGCCGATTGGCCCCATGCACCGCGCGATGATAGGCCTCGCCCATAATGGCGAAGTCGACCAGGCGCTCGGCGTCGCAGTCGATATTGGCGCCCACGTCCAGAACGGTGGTGAAGCCGCGCGAAGTCGGCCAGCTGACCACGATCGCCGGACGCTCCAGGTCCGGCGTCACCATACGCAGGATCAGCTTGGAGATGGCCATCAGGGCGCCGGTGTTGCCGGACGATACGGCGGCTTGGGCCCGGCCCTCGCGAATCGCCTCCACAGCGTTCCACAGGCTGGAGCCCTTGCCTCGGCGCATGGCCTGGGCCGGTTTTTCGTCGCCGCCGATGACGAGTTCGGTGTGGCGAATCTCGCACAGGGGCCGCAGCGCCGGATAGCGCGCCATTTCCGCCTCGATGCGGGCCTGGTCGCCATGCACCAGGAAGCTCACGCCGCGCGCGCGCCAGGTTTCGACTCCGAGCGCAAGGCCCGGCACGACCACTGACGGACCATGGTCCCCGCCCATGGCGTCGATGGAAATTACGATGGGTTCCGGCACGACGGCGCTTAGGCCCCTCGAGTTGATTGGCGCCTGGCGAGGGCGGGCGGACGATACAGGCGCGCGGACGGGATGCAAGCGGCGGTCACGCCTGGCCCTCCCCGTCCGAACCGCCGGTCTTCAGCGCCTTCAAGACCGCGAAAGGCGAGAGTTCGCCCGTTTCCTTCGGTGGTTGGAACTCGGCGCCCGGTTTGCGCGGGAACGGATCGATCTCCAGGGCCAAGTGTTCGACCACATAGCCGCCTAGGTCCACGACATCGCTTTCAAGCACGTCCGGGGGATCGTCCGCCTCCAGATCGATCTCGATCTCCGGCTCGGCGTCCTGGCTGGCGTGGGGGCTGGACGGGGGCACAGCGCGCACGTCGAAAGTCCCGGATAGCGAAACCGGAAAATCCTCCGCGCTCAGCCCGCAGGTCTGGACGATGTCGGCGCTCCAGTCGCCCTCGATGCGCAGGCCGTCGAACCAGCCGGACAGGGCGAGGTCGGCCTGCAGCCGGTCCACGGCGACGAGGCCGAGTTGCTTGGCGATTCGCGCTCGCACGGCGGCGTCGGCCTCCAACCGGCGCTTCAGGGGCGCGGAGGGGGTGAAGCGGGCGGCCTCGACGATGCGAATCGTCTCCGGCCAGTCGGACGGGGCGTCGCTCACGAGCGGATCTCCGCCCAGTTCGTCTCGCCGGCCAGAATCGTTTCCAGCGGCAGCTCGGCCAGGGCGGCGAAGGCTCGCCGCACATAGCCGGCCATGGCGGCCACGTCGCCTTGAGGCGCATCGGCGAACAGGGTGCGGCCGATCAGGGCGGCCAGTTCGTCGGACTGCACCCCCAGGGCCGAATCATAGGCCTTGGCCCGGCCGTAAAAGGCCTCGCCCAGCTTGCGCATCTTCTTACCGACGGACAGGTCGCCGACGCCCATCTCGCGCAGGGCGTCGTCCAGCGAGCGCAGATAGGCGTCGAACAGGGCCTGGCTGACCTCGCTGGCCTCGGCCCCCTCGCCCTTCAGGCGGCAGACCAGCAAGACCACGTGCAGGCTGTAGAGTTCGAAGCGCCCCTCGACCGTGTCCGGAACCCCGAAGTCCGCATAAAAGGCCGGCTGGCGCGCCTGGCGGGCAGCCGCCTGGAACAGCGCCGCGCCCGCAGCCTTGGCCGCGCGGGGCCGAAAAAGCCTTTGAAGCACCAAACCCAGCCTCACTTTCGCCGCAGCCTGCGGCCAACCCAGCCATTGAACTAAGGGTTCGAGGGCGCTAGGTCAAAGTTTGGAACTCTCATTGGTGAGGCATTTGATGATACGCCGGCTCGCCGCGCCGTTTTGCGTGCTTATGGCTTCGGCCGCGCTCGTTACCGGTTGCGCCCCCACCAATATGTTCCAGGGCTTCCAGGCCATCGAGGCCAAGCCCCAGGACGTGAAGGTCGGCGAGGACACCAAGTCGACCGTGATGAGCCGTCTGGGCTCGCCGTCCACCGTCTCCACCTTCGACCCGAACGTCTGGTTCTACGTCTCGCAGGTCACCCAGGTGCAGAGCTTCTATCACCCGAAGGTCGTGCGCCGCGACGTGGTGGCCCTGACCTTCAACAAGGACGACGAGAAGGTGGTGAACGTCGCCACCCTGTCGCTTAAGGATGGGCGGGTGATCGCCTATAACGGGCGCGAGACCCCGACCCGCGGCCGCGAACTCAGCATTCTCGAGCAACTCTTGGGCAACCTGGGCCAAGGCTCGCTGCTCAACAACAACCAGGACCTGACCCCCGGCTCGCGCCCGGGTCAGCGATAGGGCGCCCGGCCGCCTCGGCTGAACCCAATCCCCCAAAAACAACGCCCCGAAGCCTGGAGGCCTCGGGGCGTTCGCTTTTCAGCGATCAGTCGATCCTATCCGCCGTGGGCCAGCACCGCCAGGAGGAGCAGGGCCACGATGTTGGTGATCTTGATCATCGGGTTCACGGCGGGACCCGAGGTGTCCTTGTAGGGGTCGCCGACGGTGTCGCCGGTCACCGCGGCCTTGTGCGCCTCGGAGCCCTTGCCGCCGTAGTTGCCCTCTTCGATGTACTTCTTGGCGTTGTCCCAGGCGCCGCCGCCCGAGGTCATCGAGATGGCGACGAACAGGCCGGTGACGATCACCCCCATCAGCATGGCGCCGAGGGCGGAGAAGGCGTCCGACTTGCCGGCGATGGCCTTGATGACGAAGAACAGCACGATCGGCGAGGCCACGGGCAGCAGGCTCGGCACGATCATTTCGCGAATCGCCGCCTTGGTCAGGATGTCCACGGCGCGGCCGTATTCCGGCTTGACCTCATAGGTCATGATGCCGGGGTTCTCCTTGAACTGGCGGCGCACCTCGGCGACCACCGATTCCGCCGCCCGGCCGACCGCGGTCATGGACAGGCCGCCGAACAGGAACGGCAACAGGCCGCCGAACAGCAGGCCGACCACCACATAGGGGTTGGCCAGGTCAAACCGGACGTCCTGCATGCCCACGAAGAACGGGAACTGGGCCGAGTTCGCCGGAGCCGAGAAGTAGTGCAGGTCCGAGGTATAGGCCGCGAACAGCACCAGGGCGCCGAGGCCGGCCGAACCGATGGCGTAGCCCTTGGTCACCGCCTTGGTGGTGTTGCCGACCGCGTCCAGGGCGTCGGTGGAGACCCGCACCTCGGACGGAAGGCCGGCCATTTCAGCGATGCCGCCGGCGTTGTCGGTCACCGGGCCAAAGGCGTCCAGGGCGACGATGAATCCCGCCAGGGACAGCATGGTGGTGGTGGCGATGGCGATGCCGAACAGCCCGGCCAGCTTGAAGGTGACGATGATGCCGACAATGATCACCAGCGCCGGCATGGCGGTGGCTTCCAGCGACATGGCCAGGCCCTGGATCACGTTGGTGCCGTGGCCGGACACCGACGCCTTGGCGATCGAGCGCACCGGACGGAAGCCTGTGCCGGTGTAGTATTCGGTGATCACCACGATGGCGGCGGTCACCGCCAGGCCCACCAGGCCGCAGCCGAACAGGGCGTTGGAATCCATGGTCTTGTCGCCGACGGTGACCGCGGCGGGAACCAGGGTCTTGATCACCCACCAGACCGCGCCGATCGACAGGACGCCGGTGATGATCAGGCCCTGATAGAGGGCCCCCATGATGTTGTTGTTCTTGCCGAGCCGCACGCCAAAGGTGCCGACGATCGAGGTCAGGATGCAGACCCCGCAGATCGCCAGCGGCAGCAGCATCATGTTGCCCACCACCGCCTCGCCGCGGAAGAAGATCGCCGCCAGGACCATGGTGGCGACGGTGGTCACCGCATAGGTCTCGAACAGGTCGGCGGCCATGCCGGCGCAGTCGCCGACATTGTCGCCTACGTTGTCGGCGATGGTGGCGGCGTTGCGGGGATCGTCCTCCGGGATACCGGCCTCGACCTTGCCGACCATGTCGCCGCCGACGTCGGCCCCCTTGGTGAAGATACCCCCGCCAAGACGCGCGAAGATGGAGATCAGCGAGGCGCCAAAGCCCAGCGCCACCAGGGCGTCCACCACCTCACGGCTGGTCGGATCCAGGCCGCGGACATTGGTCAGGAAGGCGTAGTAGCCCGCCACCCCGATCAGGGCGAAGCCGGCCACCAGAAGGCCGGTGATCGCGCCCGAGGTGAAGGCCAGCGACAGGCCCTTGGCCAGGCTCTCGCTCGCCGCCTGGGCCGTGCGCACGTTGGCGCGAACCGAGATCAGCATGCCGGCGAAGCCCGCCGCGCCCGAAAGCACAGCCCCGATCAGAAAGCCGATGGCGGCCGTGGGGCCGATCAAAAAGAAAACGGCCGCCAAGATGACGGCCCCGACGATCCCGATTGTCGTGTATTGGCGCCGCAGATAAGCCTGCGCCCCTTCCTGGATCGCCGCGGCGATCTCCTGCATCTTGTCGCTGCCGGCGGATTTGCCCATCAGGGCCGCCGACTGCAGGGCGCCGTAAAGCACCGCTGCTATGCCGGCGCCTATCACCAGCCAAATGTAAGAACCCATATCGTAAGCGCCCCTTTGTCAGTTATGCGCACGGGGTTGCCCAGGCTTTCGCCTGCGCCCGACCGGTTGTTGGTCGCCCCTCCCTTTTTCGACTTCCCCCTGTGACGCAGGTCGCGCCCGGCGAAATGACCGGAGGAGGTTGCCAAAGAAGGTTAGGATACGCAACCGCCTGCGCGGCTTGGGTTTGCTCAGGATCTAGGAGAGCGGGCTCAGCGCTGGACCGGCAGCCGGTGCTGGGGCGTCTGGCTGACCACCTGGATGGAGCGCACCGCGGCGGGGCCGATGATGGCGCCGGCCTCGCGCTGCATGGCCGCGCGCAGCTTGGCCTCGTCGATCCGGTTGTAGTCCCCCTTGACCACGAACGGGGTGCGATGGCCCACACGGACCAGGGCGTCGCGGAAATAGGGCTCCTTGTCCCTCAGGGCGAAGGCGTCGTAGCCGGGATTGAGCCAGACCTTGACCGAAACGAACACATAGTTGGCGATGCGCCCGTCTGCCACGACCGGCAGGGCCACAGGCGACAGGGCGACGGAATCCTCTGGCGGCGCAGGCTTGGGCGTCTCCGCCGCCAGGGCGGGCTGCATGGCGAGCAGCGCCCCGCTGAAGGCGAGCAGGATCAAGCGGCGCATGGCTTCACCCATGGGGTTGCGGCGCCCCGGCCGGGGCTCAGCCATGTCGATAGCCGGCGCGTTCCGGCGTGACAAGGCGGCCGTTCAGCCGCGTCTCCACGCCCTGCCCCGCCCCCACCCGGCCGATCCGGACCAGCCGTACGCCGGCCTCGGCGGCGGCCTGGACCAGGGCGTCTGCGCAGCTTTCCCGGGCAGTGCAGACCACCTCGTAGTCGTCACCGCCGGCGGCGAGGGCGAGGAGCCCGGCATCCCGATCGCCCTGCCCCGCCAGCCACCGGGCGGCTGGCTCGGACAGGGGCGCGTGCTCCAGGTCGAGTTCGACGGCGATGTCCGAGGCGATGGCGATGCGCCCGGCGTCGGCGATCAGGCCGTCGGACACGTCGGCGGCGGCCGTGGCGTGCCCTTTCAGCGCCGAGGCCAGGGCCAGGCGCGGCTCAGGCTTTCGATAGCGCCCGGCGAGCCAGGCCCGGTCTTCGGTCGAAAGTTCGGCCAGGCCGCCTTGAGCCGCCTTCAGGCCCAGCCAACCATCGCCGATGGTTCCGCTGACCAGCACCACGTCGCCCGGCCGCGCGCCGCTGCGCCGGACCATGCCGCCCTGGGGAACCCAGCCGAGCAAGGTCAGGCTGACGACGAAAGGCCCCGGGGTCGAGACAGTGTCTCCGCCCAGCAGGGTCAGGCCGAACCTCTGCTGGTCCTCGGCCAGGCCGCGGGCGAAGGCTTCACGCGGCGCCCAGCCGGTTCCCTTAGGCCAGGCCGTTGCTAGGAGATAGCCGTAGGGCTCGGCGCCCTTGGCCGCCAGGTCCGACAGGTTGACGCGGATCAGCTTGCCAGCCACCCCGTCCAAAGGATCGTCGGGCAGAAAGTGGACCCCCTCGACCAGGGCGTCCTTGGTGATGACGAGATCGAAGCCAGGCCTGGAAGGTACCACTGCGGCGTCGTCCAGGAGGCCCAGGGCCTCAGGCGCACCCGCCAGCGGCATCAGGCAGCGGCGGATCCAGTCGAACTCGTCGACCGGGCCTTCGTTCTGGTCAGGCCCGGACATCGCGGGCGATGGCGTCGAGGGCGCCGTTGACGAAGCCGGGCTCCGGCCCCTCGAAGAAGGACTTGGCCACCTCGACATATTCGTTGATCACCACCTCGACCGGCGCCTCGCCGTGCGCCAGTTCGAACGCCCCGGCCCGCAGAATGGCCCGCAGTGTGGCGTCGAGCCGCTCCAGCCGCCAGCCCTCGGCCAGGCGCTTGACCACCGCCTGGTCAATCTTGGCCTGCTCGGCCACCACGCCGCGCACGATCTCGGAGAAATGCTCTTCGTCCGCCGGGGCTAGGGGCGCCCCTTCGAGGTCGGCCTCGAAGCGATGGTCGGCGAATTCGCGGATCACCGCTTCCGAGCCGATGCCGGAGACTTCCATCTGGTATAGGGCCTGGACGGCGGCCAGCCGGGCGACGGTGCGGGCCTGCCTCTGCTGCGCCTTCATCGGCTGATCCCCAACAGGCGCCGGCGCAGGCCGACCATGGCCAGGCACGCGCGCGCAGCCTCGGCGCCCCGCTCGGCCAGCTTGCCGTTCACCCGCTCCCAGGCCTGGGCCTCGGTGTCGGCCGTGACAAGGCCGGCGCCGATCAGAAGGTTTCGGCCGATCGTCAGATCCATCAGTCCCCGCATGGTCTCGTGCGCCAGCACTTCATAGCGCAAGGTCTGGCCGCGGATCAGCGCGCCCAGAGCCACATAGCCGTCATAGCGCACCCCCGCGGGCCGGCTGCCGCCGACCTCGGCCTGGGCCACTGCGCCCGGCAGGTGAAAGACTCCCGGGACCGTCACCACCGAGCAGTCGGCCTTCTCGGCCTTGATCGCCGCAACGGCGCTGTCGCGCAGGGCGTCGGCCAGCGCCTCGGGGACGCCCTCGCCTCGCGCCTCGACGATCAGAATGTTGAATCGTTCCTGCAGCATCAAAACCTTGGCTGATTATTCCGCCGCGCCTTCAGCGGGCTCATCGCTGAGCCCCTCGTCGCCCAGGAACTTGGCGAAATCCTGGGTTTCGCGGAAGTCGCGATAGACCGAGGCGTAGCGGACATAGCCCACCTCGTCCAAGGACTTCAGCGCCTTCATCACCATCTCGCCGACCACGTGGGACTGCAACTCGGTCTCGCCCATGCTCTCCAGCTGGCGCACGATGCCCGAGACCATCCGTTCCAGCCGCTCGGGATCCACCGGGCGCTTTCTCAGGGCCACAGAAATCGAGCGCACCAGCTTTTCCCGGTCGAACGGCGCGCGGCGGCCCGAGCGCTTGACGATGGTCAGCTCGCGCAGTTGCACCCGCTCGAAGGTCGTGAAGCGCCCGCCGCATTCGGGGCACAGCCGCCGGCGACGGATCGCCGCCCCGTCTTCCGACGGGCGGCTGTCCTTCACCTGGCTTTCGACGTGGCCGCAGAACGGACACCGCATCTTGTGGCTCTCCCCGGGAACCGACCCCTATCGATTGTAGATGGGGAAACGCGCCGTCAAGGCCAAGACCTCTTCGCGCACCTTTGCTTCGGTGGCGGTGTTGTCCTTCTTGTCCCGCGAGAGTCCATCGACGACCTCGCCGATCCAGTGGCCGATCTGGCGGAACTCCTCCTGGCCGAAGCCGCGGGTGGTCCCGGCCGGCGTGCCGACGCGGACGCCCGATGTGATGTTGGCCGATTTAGGGTCGAAAGGGATGCCGTTCTTGTTGCAGGTGATGTAGGCCCGCTCCAGGCTGGCCTCGGTCGCCTTGCCCGACACCCCCTTCGGCTGCAGGTCGACCAGCATCAGATGGCTGTCGGTGCCTCCGGAGACGATGTTCAGCCCGGTGGCCATCAGCGAATCGGCCAGGGCCTTGGCGTTGTCGATCACGTTCTGGGCGTAGACCTTGAACTCAGGTTGCAGGGCCTCGCCGAAGGCCACCGCCTTGGCGGCGATCACGTGCATCAGGGGGCCGCCCTGAAGACCGGGGAACACGGCCGAATCGATCTTCTTGGCCAGTTCCTCGTCATTGGTCAGCACCATGCCGCCGCGCGGGCCGCGCAGGGTCTTGTGGGTGGTGGTGGTGACCACATGGGCGTGGCCGATCGGGCTGGGGAACACCCCTGCGGCGACGAGGCCGGCGAAGTGGGCCATGTCGACCATCAGGTAGGCCCCCACGCTATCGGCCACCTCGCGGAACTTGGCGAAGTCGATGTGGCGGCTGTAGGCCGAGCCGCCGGCGATGATCACCTTGGGCTTACAGGAAGCCGCGATTTCGCCGAGTGAGTCATAGTCGATGATCTGGTCCTGCTGGCGCACCGTGTAGGCCACCGGGTTGAACCACTTGCCCGACTGGTTGACCGACTTGCCGTGGGTCAGGTGACCGCCCGCCGACAGGTCCATGCCCATGAATGTGTCGCCGGGCTGCATCAGGGCCATGAACACGGCCTGATTGGCCTGCGAGCCCGAATGCGGCTGCACATTGGCGAAGTTGCAGCCGAACAGCTTCTTGGCCCGTTCGATGGCCAGGTTCTCGGCGATGTCCACGAACTCGCAGCCGCCATAGTAGCGGCGGCCCGGATAGCCCTCGGCGTACTTGTTGGTCAGGATCGAGCCCTGGGCCTCGAGCACGGCGCGCGAGACGATGTTTTCCGAGGCGATCAGCTCGATCTGGTGCTGCTGGCGGCCCAGCTCCTCGCCGATGGCGCCGAACAGTTCAGGATCGGTCTCTGAAAGGGCGCCAGAGAAAAAGGCGGCGTTCGGTTTGGCGAGCGTGGCGACGGATGCGGTCAAGGCGAGGCCCTTTCAGGCTTAAGGCGGTCAACGGCCCCTCTTTATACAGGCCCGTCCCATGATCAAAGCACGGAACGATCCACAGCTCTGATCACCTTGCGGGAACTTGGCCTCAGGTCGCGCGTTCGGATTTGGCCGAGTTCCAAAGCCGGGACCGGTCCATAGGCGTAACCGCAGAGTATCAGGGCCCCCAAGCATGATCACACAAGACCACACTGACGAGGCCGCCGACGTCCTGCGCCTCAGCGCCGAGATCGTTTCGGCCTATGTCGCCCAGAACAACGTGCCTGCTTCGAGCATCGGTACGCTCATCCATTCGGTGCATGATGCGCTCACCGGCCTCGGCGCCCCGCCGAAGGAGCCTGAACCCGAAAAGCGGAAGCCCGCCGTACCGATCAGCCGCTCGGTGCAGAGCGACTATATCGTCTGCCTGGAAGACGGAAAGCGCCTGAAGATGCTGAAGCGCTATCTGCGCTCGCGCTACGACCTCAGCCCGGAAGAATACCGGCGCAAATGGGGCCTGCCACCCGACTATCCGATGGTCGCTCCGGTCTACGCCGCCCGTCGCTCGGACTTCGCCAAGCAGATCGGCCTCGGCAAGGGCGTCCGCGGGCGCAAGGCCTGACGAGTGCGTGGTTCGAGACGCGGCGCTCTGCGCCGCTCCTCACCATGACGACTTTGGTGGAACGTCAACAAACCTCGTCATCCTGAGGAGGCCGCAAGGCGGCCGTCTCGAAGGACGCACAAGCTCCCAGCGCTCGAAGGACGCACAAGCGCCCAGCGAAAGTTCCAAGCGGCCCTGGAACTCAGGCCGCGTAACCGCCCAGGCGCTTGACGTTGCAGCGCGACCACAGCTTGTCGAGCGCGCCCACCAGGTGGTCCATCATCTCGTCGGTGTGGAACGGAGTCGGGGTGAAGCGAAGGCGCTCGGTGCCGCGCGGCACGGTCGGATAGTTGATCGGCTGCACGTAGACGCCGAAATCGGCTAGCAGCATGTCCGAGATCATCTTGCAGTGGACGGGATCGCCCACCAGCACCGGCACGATGTGGCTGACCGAAGGCATCACCGGCAGGCCGGCCTCGGCGAAGCGGCGCTTCAGGGTCGCGGCGCGCTCCTGGTGGCGGACCCGCACCTCGTTGTGCTCGCGCAGCCAACGCACGCTGGCCGCCGCGCCCGCCGACAGGGCCGGCGGCAGCGAGGTGGTGAAGATGAAGCCGGAGGCGAAGCTGCGGATGGCGTCGACGATATCGGCGTCGGCGGCGATGTAGCCGCCCATGACCCCGAAGGCCTTGCCCAGGGTGCCTTCGATGATGTCGATCTGGTCCATCACCCCGTCGCGCTCGGCGACGCCGCCGCCCTGCCGGCCGTAGAGCCCGACCGCATGGACCTCGTCCAGATAGGTCAGGGCGCCATATTTCTTGGCCAGGGCGATGGTTCCGGCGATATCCGAGATGTCGCCGTCCATGGAATAGACGCTCTCGAACGCCACCAGCTTGGGCGCGTCCGCCGGGGCATCGCGCAGCAGCGCCTCCAGATGCTCCAGGTCGTTGTGGCGGAACACCTTGTACTCGCAGCGCCCGTTGCGGATGCCGGCGATCATCGAGGCGTGGTTCAGCTCGTCAGAGAAGATGATCAGGCCGGGCAGGATCTTGGTCAGGGTCGACAGCGCCGCCTCGTTGGCCACATAGCCGGACGTGAACAGCAGGGCCGCTTCCTTGCCGTGCAGGTCGGCCAGTTCCTTCTCCAGGGCGACGTGGTAGCAGGTGGTGCCCGAGATATTGCGCGTGCCGCCCGAGCCTGAACCAGCCTCGTCGATGGCCTGGTGCATGGCCTGAGTCACGATCGGGTTCTGGCCCTGGCCGAGATAGTCGTTGGAGCACCAGACCACGACGTCGGTCTGGCTGCCGTCGGGACGGGTCCAGCGGGCCTTGGGGAACTCTCCGCGGTAGCGCTTCAGGTCGGCGAACACTCGGTAGCGGCCCTCGCTGTGGACCTGGTCGAGCGCGTTGCGAAAAGCAGCCTTGTAATCCATCGCTTCTGAATTCCCCGACATCCGCCTCAAGTTCGACGGACCCTCCATCACTGAACGGTCATCAAATCGCCGGGCCTTGTCGCACCAGAAGCCCGGCCTGTCCACATCCGGAAAGACACTTAGGGGCCCTACCGTGACGGCCCCGTCACCTTCGATATTGACGCCAAACCCAGGCGCGACAATAGGACAAAGGCGCCTTAAAGCCTGCGACAAACGAGTCTCTCCAGGTCGCTTTCGCCTCATGTCCGCGTTCCAAGCCCGCCTGACCGTCGATCTCGACGCCCTGGCCGCCAACTTCGCCCTGCTGCGGCGGCTGGCGGGCGCGGCCGAGGTCGCGCCGGTGGTCAAGGCGGGCGCCTATGGGCTCGGATCCGCGCCGGTCGCGCGCCGGCTGCAGGCCGAGGGGGCGAAGAGCTTTTTCGTCGCCCGCCTGACCGAGGGCGAGACCTTGCGCGGCGCGCTGGGCGAGGGCGCAAGCATCTACGTGCTGGACGGCTGCCCGGCCGGTTCGGCCGAGCGGCTGATCGCCTCGCGCCTGACGCCGGTGCTGAACAGCCTGGAGCAGGTCGAGGCCTGGTCGGCGGCGCGCGGCGGCCCCTGCGTGCTGCATGTCGACACGGGCCTGAACCGGCTGGGCTTGCGCAAGGACGAGGCCGAGGGTCTGGCGAAAGCGCAAAGTGCTCAAGGCGGACTTGAGATCGCCGTGATCATGAGCCACCTGAGCTGCGGCGCCAGCCACGACCACCCGATGAACCACAGACAGGCCGAGAGCTTTGCCGCCATTCGTGCGCTCTTTCCCGACGCCAGGGCCAGCCTGGCCAATTCCGGCGGCCTGTTCCACGGCGGCGGCTTCCTGCACGACCTGGTGCGGCCCGGGATCACCCTCTATGGCGGCGGCCCGTTCGACCACGCCGATCCGCGGATCGCGCCCGTGGTGACGCTGGAAGCGCCGGTGCTGCAGGTGCGCGACGTGCCGGCCGGCGAGAGCGTTGGCTATGACGGCGGCTTCACCGCGCCGCGGGCGATGAAGGTGGCGATCCTCGCCGCCGGCCACGCCGACGGCCTGTTGCGCGCCCAGAGCCCGGCGGGCTGGGCCGTCTTCGACGGACTGCGGCGGTCCTTCGTCGGCCGGGTCTCGATGGACCTGATCGCCGTCGACGTCAGCGAGGACCAAGCCCCCCGGGCCGGCGACATGGTGCAGATGATAGGCCCAGATGTCCTGATCGACGAGGTCGCAGCGGCCTCTGGCACCATCGCCTACGAGATCCTGACCCGGCTCGGCGATCGCTTCGAGACCATCTACAAGGGCGCCGTCCAGTGAACCCCGTCCGGACGATAGGCCGCATCACCCTGGACATCGTGCGCTTCACCGGCGAGGTGGCCCTGTTCGGCCTGCGCGGGATCGCGCCCCTGTTCTCGCCGCCCTGGTTCCCTCGCCAGCTGGCCCGGCAGATGATGGCGATCGGCTACCTGTCCCTGCCGGTGGTGGGCCTGACCGCGGTCTTCACCGGCGCGGCCCTGGCGCTGAACATCTATACCGGCGGCGGCCGCTTCAACGCCGAGCAGATCATGCCGCAGATCGTGGCCCTGGGGATCACGCGCGAGCTCGGGCCCGTTCTGGCGGCCCTGATGCTGGCCGGCCGCGTCTCCGCCGCCATCGCCGCCGAGCTGGGCGCCATGCGGGCGACCGAGCAGATCGACGCCATGCGCACCCTCTCCACCGACCCATTCCGCTACCTGGTGGCGCCGCGGATCCTAGCGGCGGTGATCTGCCTGCCGCTGCTGACCGTGGTCGCCGACCTGATCGGCATAGCCGGCGGCTGGCTGGTGGCGACCCGCACCCTGGCCTTCAACCCGGTAGTCTATCTGCGCAACACCGGCGACTTCCTGCAGTCCTGGGACGTGGAGTCCGGCCTGATCAAGGCGGCGGTGTTCGGCTTCATGGTCGCCCTGATGGGCTGCTATCACGGTTACAACTCCAAGGGCGGCGCCCGCGGAGTCGGCCGCGCCACCACGCTCGCCGTCGTCTCGGCGGCGGTGCTGATCTTCATGAGCGACTATCTGCTCACCACCTGGTTCTCCCGCACATGACCGCGGCTCCCAAGCTCGAGTGGCGCGGCGTGCGCATCCATCTCAGCGACCATTGGGTGCTGGACGGGCTGGACCTGTCCATCGGCGCCGGGCGCTCGCTGGTGATCATCGGCGGCTCGGGCCAGGGCAAGTCGGTGACCATCAAGATCGCCATGGGCCTGATGACGCCCGACAAGGGCCAGGTGCTGATCGACGGCGTCGACGTCACTCACGCCTCGGGGCGGGAGCGTAGCGGCCTGTTCAGCCGCTTCGGCATGCTGTTTCAGGGCGGCGCGCTGTTCGACAGCCTGACGGTCTGGGAGAACGTGGCCTTTCGCCTGATCAACGCCGACAAGGTCCCGCGCCGGGCGGCCAAGGCCCAGGCGGTGGAGGCCCTGGCCAAGGTGCGGCTGGCGGCCAGCGTCGCCGACCTCTATCCCAGCGACCTTTCAGGCGGCATGCAGAAGCGCGTGGGCCTGGCCCGCGCTATCGTCGGCTCGCCCGAGATCATTTTCTTCGACGAGCCCACCACGGGCCTGGACCCCATCACCGCCGACGCGGTCAACGAGCTGATTGTCGAGCAGGTCAAGGGCCTGGGCTGCACCGCGGTCTCGATCACCCACGACCTGGCCTCGGCCCGCAAGATCGGCGACGAGGCGGCCATGCTGCACGACGGCAAGATCGTCTGGCGCGGCCCGATGGCCGAGTTCGACCGCTCGGGCGACCCGTACGTCGAGCAGTTCATCGCCGGCCGGGCGGATGGGCCGATCAAGGCGGCGATCTGAACCGCCGGGCATTGCCGGTTGGCTATTTGCCCCCCACCTTCGCTGCGCCGCCGGGCTCGAACCCGTCGCGCGGTTCAGGGAGGAACCATGAGGATTTGCAAGATCGGGGCGGCTGCGGCCGCCTGTTTCGCCGTGCTGGCCGTGAGCGCGCCCGCAAGCGTGCTGGCGCAGCAACCCGCCGCCAAGCCCGCCGCCGAGGACACTCAGGCCGACGCCCTGACCAATCCGGCCTTCAAGCGCGCCGAGGTCCTGGCCTTCATCGGCGTCCAGCCCGGCTGGCGGGTCGCTGATATCATCGCTGGGCGGTTCACCCGCGCCTTCAGCCAGGCGGTGGGGCCGAACGGCAAGGTCTATGCGGTCGAGCCGGCCGAGATGGTGGCGCGGCACCCGGACATCATGACCATCATGAACGGGATCGCCGCCCAGCCGAGCTACGGCAACGTCGCGGTCAGCACCTCGCCGATCAACGCCCTGGTCATCCCGCCAGGGGTGGACGCGGTGTTCATCCGCCAGGACTATCACGACCTGCACGACAAGTTCATGGGGCCGGCGGACATCGCCGCCTTCAACCGCAGCGTCTTTGCGGCCCTGAAGCCGGGTGGCGTGTTGGTGGTGCTGGACCACGCGGCGGCGGCGGGGTCGGGCCTGCGCGACACCGAGACCCTGCACCGGATCGACCCAGCGGCGGTCAAGACCGAGGTGACGGCGGCCGGCTTCGTGCTGGATGGGGAAAGCGACGTTCTGGCCAATCCGGCCGACGATCACACCAAGAAGGTGTTCGACCCCTCGATCCGCGGACACACGGACCAGTTCCTGCTGCGATTCAAGAAGCCGGGGTAAATTTCAGCAATTGCACAACAAGTCCTCATCCTGAGGCGCCCGCATAGCGGGCCTCGAAGGACGCATTGGCGGCGCCGCTGCGTGCTTCGAGGCTCGCCGCTACGCGGCGAGCACCTCAGCATGAGCAGGATATGTAAGGCTCATCCCTAGCTTGGCGTCTGAGGCGCAGCAGGGGATGAGCGGAGTAGGATCACCCGACGATTTCGGCTTCCGAGAAGAACTGGCCGATTTCGAGCTTGGCGTTCTCCTGGCTGTCCGAGCCGTGGACCGAGTTCTCGCCGACCGATTCGGCGTAGAGCTTGCGGATGGTGCCCTCGGCGGCCTGGGCCGGGTTGGTGGCGCCCATGACTTCGCGGTAGCGCGCGACGGCGTTCGGGCCTTCCAGCACCTGCACCACCACCGGGGCCGAGACCATGAAGTCGACCAGTTCGCCGAAGAACGGGCGTTCCTTGTGCACCTCGTAGAAGCGCTCAGCCTGGGCGCGGCTCATGTGGATGCGCTTTTGCGCGACGATGCGCAGGCCGGCGTCTTCGATGACGGCGTTGACCTTGCCAGTCAGGTTGCGGCGGGTCGCGTCCGGCTTGATGATCGAGAAGGTGCGTTCGGTCATGGGAAGGCTCTAGGCTCACAAGGGGAGTTGGAGGAAAAAGGTCGCGGGCTTATAGCCGTGCGCTTCCTCCCCGCCAAGGCGCGCGCTTTTTTCTCATGTTGCAGATCAACGACCTCGTGTTCGACGCCTGGGGCCGCCGTTTCTTTGACGGCGCGAGCGTCACCCTGCCCCAGAACGCCAAGGTGGGGCTGGTGGGCCGCAACGGGGTGGGCAAGTCGACCCTGTTCAAGCTGATCCTGGGCCAGCTGGTCCTGGGCTCCGGCGAGATCAGGATGCCGCGGAACGCGAAGGTGGCCTCGGTTGATCAGGAGCATCCGGCGACGCCTGTCAGCCTCTTGGACACAGTGCTGGCCGCCGACGTCGAGCGCGCCGCCCTGACCGCCGAGCTGGACGTGGCCCCGCCCGAGCGCCTGGGCGAGATCTACGCCCGGCTGATCGAGATCGACGCCGACCGGGCGCCGTCGCGCGCGGCTGAGATCCTGTCGGGCCTGGGCTTCACCACCGCCGACCTCGCCCGCCCCATGGCCGAGTTCTCCGGCGGCTGGCGCATGCGCGTGGCCCTGGCTGCGGCCCTGTTCGCCGAGCCGGATCTGCTCCTGCTCGACGAGCCGACCAATTATCTCGACCTGGAAGGCGCCCTGTGGCTCGAGGCGCGGCTGAAGAAGTACCCCTACAACGCCCTGATCATCAGCCACGACCGCGAACTGCTGAACAACTCGGTCGGCTACATCCTGCATGTGCGGGAGGGCAAGCTGGACCTCTACACCGGCGGCTATGACAGCTTCGAAGAGCAGCGGGCCGAAAAGGCGCGGCTGGCCGACGCCATGCGGGCCAAGATCGAGGCCAAGCGGGCGCACATGCAGGCCTTTGTCGACCGCTTCCGCGCCAAGGCGTCCAAGGCCACCCAGGCCCAGTCGCGCCTGAAGATGCTGGCCAAGCTGCCGCCGGCGTCGGAGGTGCAATTGGAGCGCACCGCCCCCTTCACCCTGCCCTCGCCGACCCGGCCGCTGGCCCCGCCGCTGATCCGGCTGGAGGGCGTCAGCGTGGGCTATGGCGGCCCGCCGATCCTCAGGAACCTGAACCTGCGGCTCGACATCGACGACCGCATCGGCCTTCTGGGCGTCAACGGGGCCGGCAAGTCGACCTTCGCCAAGATGATCGCCGACGCCCTGCCGATCTCGCACGGCCACATGCACCGCGACCGGCGGATCAAGGTCGGCTGGTTCCACCAGCATCAGATCGAGGCCCTCGATCCCACCGACACGCCGCTGGAGATCATCCGCCGGGCCATGCCGGAGGCGTCGGAGAGCCAGCGCCGCTCCAAGCTGGCCCAGTTCGGCCTGGGCTTCGACAAGGCCGAGACCACGGTCTCCAACCTGTCCGGCGGCGAGCGGGCGCGGCTGCTGCTCAATCTCGTGGCCATGGAGGCTCCTCACCTCCTGATCCTCGACGAACCGACCAACCACCTGGACATCGACAGCCGCCGGGCCCTGCTGGACGCGCTGAACGACTACGAGGGCGCGGTGATCCTGATCACGCACGACCGCTCGCTGATGGAATTGGTGGCCGACCGGCTGTGGCTGGCCGCCGACGGGAGCATCCAGCCCTTCGACGGGGACATGGAAGACTACGCCAAGTTCGTCCTCGACCGCGCCCGAGTGGCCGCGAGAGCCCCGACCCAGGTCCAGGCCGAAGCCCCGCCAGCGCCGCCCAAGCCTGCCGCCAAGCCCGCCGTCACCGCCGCCGGGCCGCTGAAGCGTCGCCTGGAGGCCGCCGAGGTGGTGTTGGCGCGCGAGACCAAGACCCTGGCCGAAATCGACGCCGCCCTGGCGGACCCGGACCTCTATGTCCGAAACCCAGCCAAGGCCGCCGAACTCGGCCAGCGCCGGGAAAAGGTCCAGGCGGCCCTGGATAAGGCTGAACAGGCCTGGATCGAGGCGGCCGAGGCGTATGAGACGGCCAAGGCGCTGGCCTGAGGCGGTCTCACCCGCAGGTCACCGACATCACCAGCCCGGTCTGGCTGTCGAAGATGATGTTGGTCCGGTCCGGTCGGTAATCTTCCGGCATCTGGCAGGTGCTGCAGGCGACGCGGCGGCGCGAGGGGTCCACAGCCACGGGGATCTGAGTGTGCGGCTTGCCGACCAGCCAGGCGAGGTCGTGCGCGTCGCACTGTTCTTTGACCTGGGCGGTGCTGGCGATATTCGGCATCAGCGGCTTGGGGCCGGCGTCGGCGGTGGGCGCCTTGTCGTCATCGCGGCAGGCGGCGAGCGAAGCAGCGGCCAGGGCGATCAGGAGGAAGCGCCTCACGCCTGCCGCTCCCAGCCGCGCTCGGCGCCCTGGCGCCAATAGCTGACCGGCAGCCCCTGGGCCTTGAACCGCTTCCAGCGGCCGCGCGCCTCGGTCAGGGCGGCTTCGTCGCGGCCGTCGAACAGGAGGATGCAGCGCTTATAGCCGTCCAGGTCGCCGGCTTCCGCTCCGTCGATCAGGAACAGGGCGTCGGCGCCGTTGGGGTTGGCGTCATCCGTCGTCAGAACGATCGGCTGCCGCTCGGCCTGGGGCTCGTCGGCCGAACCGTGCGGCAGAAAGCTGTCCTCGCGATAGGACCACAGCCAGCCGTCCAGGTGCTCGACCCGCTCGCGCTGGCCGCAGCGGACCAGGGCCTTCCAGCCCCGGCCGAGGGTCTTCTCCAGGAGCTCGGGCAGCACCTGGTCCAGGCCACTGCGCTCCAGGTGATAGAACCAGACTTCACACGCCGCGTCAGACATGACCTGTAAGCTACTCAGTCTTCGTAGAAATCGGCGACGAGCTTGTCCAGCAGGCGCACGCCGAAGCCGGTGGCGCCATCCGGAATGGTCGGCACGGTGGAAGGCTTCTTCCAGGCGGTCGAGGCGATGTCGAGGTGAGCCCAGGGAAGCTCGTTGACGAAGCGCTGCAGGAACAGGGCCGCGGTGATCGAGCCGCCCGGCCGGCCGCCGGTGTTCTTCACATCGGCCGCCATGCTGTCGATCTGCTTCTCATAGGCCGCCGGCAGGGGCATGCGCCACAGCTGGTCGCCAGAGGCCTTGGACGCGGCCAGGAGGTTCTCGGCCAGGGAATCGTTGTTGGAATAGAGCCCGGCATAGTCGTTGCCGAGGGCGATAATGATCGCGCCGGTCAGGGTGGCGAGATCGACCATGAACTTGGGCTTGAAGCGATCCTGGCAGTACCAGAGGGCGTCGGCCAGGACGAGCCGGCCCTCGGCGTCGGTGTTGATCACCTCGATGGTCTGGCCGGACATGGAGGTGACGATGTCGCCAGGGCGCTGGGCGGCGCCGTCGGGCATGTTCTCGACGAGGCCCAGGATGCCGACGACGTTGGCCTTGGCCTTGCGCTTGGCCAGGGTGAGCATCAGGCCGGCGACGGCGCCCGCCCCGCCCATGTCCCACTTCATGTCCTCCATGCCGTCGGCGGGCTTGAGGCTGATGCCGCCGGTGTCGAAGCAGACTCCCTTGCCGACGAAGGCCACCGGCTGGGCGTTCGCATCGGCGGCGCCGTTCCAGCGCACGACCACCAGCTGGCTTTCGCGCTCGCTGCCCTGGCCGACGCCGAGGAGCGAGCCCATGCCGAGCTTCTCCATCTCGGCCTCGCCCAGAATCTCGACCACAAGGCCGTGGGCCTCTAAGGCCTTGACGCGAGCCGCGAACTCGACGGGATGAAGGATATTGGCCGGCTCCGAGACCAGGTCGCGGGTGAAGAACACGCCCTGCGCCAGGGCCGCCAGCGGGGCCCAGGCGGCTTCGGCCGCGGTCACGTCCGAGACGGCGATGCGCACGGTCTGGATGGTCGGCTTCTTCTCCGGCTTCTCCTTGGTGCGGTAACGGTCGAAGCGATAGGCGGCCAGGGTGGCGCCCAGGGCGGCGCGGGCGGCCAGATCCGCCGAATCCTCGGCCACGTCGACGGTCAGCACCTGGGCGCCGCTGGTCTTCAGCGCCTGATAGGCCTCGGCGGCGAAGGTCTCTGCCCGCTCGGCCGTCAGGTCGGAAGCCGCGCCGACCCCGATCAGCAGCACTCGCGAGGCGGCGAGGCCCGCCGGCGCGACCAGCTCCAGGCTCTTGCCCTTGGCGCCGGTGAAGGCCGCGGCCGTCATGGCGCGCGCCAGCGATCCGCCCGATGCGCCGTCCAGCCGCGCCGCCGCTGGGGACAGGGTCCCGCCGTCGAAGGCCGCCACCGCCCAGGCTCCGTCCACCGCCGCGCCCGCGCGCGCCACAAATTCGACCTGCATTCGCAACTCCTAGGCTGGGCTTCCGCGCCCTCACGCAATTGGCCAACGCCTTAGTCCGGCGCGCGGCGGTTGGCGACTCCCATCTGGCGCGTGTAGAAGGTGGCCAACCCAGTCGGGGTCCGCAATGGCCGCTCTGGCTCACTCACGCGCAGGCCCATGAGTCTCATCGAAAAATACCTGTTGCGTCAGCTCCTGGGCCCTTCGCTGCTGGCCATAGCGGCCCTCGGCGCGGTGGTGGTGCTGAGCCAGACGCTGGGCGCCCTGGACATCATCGTCAACCAGGGCCAGAGCCCATGGGTGCTGATCAAGGTGATCGCGCTCGCCCTGCCCCAGCTGATGGCCATGGTTCTGCCGATCGCCCTGTTCATCGCCGCCCTGGTGGCGCTGAACCGGCTGCATACCGAGCAGGAGATCGTGGTCTGCTTCGCCAGCGGCATGAGCCGTTGGCGAGTCATATCGCCGGCCATGCGCCTGGCGGCGGTGGCCGCGTTCCTGGCCCTGATCACCAACCTCTGGGTCGCGCCCTGGGCCGACCGGGCCATGCGGGAAGAGCTGTTCCGCGTGCGCACCGACCTGGCCGCCAGTCTGATCCATGTGGGCCAGTTCACTTCGCCCGCCGCGGGCCTGACCGTCTACGCCCAGGACAGCGACCAGAGCGGCGCCTTCCACAACCTGTTCGTCTACCAGGTCAAGCCGGAGGGCGGCGACACCACCTATCTCGCCGAACGGGGCCGCATCACCAAGCGCAACGGCCAGCCGGTGTTGGTCATGCGCGACGGCTCCAGCCAGTCGTTCAGCACGGCAGGGGTGCTGAACTACCTTAAGTTCGAAGAATATATCTTTGATTTATCGCCTTTCATGGCGAACGACGAGCTGATCCACTACAAGATTCCGGATCGGTATCTGCACGAACTGCTGTTCCCCGACCTGACCCAGGACTGGGAGCGGAAGAATCGCAAGAAGATGCTGGCCGAGGCCCACGCCCGCCTGGCCACGCCGATCTACAACCTCACCTTCATGGCCATGGCCCTGGCCGCCGTCATCGGCGGGACCTTCAGCCGGATGGGCTACGGGCGGCGGATCCTGATCGTCTGCGCCGCCGCGGCGGTGCTGCGCATGCTGGGCATCGGCGCCCAGGCTGCAGCGGCAGGTACCCCGTGGCTGAACATCCTTCAATATGCGGTCCCGATCGGAGGCCTGTGGTGGTCGATGGCGGTGCTGTTCCGCCAACGCGCGGGCCGCTTCGCCCGTCGTCGCCCCACATCGCCCCGGATGGAACTCGCCGGAGCTGAGGCATGAGGCTAAGCCTGACCCGGATCGAAAGCTACGTGCTGAGCGCCACCCTACTGGGCGTCGGCGTAGCCCTGGCCGTGATCGCGGCGGTCATCATGCTGGCCGACTTTGTCGAACTGTCGCGCACCCTGGGCGTCGGGGCCGAGCTGGGCTTCAGCCAGACACTGCGCCTGACCCTGCTGCACGCGCCTTCGGTCATCCTCCTGCTGCTGCCCTTCGCCTTCCTGTTCGGCGTGCTGGGCGCGTTCGTGAACCTGAACCGGCGCAGCGAGCTGATCGCCATGCGCGCCGCCGGCGTCTCGGCCTGGCGGTTCATCTTCCCGGCCGCGGGCGCCGCCGTCGTCATCGGCCTCGTGGCGATCACCATCTTGAACCCGGTCGCCTCGGCCCTGGCGGCGCAGTACGAGCGCGACGTCGAGGCCCTGCGCCGCGGCGCGGCGGTGGCCAGCGGCAAGGAGATCTGGCTGCGCCAGGGCGATTCCCACACCCAGATCGTGATCCACGCCCACCGTCAGGTCAGCCAGGGCGAGACCCTGGTGCTGACCGGCGTCAGCCTGTTCGTCTCCACGCCATCCAAGGACCACAAGGGCCTGGAGTTCTCGCGCCGCATCGAGGCGCAGCAGGCCAAGCTGACGCCCGGCGCCTGGCTCCTGACCGGCGCCCGCGAGGCCACGCCGGGCGCCGAGGCCCTGCGCTATGACAGCCTGACCCTGCCCACCACCCTTGAGGGGCGCACTGCGCTGGAACGCTTCACCTCACCCAAGGCCGTGCCTTTCTGGGGATTGTGGGACGCGATTTCGCGGACGGAACTGGCGGGTTTCCCGGCGACAGGCTATCGGCTGCAGTTGGACGAGCTTCTGGCGACCCCGCTGCTCCTGGCGGCGATGTCGGTGTTGGCGGCGGCGTTCTCGCTCAGGCTGATTCGGCTGGGCGGCCTGGCGGGATTGGCAGGATCGGGGGTCGCGCTTGGCTTCGTGCTGTTCTTCTTCAACCAATTCTGCCGCGCGCTCGGCGAGGCGGGGGCGATTCCGCCGATGGCGGCGGCATGGACGCCGCCCGTTCTCGCCCTTTTGTCCGGGTTCACCTTGCTTTGCTATACCGAGGACGGCTAGGCCAATGCAGCCTTCAGCGTTCGACGGGGGCGCAAACTGTTTCGCGAGTGGGTTTCTCGGTTGATGCGCGACCTTAGACGAGCTCGACAGAGCGCGGAGAAGCTCGGCCTTTGCGCCGGCTCCGCCCTGTCGCTGCTTTGCGGTTCGGCGGCGCTGGCCCAGACCGCCACCGAGCTGCCGGTCCGCGCGCTGGATTCGCCGACCCCGCTGCTGCCCTCCGAGGCGCCCAGGATCACCGCGCCAAAGCCGACGCCCGTAGCCACGGACGATGGCCTGGGCCAGGACGGATTCTATCTGGAAGCCGACACCCTGGTGCGGGACGACAAGGCCAATACCTGGACCGCGCGCGGCGGGGTCGAGGCCCGCTATCAGGGCCGCACCCTGCGCGCCGAGGAAGTGATCTACAGCGTCGCCACCGGGGCCGTGACCGTGAACGGCAAGGCGCAGATCATCGAGGCCGACGGCACGGTCCAGTTCGCCGAGCACGCGGTGCTGGACGACAAGATGCGCGCCGGCTTCGCCCGTGGCTTCGCCCTGCACACCACCCAGGACGCCACCTTCGCCGCCGATGTCGCCATCCGCCGCAGCGAGACGGTCAACGAGCTGAACCGGGCGGTGTTCACCCCCTGCCCCGTCTGCGCGCCCGACGGATCGAGCGTGACCCCCACCTGGTCGATCCAGGCCGACCGGATCGTGCAGGATCACCAGCACCGTCTGGTCTACTACCGCAACGCGGTGATCCGCATCAAAGGCGTTCCGGTATTTTACACGCCTTTTCTGTCACATCCGGACCCCAGCTCGCCCAGAGCCTCAGGCCTGCTGATGCCGGAGCCGACCAGCTCCAACTCGCGCGGGTTCACCTATCGCCAGGGCTACCTGTTCGTGGTCTCGCCCTCGATGGAGCTGACCGTCAAGCCGGACATCAGCACCAAGCAGAACCCATTCCTGCAGATGGAATGGAAGGAGCGGTTCTATTCCGGCTATCTCGACGCCCGGGTCGGGTACACCTATTCGCGCGACTTCGACGGCAAGGGCGACCAGTTCGGCGGCCAGACCTCGCGCTCGTTCATCCTGGCCGATGGCCGCTTCAGCCTGAACGACAAATGGGACTGGGGCTTCACTCTGGATCGCGCTTCGGACCCGCTGATCTTTGAAAAATATCAGATTCCGAACGTCTACGAAAACCACGGCATGTTCACGCCGGACCTGCAGCGGCTCCTGAGCCAGCTGTTCGTCACGCGACAGGACAGCAACTCCTACCTCTCGATCGCCGCGCTCGACTTCCAGGGCCTGAGGACCAGTTCAACCGGCATCACCGAGAACAGCGAGACCTTCCCCATCGTCGCGCCGCTGATCGAAGCGCGCTACGAGCCCAAGGCCGACATCTTCGGCGGGCGGCTGCGGTTCACCGGCAGCGCGGTGGTGCTGAGCGCCAATGAATCGGCGATCGACCCGGAACAGCCCGGCATCGACAGCCGCCGCGCCACCGCCGAGGTCAACTGGCGGCGCAACTTCACCCTGGCCGATGGCATGCGCCTGTCGCCGTTCCTGGACCTGCGCGGCGACTTCTACAACATCGCCAACACCACCCCGACCGACCACAGCGACCACTCGATCGGCCGCGGCCTGGGCACCGCCGGCCTCGATTTCAGCTGGCCGTTCATGCGTCAGGCCGGTTCGACGACCGTGATCCTGGAGCCCGTGGCCCAGATCGCCCTGTCGCCGAACGTCTCCGCCAATCCTCACATCCCGAATGAGGACAGCATCGTAACCAATTTCGATGAAACGAATTTGTTCAGCATAGACCGGTTCACCGGCTATGATCTGGCCGAGGGCGGGCAGAGGTTCAATATCGGCGGGCGGGCGACCATCGACTGGGGCGACGGACTGAGCGCCCGCATTCTGGTGGGCCGCGTATTCCGCGCCCAGCCGCTGGCCTTGGCCTCAGTCAATACCGGCCAGGGCAGCTCGGCTTCGGCGACCGGCAACCCTACGCCGCAGCCGGCGACCAACCTTACCTTCGCGCCCAATACCGGCCTGAACAAGACCGCGTCGGACTGGGTGGTGGCGGCGGAGACCACGCCGGTTGCGGGCCTGTCGATGTTCGGCCGCACCCTGCTGGACAACAACTTCCAGGCTCAGGACACCGAGGTCGGCGTCAATTTCGCGCGTTCACGGATGCGGGGCTATCTGCGATACGACGACGACAACACCCAGATCACCGGCCGCCAACGCAATGTCGAAGGCGCCGGCGAGTTCTTTGTCACGAAGCACTGGGGGTTCAGCGTCATGGGCGTGCGCGACCTTCAGTTCAGCGACTGGCGCATGCGCGACCTTGGCGTGATCTACATGGATGATTGCATCCGCGTGGAAGTCGTCTACCAGCACGAAGACACCCAGATCGGCCGCCTCGGCAAGTCGGACTCGGTCTTTGTACGCCTAAAGCTCGCCACATTGGGCGATGAAGGATATAGGAATGCCGACTTCCGCTAAGGCGAGCGTATCGACTGTTGGAAAGGGGACTGGCTCGTTCATGATGCGGACGTGCAAGACGGTGGCCGGATCGGCTGCCGCGTTGATTTTTGCGTGCATGGCCGGGAACGCCCTGGCCCAGGGCGCGGCGCCCGTTGCTGCGGCCCCTCAGGAGGCTGCGCCGCCGCCGAACCAGTTGGCCGAAGGCGTGGCGGCCATCGTCAACGACCAGATCATCTCGACATACGATCTGCGCCAGCGCATGCGGCTCTTGATGGTCACATCGGGCGTGCAGCCGACGCAGCAGGCTCTGCAGCAGCTGCAGCAGGAAGCGCTGCGCTCGCTGATCGACGAGCGGCTTGAGCTCCAGGAAATCAAGCGCGAAGAAAAAGAGCAGAAATTCAAGATCGTCGCCGACGACGATGACGTGAAACATGAGATCGACCGGATCGCCTCCGGCAATCGCATGACCGGCGATCAACTGCTCAAGGCCCTGGCCGGCGCCGGAGTCGGCCAGGACACCATGAAGGAGCAGATCCGCGCGCAGATGAGCTGGGCCCGCTGGATCCAGGGACGCTACGGCGGCTCCCGCATGAAGGTCAGCCAGGACCAGATCAACGCCGTGCTGCGCCAATTGCAGGCCGAGGCCGCCAAGCCGCAGTTCCAGATCAGCGAAATCTTCCTCGACGCCTCGCGTGTCGGCGGCCAGAACGTGGCTCAGGACGGCGCCAACCAGCTGATCGCTCAGCTGCAAAAGGGCGCGCCCTTCCCCGCCGTGGCCCGGCAGTTCTCCAGCGCCACCACCGCGGCCAATGGCGGCGACGCCGGCTGGCTGGCCGAATCCCAGCTGCAGCCGGAAGTGCGCGAGGTGGTCGAGCAGATGCGCCCCGGCCAGCTGTCGGCACCGATCCCGGTGCGCGACGGGGTCTATATCATTTACCTGCGCGACAAGCGCTCGGGCAGCGGCAGCGAGATGGTGAACCTGAAGCAGGCCGCCATCAGCCTCCCCGCCGGCGCGCCCGCCGACCAGGTCGAAGCGGCGCGGCAGAAGCTGATCGCGCTCAAGGGGCAGATCAAGAGCTGCGCCGACGTCGACGCCAAGGCCGGCAAGCTGGACGGCGTCCTGGCCGGCGACCTGGGCGAGGCCGACGTCAAGGACCTGGCGCCCGCCTTCCGCGACGCCATTCAGGGCCTTACGCCCGGCCAGGTCAGCGACCCGATCCGCACCGAAGCGGGCCTGCACCTGATCGCCGTCTGCGGCCGCCGCCAGGGCGGACTCGAGCTGCCCTCGCGCGATGAGATCGAGAGCCGGCTGGAAGACCAGCAGCTGTCGCTGGTCTCGCGGCGCTACCTGCGTGACCTGAAGAACTCGGCCACCATCGAGTTCCCGTGAACCCGCTTGCGCTCAGCCTGGGCGACCCCGCCGGCGTCGGGCCGGAGATCGTGGTCAAGGCCTGGCAGGCGCTAAGAGGATCCGGCCCGGCCTTCGTGGTCATCGGCGACCGCAACGTGCTGGCCGCCGCCTCGGGTTCGGGCGCCGCGATCCTGCGGCGGGTGACCCGCGCCAGCGAAGCGGCCGAGGTGTTCGCCGAGGCCCTGCCGGTGATCGACCTGAAGCTCAACGCCCACGTGGTCGCCGGCAAAGGTGACCCGGCCCACGCCGGCGCCATTATCCGCTGGATCGAGACCGGAGTGGGCCTGGCCCTGTCCGGCGAAGTCAGCGGACTGGTCACCGCCCCGATCGCCAAGGCCCCGCTCTACGCCGCCGGCTTCAAGTTCCCCGGCCACACCGAGTTCCTGGCCGAACTGGCCCCGCCCTCGCCCTACAAGGGCGCCAAAGGGCCGGTGATGATGCTGACCGCCGGCGATCTGCGTACGGCTCTGGTCACCATCCACAGTCCCTTGAGCGCCGTTGCGGCCACGGTCAGCCTGGAGCGGGTGGTCGAGGTCGGGCTAATCACGCACCAGGCGGTTCAACGCGACTTCGGCGTCGAGCGCCCCCGCATCGCCATGGCCGGCCTCAATCCCCATGCTGGCGAGGACGGCGGTATCGGCCGCGAGGAGATCGAAGTCCTGCGCCCCGCGGCCCAGCGCCTGCGCGAACTGGGCGTCGATTGCGGCGATCCCAAGCCCGCCGACAGCCTGTTCCACGCCGCCGCCCGCTCCACCTATGACGCGGTGATCTGCATGTATCACGACCAGGCCCTGATCCCGGTCAAGATGCTGGACTTCTGGGGCGGGGTGAACGTCACCCTGGGCCTGCCGATCGTGCGCACCTCGCCGGACCACGGCGTGGCCTACGACATCGCCGGCCGCGGCCTCGCCCGCGCCGACAGCCTGGTCGCGGCCATCCGCCTGGCGGCCGAGATGGCGGAGCGGCGCGGAACCGACCGGTGAGCCTGGCCGACCTTCCGCCGCTGCGCGAAAGCCTCGAGGCCCACGGCCTGTTCGCCAAGAAGGCCTTCGGCCAGCACTTCCTGCTGGACCTCAACATCACCCGCAAGATCGCCCGCCTGGCCGCGCCGCTGGAGGACGTGCAGGTGATCGAGGTCGGCCCCGGCCCCGGCGGCCTGACCCGGGCTCTCCTGGAAGCCGGCGCCCGGGTCACGGCTGTAGAGAAGGACGCCCGCTTCCTGCCCCTGCTGCAGGAACTGGCCGAAGCTGCGGACGGGCGGCTGACCCTCATCGAAGCCGACGCCCTGACTGTGGACGAGGACGCCCTGGCCGGCGGCGGGCCGTTCAAGGTGATCTCCAACCTGCCCTACAATGTCGGCACGCCGCTGCTGATCAAATGGCTGAGCCGGCCCGAACCGCCGGCGCAGATGGCGCTGATGTTCCAGAGGGAGGTGGCCCAGCGCATCGTCGCTCGGGTCGGCGAGGAGGCCTACGGGCGCCTCGCGGTGATCAGCCAGGCGGTCTGCGAGGCCGCCCTGGTCATGGACCTGCCCGCACGGGCCTTCACCCCGCCCCCCAAAGTGGCCTCAGCGGTCGTCCGCCTGGAGCCGCGCGCCGAACGGCCAGCGCCCGCGCTGCTGGCGTCGCTGGAGCGCATCACCGCCGCCGCCTTCGGCCAGAGGCGCAAGATGCTGCGGTCGAGCCTCAAAGCGCTGGGCGGCGAGACCCTGTGCGAGGCAGCCGGCATAGCCGCCGACCGCCGCGCCGAGACCATCCCTGTTTCTGGGTTCCTCGATCTGGCCCAAGCCCTGCTACAAAGGGACTGAGGCCCGCGCCTCAACTCAGTTTTTCGTCGAGCAGCTTCTGCACCAACGGTTTGAGCCAGGGGTTGCGCGCCCGCTTCAGGCGTTCGGCATGATAGATGTGTGCGAGGTCGGCATAGGCCTGATCGAAATCGTCGTTCAGGATCACGTAGTCGTACTCGGCCCACATGGCGATCTCGCCATAAGCGCGGCCGAGCCGGCGCTGGATCACGTCCTCGGCGTCCTGGGCCCTGGCATGCAAACGGCGGCTGAGGTCGGCCATGGACGGCGGCAGGATGAACACCCGCACCACATCGGCCGGCGCGGCCTGGGCGATGCTCATCGCCCCCTGCCAGTCGATGTCGAACAGCACGTCCCGCCCCTGCTCGAGAGCGGCCATCACCGGCGCGCGCGGGCTGCCATAGCGATGCTCGTGCACCTCAGCCCATTCCAGGAAGGCGTCCTCGCCGATCATGGCGTGGAAGCGGGCCGGATCGACGAAGTGATATTCCCGTCCGTCGTGCTCCCCGGGGCGCGGGCCGCGGGTGGTGGCGGAAATCGAGAGCTCGAGGTCCGCATGGTCCGCCACCAGGCGCCGCGAGAGCGAGGTCTTGCCAGCGCCCGAGGGGCTGGAGATCACCAGCATCAGGCCGCGGCGTTGGCGGGGGCGGTCATTCGACATTCTGCACCTGCTCGCGCAACTGATCGATGGTCGCTTTCAACTCCAGCCCCACCGCGGTCAAGGCCGTGGTCGCCGATTTCGAGCAGAGGGTGTTGGCCTCGCGCATGAATTCCTGGGTCAGGAAGTCCAGCTTGCGGCCGACGGGGTCGTCCGTCGCCAAAAGGGTGCGGGCGGCGGCCACGTGGCTTGTCAGCCGGTCCAACTCCTCGCGCACGTCGGCGCGGCTGGCGAGGGCCGCGGCCTCCTGCACGACGCGCTCCTGCAGGTCGGCTCGCTCGCCGAGCAGTTCGGCCATGCGCCGTTCGAAGCGCTCCTTGAGTACGACAGGCTGGGCCTTGGCCTCGCCCTCGGCCTGGGCGACCAGGGTCTCGATCTTGTCGGCCAAGGCCGCCAGCACCGGCGCCAGCGCGGCGCCTTCCTCAAGGCGGGCCACCTTCAGCCCATCGAGAGCCTCCGCCAGGCTCGCGGCCATGGCCGCCTCGACGGCGGCGCGGACCTCCGCATCCTCGCCCTCGTCGCTGGCCTCGATCACCCCGCGCAGGGCTAGAATGCCGTCAAAAGCCGGCGGGCTGGCCCGGCCGTCCCGCACATAGGGCTCGGCCAGGGCGAGAAAGGCCTCCAGCTGCGTGGCGTTGACGCGCACCGCGCCGAGCCCCTCGGCCCGCTTGGCCTGCAGGGCGATATTGATCTGGCCGCGCTGGAAGCGGGCCTGGGCGGCGTCGCGGGCGGCCCGGTCCAGGCTATCGAAGCCCGGCGGCCCGCGGAAGCGCGCCTCCAGGCTGCGTCCGTTGACCGAGCGCGCCTCCACCGTCCAGCTCCAGGCGCCCTCGGCCCCATCGGCCCTGGCAAAGCCGGTCATACCAGAGATCGCCATCTCAGCGCCCCGCCGTCTTGGTCTGAGCGTGCTGCTGGGCGTGAATCGCCCGCCAGTGCTCCACGTTCTTGTTGTGCGCCTCGAGCGTCGAGGCGAAGGCGTGCCCGCCCGTGCCGTCGGCGACGAAATAGAGATCGTTGGAGTCCGGCGGGTCCAGCACCGCCGCCAGGGACGCCCTGCCGGGGTTGCAGATCGGCGTCGGGGGCAGGCCGTCGATATGATAGGTGTTGTAGGGCGTCACGCTGTCCAGCTCCGGCTTGGTCGGCTCTCGCGCGGGCGGCCGGCCGGGATTGACGCCATAGGTGACGGTCGGGTCGGAACCCAAGGGAATGTGCTGGCGCAGGCGGTTTTCGAACACCGCCGCCACATGGGGCCGCTCGTCCGCCACCGCGGTCTCTTTCTCCACGATCGAGGCCAGGATCACCGCCTGCTCCGGCGTCTCGACCGGCAGATTGCCCTTGCGCTGGGCCCACAGGGTGCGCAGCAGGGTGTCGCGGGCGTCCATCATCCGTTGCAGCACCGCGCCCCGGTCCTCGCCGCGGCGGACCTCGTAGGTCTCCGGTAGGATTGTCCCCTCGGCTGGCGCCGGCGCAGCCCCGGTCAGCACGGGGCTGGCCATCAGGATGTCGACCGCCTCCTCCGAGGTGAGGCCTTCGGGGATGGTGATCATGTGGTGGACGATGTCGCCGCGGCGGATCTTGTCGATCACGCTGGCGAGCGAGGCATGGGTCGGGAATTCATATTCGCCGGCCTTCAGCCGCTTGGCCGCGCCGCTGACCTGGGCGGCGGCGATGAACACCGCCGGCGAACGGATCACGCCGGCGCCGCGCAGGGTGGCGGCGATCTCGCTGATGCCGCCGCCTTGGCGCAGAACCACGGTGGTCGAGCCATCATGCGCCGCCGCCGGCCCCGGCCCCTGGTAGAGCCAGAGGCCCAGGCCCAGCATCACCACCGCCAGCACGACCAGGGTGGTCGCCGCGCTGCCGAAGGCGATGCCCAGCCGGCGCAGCAGGGGCAGGTCCGCAGACCGCTTGGCTTTGGGGGCTGGCCTCCTACCGCTCACGAGACCTTCTTCAACACCAGGGAGGCGTTGGTGCCGCCGAACCCGAAGCTGTTGGACAGGGCGATGTCGATCTTCATCGGCTTGGCCTTGTGCGGCACAAGGTCGATGGCGGTCTCGACGGAGGGGTTGTCGAGGTTGATGGTCGGCGGGGCGATCTGGTCGCGGATGGCGAGGACGGTGAAGGCCGCCTCGACCGCGCCTGCGGCGCCCAGCAGGTGACCAATCGCCGACTTGGTCGAGGACATGGCCACCTTGCCGGCCGCCTGGCCCAGGATGCGCTCCACCGCGCCCAGTTCGATCTCGTCGCCCAGAGGCGTCGAGGTGCCGTGGGCGTTGATGTAGTCGATGTCGGACGCATCGATCCCGGCCCGGGCGATGGCCGCCTTCATGGCGCGGAAGCCGCCGTCGCCATCCTCGGCCGGAGCGGTGATGTGATAGGCGTCGCCGGCCAGGCCGTAGCCGACCACCTCGGCATAGATCTTGGCCCCGCGCGCCTTGGCGTGCTCGTACTCTTCCAGCACCAGGACACCGGCGCCCTCGCCCATGACGAAGCCGTCGCGATCCTTATCATAGGGACGCGAGCCTTTTTCCGGCTCGTCGTTGAAGCTGGTGGACATGGCGCGGCAGGCGATGAAGCCCGCGATGCCAATCTTGCACACCGCCGCCTCGGCGCCGCCAGCGATCATTACGTCCGCATCGTCCCACTGGATCAGCCGGGCCGCGTCGCCGATCGCGTGCGCGCCGGTGGCGCAGGCCGTGACGACGGCGTGGTTCGGCCCTTTGAAACCGTAGCGGATCGAGACCTGGCCCGAGGCCAGGTTGATCAAAGCCGAGGGAATGAAGAAGGGGCTGACCCGGCGGGGACCCTTCTGCTCCAGTTCGACCGCAGTGTCGGCGATGGCTGAGAGGCCGCCGATGCCCGAGCCGATCATCACGCCGGTGCGCTCGCGGCTCTCCTCGTCCTCGGGCATCCAATTGGCGTCCCGCACGGCTTCGTCGGCGGCGGCCATGGCGTAGAGGATGAAATCGTCGACCCGGCGCTGATCCTTGGGCGACATGGTCTGGTCCGGATCGAAGCTGCCGGGCACGTCAGGCCCGCCGCCGCCGCGCCCGTCGACGCGCGGCACCTCGCAGGCGATCTTGCAGGCGTAGTCGGTGGGGTCGAAGGCCGAGATGCGGTTGGCGCCCGACTTGCCGGCCAGGATCGCCTGCCAGCTGACATCGACGCCGTAGCCGAGGGGGGTGATCAGGCCGAGGCCGGTGACGACGACACGGCGCATGCGAGGCTCCTTACGCTGGAGCGGAACGGCGCCCAGCTACGCTGCGCCCGCGGCCCGCTCTGAACCCTTCGAAACGGCCCGCCGGGGAATCAGTCGGGCCGACCAACAAATACATAAGCCGCCGCCCGCGAAATTGCGCGCGGCGCGACGGCTCATGCGAGATCGAAATTGGTTTCGGCGAGCCGATCAGGCGCCCAGGCGCTCGTCGATGAACTTCACCGCATCGCCGACCGTCTGGATATGCTCGGCGGCGTCATCCGGGATTTCGATATCGAACTCTTCTTCGAAGGCCATGACCAGCTCGACGTTGTCGAGGCTGTCGGCGCCCAGGTCGTCGATGAAGGAGGCCTTTTCAGTGACCTTCTCCGGATCGGCGTCCAGGTGCTCGATCACGATCTTACGCACGCGTTCGAGAGTGTCGGACATACGAAGTAATCCCTTGTTGTTCGTGGACGCGGGCGGCGACGCCGGCGCGACTTGAAGAAAACCTATTGCTCGGCCGTCGCAGTTTGACCGGAACAGCTGATCGGGCATCGCCCTAGCATGTTCCTTTAGGCCCGACTAGACGCCCCCCTAAAGCGGCTAGACCATGGCCATGCCGCCGTTCACATGCAAGGTCTGGCCTGTGACATAGGCTCCCGAGGCCGCGGCCAGGTAAACACACGCAGCGGCGACATCGTCTCCGCCTCCCAGCCGGCCGGCGGGAATCTTCGACATGATTCCCTCCTTCTGCTGATCGGTCAGGGCGTCGGTCATGGGACTCGCGATAAAACCAGGCGCGACGCAATTCACAGTGACGTTACGGCTCGCCACCTCCTGGGCCAGGGACTTGGAAAAGCCGATCATGCCGGCCTTAGAGGCGGCATAGTTGGCCTGACCCGGATTGCCGGTCACGCCGACCACAGAGGTGACGCCAATGATTCGGCCCCAACGGCGCTTCATCATCCCCTTCAGCGCGGCGCGCGACAGGCGGAAATAGGATTCGAGGTTCACCCGCAGCACCGCCTCCCAGTCCTCGTCCTTCATGCGCAGGAGCAGGCCGTCCTTGGTGATCCCCGCATTGGCGACCAGGATGTCGACCTGGCCGGTCCCGGCGGCCTCGGCCGCGCCGATCAGCCCGTCGACCGCCGCCGGGTCGGAGAGGTTGCAGGCGGCGACGCTGGCGCGCTCGCCGAGTTCGGACGCCAGGCCGCCCAGCACCTCGGCGCGGGTGCCCGACAGCACCACGTGCGCGCCCTGGGCGTGGAAGGCCCGCGCGATCGCCCCGCCGATGCCGCCGGTGGCCCCGGTGACGAGCGCGGTCTTGCCGGATAGGTCGAACATCAGATCCTGCTCCCCTCAGAGCGACTTGGCGAAAGCTTCGAGATCGGCCGGCGCGTTCAACGCCAGGGCCTCGGCGTCGGGGGCGATGCGCTTGGCCATGCCGGTCAGCACCTTGCCTGCGCCGGCCTCGGCGAAGCGGGTGACCCCGCCCTCGCCCGCCAGCCATTCCATGCTCTCGCGCCAGCGGACGCGGCCGGTGACCTGTTCGACCAGCAGGCGGCGGATAACCTCGGCGTCCAGGGTGGGCCTGGCCAGCACATTGGCCACCAGCGGCGCGCGCGGAGCGCTGATCCGCGCCTCGGCCAGGGCGGCGGCCATCTCGTCGGCCGCGGGCTGCATCAGGGGGCAGTGGAACGGCGCCGAGACGTTCAGCGGGATGGCCCGCGCGCCCAGGGCCTTGGCCGCCTCGATGGCCTTGTCCACTGCCGTCTTGGCGCCGGAGATCACCACATTGCCGACATTGTTGTCGTTGGCCACGACGCAGACCCCGACCTCTGCGCCCGCCGCCGCCGCGGCCTCGGCCAGGGCGAGGTCGGTCTTGGGCCCGATCAGCGAGGCCATGGCCCCCTCGCCCACCGGAACCGCTCGCTGCATGGCCTGGCCGCGCAGTTTCAGGAGGCGCGCGGTGTCGGCCAGCGGGATCGCGCCCGCAGCGGCCAGGGCGGAATATTCGCCCAGGCTGTGACCGGCGACGAAGGCGGCCTTGTCGATGCCGAGGCCGAACTCCTGCTCCAGGGTGCGGATCACCGCCAGGCTGACCGCCATCAGGGCCGGCTGCGCGTTCTCGGTCAGGGTCAGGTCCTCGATCGGACCCTCGCGCATCAACTTGGACAGGGACTGCTTAAGGGCCTCGTCCACCTCTTCGAACACGGCGCGCGCCGGGGCGAAGGCCTCGGCCAGGTCGGCGCCCATGCCGACGGCCTGGCTGCCCTGGCCGGGGAAAAGAAAGGCGAGAGACATGGGGCCGCTCCTTGAATGGCGGGTCGATTCAGTGGCGCGAGGGTTAGGTCAATCCAGGGCGGGCGGCAAGCGCGGGCGAAATTCCGCTGGTTTGCAGTGATCCGCTGGCGTGCCATGGTCGTAGCGCGCCCAGGTATGGTCAGCCGCAAAGGCCGGAGGAACTCCAATGAAGAAGACACTGCTCGCCCTGACGCTCAGCTGCGCCCTGGCCTCGCCCGCCTTCGCCGCCCTGGCTCCAGGCGCCGCGGCCCCGGACTTCGTGGCTCCCGCCTTCCTAGCCGGCAAGCCGTTCGATTTCCATCTGAACGACGCGCTGAAGAAAGGCCCGGTGGTCCTGTACTTCTTCCCCGCCGCCCACACCTCGGGCTGCAACCTGGAAGCCCACCTGTTCGCCGAGGCGGTAGACCAGTTCAAGGCCCAGGGCGCGACCGTGATCGGCGTCACCGCCGGCAACACCGACCAGCTCGGCGCCTTCTCCGCCGAGACCGAGCACTGCTCGGGCAAGTTCCCGGTAGCCGCCGACGCCGACCTGAAGATCGGCAAGGAATACGATTCCAAGCTGGTGCTGCGGCCCGGTTGGACGGATCGCACGTCCTATGTGATCACCCCCGACCACAAGGTTCTGTTCGCTTACAGCGACCTCAAGGCGGACAAGCACGTCGACGAGACGCTGGCGGCGGTGAAGGCCTGGCGAGCCAAGCATCCGGGGTAAGCTGCTCTCCTCGTCGGAATCAGCGGGTGTGGGGGACATGAAGAACAAGAAGATTGGGTGCGCGGCCGCACTCGCGTTTACCGCGGCCGTCTCCGCCTCCTCCGCCCAAGCTCAGACCCAAGCCCTCAAACCCGCCTTCGAGGCCCAGCTGAAGCAGCACGGCGTCGTCGGCGGCGGCTTGGCGTTTGTTCACGGCCCCGCCCCTGCGGCCTTGATCCTGAGCGGCGACGCCCGCACCGAGCCACGCCAGGCGATCGACGCCGAGACCGCCTACAACTGGGCCTCGATCACCAAGACCTTCACCGCCATCGCCATCCTGCAGTTGCGCGACCGGGGCCTGCTGTCGCTGGACGATCCGATCACCAAGTACGTGCCCGAGCTGCGCCAGGTCCATGACGCCTACGGCTCGCCCGACGCCATCACCATCCGCCAGCTCCTGACCCACAGCGCCGGCTTCCGCAATCCGACCTGGCCCTGGGACTGCGACGACGCCAAGGACTGCACCTGGCAGCCCTTCGAGCCGACCCGGTGGACCCAGGTTGCGGCCATGCTGCCCTATACGCATGTCGCCTTCCCGCCCGGCAGCCGCTGGAGCTACTCCAACCCCGGCTATGTGTTCCTGGGCCAGGTGATCGAGCGGCTGAGCGGTGACGATTTCGAGGTCTATGTTGACAAGAATATCCTGAAGCCCCTCGGCATGGCCGACAGCTACTTCGACCGCGCGCCCTATTTCCTGCAGGGCCACGTCTCGGCGAGCTGGCTGCGAGCGGGATCGCGTCTGGAGGCGCAGCCGTTCGACTACGACACCGGGATCACCACCTCGAACAGCGGGCTCAAGGCCCCGCTTCCCGACATGGTCAAGTACCTGCGCTTCCTGGTCGGCGAACCAGGCAATGCGCGCTACGAGACGGTGCTGAAGCGCAGCTCGCTGGAGGAGATGTGGCGCGGCGAGGTCCCGGTCACGGAGCCTGGCGAAGCCGCCACCGCCTATACCGAAACCTCAGGCGGCAAGCCGCCGATGATGGGCCTGGGCTTCTTTGTCATGGAGCGGAACGGCCATCGCTACATCTATCACGACGGCGACCAGGCCGGCTTTTCCTCCGAGCTCCTGGTCGATCCCGACGGCAAGAGCGCGGCCATCCTGGTGGTCAACACCACCGACACAGGGGCCGAAACACCGGCCAGCACCCACGCCATCTCCAATACCGACCCAGACCCGGCGACGGACCTGCGCAAGTCGATGCGGGCCGCGCTGGTCGACAAGGTGTTCCCTGCCGCCGCCAAGGCTCCGTGAACAGCCCTTGCAAAAACCCGCGTATTCCCGTATTAGCGCGCCCTCTCCGGAAGGCGGTCTTTCGCGGTTCTTCCAGTTTTCGGGCGTTCGGCCCGGAACGCCGCGACAAGAGCCATCGTATCCCAGCCAGCTTCCGAGGCTAGGACGCGCCGCCTTCCACAGCGGAAGAAGGACATCATGGCTTTCTACGAGCACGTGGTCATTGCGCGGCAGGACATCTCCCCGCAACAGGCCGAAGCGCTGAACGATCAGCTGAAGCACCTCATCGAAGAGGGCGGCGGCCACATCGCCAAGATCGAATACTGGGGTCTGCGCAACCTCACCTACCGCATCAAGAAGAACCGGAAGGGTCACTACTCCCTCCTGGCCATCGACGCCCCTGCGGCGGCGGTGAAGGAGATGGAGCGCCAGCTGTCGATCAACGAAGACGTGCTGCGCTACATGACCGTGCGGGTCGAAGAACTGGACCTGGAGCTGTCGCCGGTCCTGGCGCGTCGCGACCGTGATCGCGGCGAGCGGGGCGACCGCGAGGGCGGCGAGCGCCCCCCGCGTCGTGAATTCGAAGACGTTCCGGCCTAAAGGACACAGATCATGACCGATGTTGCTCCCGAAGCCGGCGCGCCCGCCGGCGGCGCCCGTCGCCCCTTCTTCCGCCGCCGCAAGGTGTGCCCGTTCTCCGGCGCCAACGCCCCGAAGATCGACTACAAGGACGTCAAGCTCCTGCAGCGCTACGTCTCCGAGCGCGGCAAGATCGTGCCGTCGCGCATCACCGCGGTCTCGGCCAAGAAGCAGCGCGAACTGGCCAAGGCCATCAAGCGCGCCCGCTTCCTCGCCCTGCTCCCCTACGTCGTGAAGTAAGGAGCGGACACCCATGAAAGTCATTCTGCTCGAACGCGTCGAGCGCCTGGGTCACCTGGGCGACGTGGTCAATGTGAAGGACGGCTTCGCCCGTAACTTCCTGTTGCCCCGTTCCAAGGCCCTGCGCGCAACCTCGGCGAACATGAAGGTCTTCGAAGGCCAGCGCGCCGACATCGAAGCCCGCAACCAGAAGGCTCGCGACGCGGCCTCGAACGCCGGCGAAAAGCTGGACGGGACCTCATATGTCCTGATCCGCCAGGCGGGCGAGAGCGGCCAGCTCTACGGCTCGGTCTCGGGCCGCGACGTGGCCGACGCGGTCAACGCCGAAGGCGGCAAGATCGACCGCTCGATGGTCTCGCTGGACAAGCCGATCAAGACCCTGGGCGTGCACCAGGTGAAGGTGAAGCTGCACGCGGAGGTCACCGTTACGGTCAGCATCAACATCGCGCGCAGCCAGGACGAAGCCGAGCGTCAGGCGCGCGGCGAGAACGTCATCGCCGCGGCCTTCGAAGAAGAGGCTCGCCTCGACGCCGAAGCCGCTGCGGACATGCTGGAAGGCGGCGCCGGACAGCTGGGCGAAGACCGCGACTTCGCCTGAAGCGCGACCTGACCCACAGATCAAGGCGGCTCCGCAAGGGGCCGCCTTTTTTGTTCTTGCCGCCGGCAACAAGCTGAGCGTTGATATCAGTCCACAGCCGCCATGATCGCTGGGGATATCCCAACGACGAACCTCCGTCGCTCCTGCCTCATACGTTAACGTCCACAGATGGCTCTCGCACCAGCTCTCGAACTGCACTCCGTGACGGACGACGCGGGGATTTCCCACATCCCCCACAACATCGACGCCGAACAGGCGCTGCTGGGCTCGCTGCTGTTCGACAATGCGGTGTTCGAGAAGCTGAGCGACCAGCTGCAGCCGCGGCATTTCTACGAGCCGTTCCACGCCCGTCTGTTCGCGGCGATCGAAGAATATATCAAGCGCGGTCAGCTGGCCGAGCCGATCATGCTGATGGAGCGCTTCCGCCAGGATGCGGCCTTCAACGAACTGGGCGGCCTGCGCTACCTGGCCGACCTCGTCGACCGGGCCCCGCCGGGGGCCAATGCGCCGGAATATGCGCGGCTGATCTACGACCTGGCCCTGCGCCGCGACCTGATCCGCATCGGCGGCGAGATCGCCGCCGACGCCACCAGCGACCGGCCGGCCCGCGACCAGATCGAATCCGCCGAACAGCAGCTCTACAGCCTGGCCGAAACCGGCGCGACATCGCAGGGCTTCGTGCCGTTCAGCGACGCCCTGCGGGGCGCGGTGGAGATGGCGGCCGAGGCCTTTGGCCGCGATGGAGGCCTGGCCGGCCTTTCGACCGGCCTGATCGACCTGGACCAGAAGCTGGGCGGCCTGCACCCCTCGGACCTGATCATCCTGGCCGCCCGCCCCTCCATGGGCAAAACCGCCCTGGCGGTGAACATCGCCTTCAACGTGGCCCGCAACTACGCCTGGGAGCCGCAGCCCGACGGCGGGCGCAAGACCGTCAATGGCGGCATCGTGGCCTTCTATTCGCTGGAAATGTCCGCCGAGCAGCTGGCCATGCGTATCCTCGCCGACGCTTCAGGTGTCTCCTCGGACCGCCTGCGAAAGGGCGAGATCGACGCCTCGGAGTTCGGCCGGGTGCGCGATGCGGCCTTCGAAATCGGAAGCTCGCCCCTGCATATCGACGCCACCGGCGGCCTGGCGCTGGCCAAGCTCGCCGCCCGCGCACGGCGCCTGAAGCGCCAGGCCGGCCTGGACCTTCTGATCGTCGACTACCTGCAGCTGATCACCCTGGGCGACGCCAGCCTGGCCAACAACCGGGTGCAGGAAGTCAGCCAGATCACCATGGGCCTCAAGGCCCTGGCCAAGGAGCTGTCGGTGCCGATCATCGCGCTGTCGCAGCTGTCGCGCCAGGTCGAGAGCCGCGAGGACAAGCGGCCCCAGCTCTCCGACCTGCGCGAATCCGGCTCGATCGAGCAGGACGCCGACGTGGTCATGTTCATCTATCGAGAGAGCTACTACAAAGGCCGCGCCGAGCCGCGCGAGGGCACGCCCGAGCACCTGGCCTGGCAGGAAGAGATGGACCATATCCGTGGCGTCGCCGAGGTGATCATCGGCAAGCAGCGCCACGGCCCGATCGGCACCGTCAAGCTGCACTACCACGAAGACACCACCCGCTTCGGCAACCTTGCCCGCGAGGGGCGGTTCGATCCGCGGTAGGGCTTGGTCGCAATCACAAACCATCCTCATGCTGAGGTGCTCGCCGCAAAGCGGCGGGCCTCGAAGCACGCAGCGGCAGCGCCAATGCGTCCTTCGAGGCCCGCTTCGCGGGCGCCTCAGGATAAGGAACTACAGTTAAATCTGGTGCTTACCCCGGCTTCTTGAACCGCAGCATGAACTGGTCCGTCTTGCCGCGGATCGAGGCGTCGAACACCAGGGCGGTGTGCGGATCGGCCGGGTTGCGCAGGGCGTCGCTCTCGCCGTCGAGCACGAAGCCGGCGCTCTCCACCTCCTGCTTGACCACCGCTTCGTCGATCCGGTGCAGCTTGTCCGGGTCGCGCAGGCCCGAGCCGGCCTCGGCGGCATGGTCGACGATCACCAGATAGCCGCCCGGTTTGATCGCCGCGAACAGGGCCTTGTCGTAGGCCGGCACGTCCAGCTTCAGCCGGGCCAGGTGCAGATCGTGATAGTTCTGGGCGGTCCAGATGATGTCGACCGGCCCCGCGCTGGCCAGGCCCGGCGGAGTGGCGTCGACCAAGCTGACATTGGCGTAGTGCGGGTCGGCGGCGATCTTGGCCGCCGCTGGCTCGGCGTCCGCCGATTTGGCGGGGGGCGTGGCGGCAAAGACATGGCCGCTAGGGCCCACCGCGACGCTGAAGATGCGGGTGAAGTAGCCGCCGCCCGGGATCAGGTCGACCACTTTGTCGCCGGGCTTGACCTGGGCGAAGGCCATCATCTCCGCCGGCTTGCGCGCCGCGTCGCGGGCGGTGTCGGCCGCCGGCCGGGCGCTGTCGGAGACCGCTGCGGCGTAGGACGAGGCCGGCATGTCGGCGGCCGCCGGAGCGGCCAGGGCCAGGCCGGAAGCGGCCAGGAGCCAAACGAACTTCATCGCGAACCCTCCCGAGGTCGTGTTTGCGAACTGATAGCAGATCGGCCCCATGGCCCACATTAAGGTTGAGCAATGTTCCGCGATGGAGCAGAATCTGCGAATCCGCGGCCGGCTCAGACCGGCGCCTGGAGTGAAGCGTCTCCATGACCACCGCCTCGGAGATCAGGCGGCCCGCCAACGCGGCGGATGTCGATCGCAACATCGCCATGCTGGGCTACGGCCTGCTCTTCTTCGCCATCTTCTTCGCCGGTGCGCCGGCCCTGATCGCCGTCGCGATCGCCTATGCCCGACGGCGGGACGTGAACTGCACCGTCGCCAGCCATCACCGGTTTCAAATCTACATCTTCTGGGTCGGCTTCGCCCTGACGCTTCTGATGGCGCTGTCGGGCCTCGCCGCCCTGCTCTCGATCATCGGCGACCTTCTGGGCGTGGTCAGCCAGGTGCGCTGGAACGGCTGGGACACGGTGCAGACCACCAGCCTGCATGTGGGACGGCCGTTCTTCATCTTCGCCACCGCCGCGGCGGGCCTCGGGGTGGTTACTGGCCTCTGGCTGATGGTCACCGCCGGCTACGGCTTCATTCGGCTTGCATACTCCCACGCGATCCCTCAGACCGCGCGCTGAAGCCCTCGCACTGAAGGTCTGAAGGAGTTCCGCGCATGACCCGCGCCCCGCTCGCGCCCTACCCTGCCCTGCGCCCGCGCCGGCTGCGCCAGGCGCCCTGGATCCGGAGCCTGGTGCGCGAGACCACCCTTTCGCCCAGCGACCTGATCTGGTCGATGGTGGTGCATGACGGGCCGGAGGACTTCATCAACGTCCCCTCCATGCCCGGGGTCCAGCGCCTGTCGGTGCGCGAGGCGGCCAAGGCGGCGGTGCGGGCGCGGGCGCTGGGCATCCCGGCTATAGCCGTATTTCCGCACATCGACGGGGCCAAGAAGGACGCCCACGGCAGCGAGGCCGCCAACCCGGACGGCCTGATCGCCCAGGCGGTCAAGGCGATGAAGGACGCCGCGCCCGAGGTCGGGATCATGTGCGACGTGGCCCTGGATCCCTTCACCGACCACGGCCATGACGGCCTGGTGGACCGCGGCCGCATCCTGAACGACGCCACCATCGAGCGGTTGGTGGAACAGGGCCTGATGCAGGCCAGGGCCGGCGCCGACATCCTGGCCCCCTCGGACATGATGGATGGCCGAGTGGGGGCCCTGCGCACAGCCTTGGAGGGCGCGGGCCTTCAGGACGTGATGATCATGTCCTATGCGGCGAAATACGCCTCGGCCTTCTACGGTCCCTATCGCGACGCCATCGGTTCGGGGAAGCTGGGCACGGGCTCGATCGACAACCCGGGCGACAAGAAGACCTACCAGATGGACCCCGGCAACACCGACGAGGCCCTGCGCGAGGTGGCGCTAGACATCGCCGAAGGAGCCGACATGGTCATGGTCAAGCCGGGCATGCCCTATCTCGATATCGTCCGCCGGGTGGTCGAAGCCTTCGCCCTGCCGACCTTCGCCTTCCAGGTCTCGGGCGAGTACGCCATGATCATGGCCGCCGCGGGCAATGGCTGGATCGACGAGGAGCGCGCGATCCTGGAGAGCCTGGGGGCGTTCAAACGCGCCGGCGCGGCAGGGGTGATCACCTATTTCGCCGAGCGGGCGGCGGGGATGCTGGGGGCGTAGGGGCTCGGTTCGTGCGTGGTTCGAGACGCGATCCTGATGGATCGCTCCTCACCATGACGAAGTCTCTTGAAGTCCACTTTCCAAAGTCATGGTGAGGAGGCCGCGCGAGCGGCCGTCTCGAACCACGCACCGTCCTGCTATCGCTCCAGCCGCGCCGCCAGACTCGACGTATCCCACCGCCGCCCGCCCATCGACTGCACCTCGGCGTAGAACTGGTCGACCAGCGCGGTGACCTCCAGCCGCGCGCCGTTCGAGCGGGCCTCGTCCAGCACCAGGCCCAGGTCCTTCCTCATCCAGTCGACGGCGAAGCCGAACTCGAACTGGCCCTGGACCATGGTCTTCCAGCGGTTCTCCATCTGCCAGGACTGGGCGGCGCCCTTGGAGACGGCCTCCAGCACCAGATCGGTGTCGATGCCGGCGGTCTTGGCGAAGTGGACGGCCTCGGCCAGGCCCTGGACCACGCCGGCGATGCAGATCTGGTTGACCATCTTGCAGAGCTGCCCGGCGCCCGGCCCACCGATGCGGCGGATGGCCTTGGCGTAGGCGGCGATCACCGGCTCAGCCTTCGCAAAACCCTCCTCGTCGCCGCCGCACATGATCGACAGCTGGCCGGCCTCGGCGCCCGCCTGGCCGCCGGAGACGGGGGCGTCGACGAACCAGGCGCCGGTGATGCGCGCTTCCGCCGCCGCCTCGCGCGCGATCTTGGCCGAGGTGGTGGTGTGGTCGACCACGACCCCGCCCGGCGCGATCACCGGCAGGATCTTGCCCAGGCATTCACGCACGTCGTCGTCGTTGCCGACACAGAGCGCCACCAGCTCGCAGCCCCTGACCGCCTCGGCCAGGGTCTCGGCGGTCGAGCCGCCCACTTCGGCGACAAATCGGCGCGCCTTTTCCGGGCTGCGGTTGTAGACGCTGACCTCGTGGCCCGCGGACTTGAGGTGGCGCGCCATGGGAAAGCCCATCACGCCGAGGCCGACGAACGCCGTCTTCATCTTGCAACTCCTTGTCGCAACCGCCTTGCGGCAACCGCATCTTAACGCCCACCCGTCACCTTGGCCGACGATCGCAAAATGCGTGACCAGGGGTGAAAGCCATGTCTGTCAGCGACAGACCCGTGATGATCAAAAAGGTCAAGAAGGTCGTTGGCGGCGGGCACCACGGCGGCGCCTGGAAGGTCGCCTACGCCGACTTCGTCACCGCCATGATGGCGTTCTTCCTCTTGATGTGGCTGATCAATACGACGAGCCCGCAGCAAAAGCGCGGCATCGCCGACTATTTCGCCCCGGCCAGCGTCTCGCAGTCCACCTCCGGCTCCGGCGGCATCCTGGCCGGCACCGCGCTCGGCGACGACGGGGTCAAGTCCAACGGCTCGGCCAGCGCCATCGACCAGCTGGCCCCCCAGGCCCCGCCCAATCCCAAGGAGAACGGCCAGTCCAGCACCCAGGCCGGCGGTTCGGGCGCCTCGGCGGACCAGGCGGCCCGGGACGCCCTGACCAAGCACGAGGACGCCGAACTGCAGAGCGCGGCCCAGTCCCTGCGCCAGGCCATGCAGCAGATGCCGGAACTGGCCGAGCTGTCCAAGCAGGTGCTGATCGACCAGACGCCCGAGGGCCTGCGCATACAGCTGATCGACCAGGAAGGCCGCTCGATGTTCGAGCCCGGCGCCAGCCGGCCCAACGACCGCGCCAAGCTGCTCCTGCGCGCGGTGGCCAAGATCGCCGCCCAGCTGCCCAACCGTATCACCATCGCCGGCCACACCAGCGCCAGCGCCACCGGGGTCAAGGCCGCCGGCGACTGGTCCCTGTCCTCGTCCCGCGCCGACGCCTCGCGCGAAGTGCTGCAGCAGGCCGGCATCGACGCCGACCGGATCTATCAGGTCTCGGGCAAGGCGGCGTCCGACCCGCTGTTCCCGGACGATCCCACCCTGCCCGGGAACCGCCGCATCACCATCGTGCTGCTGCACGAGTCGCCGGTGCTGCCGCCCGGGCAGCATCCATAAGGAAACGCCGACCAGGCGAATAATTCGCCTGTGACGTCTTATCCATGCACGTCACCGCAAGGATAGGCCGCGGCGCGACGTCGCAACGATCACGAAGTTGCAATGTGCGTCGCACTCGCTCTTGCGGGCGTCGCCAGCTTTTGTCCTAATCGCAGTCTAGACTCAAAAAGGCTGCGCTATTCGGTGACCCACCATTTTGCGACGCGACAGCTTCGGTTCTTCCTGACGGCGCCGTCGCCGTGCCCCTATCTGCCCGACCGCGAAGAACGCAAGGTCTTCGCCCATCTGCCGCTGTCTGACGGCGCCACCATCAACGACGCCCTGACCCAGATCGGCTTCCGTCGCTCGCAGAATATCGCCTATCGCCCCGCCTGCGAGCGCTGCGACGCCTGCGTCTCGGCGCGGATCCCGGCGTTCGACTACATCTTCTCCAAGTCCGAGCGGCGGGTGCTGGACCGAAACCGCGACCTGAAGCGGCACCTGGTCGAGGCCGAGGCGACGCTGGAGCAGTTCGACCTTCTGCGCCGCTACCTCCTCGCCCGCCACGCCGAGGGCGGCATGGCCGACATGACCTGGCCCGACTATGTGGCCATGGTCGAGGACACCGCCGCCCGCACCCACCTGATCGAATACCGCCTGGCCTCCGGCGATGGCGGCCCGGGCGACCTCATCGGCTGCGTGCTGATCGACGTGCTGTCTGACGGCCTTTCCATGGTCTACAGCTTCTACGATCCCGACATGGCCAAGCGCAGCCTGGGCTCGTTCATCATCCTGGACCATGTGATCCAGGCCTGCGGCGCCGATCTGCCCTACGTCTATCTGGGCTACTGGGTGAACGGCAGCCCCAAGATGGCCTACAAGGCCCGCTTCCAGCCGATCGAGGTGCTGCGCGCGGGGGGTTGGACGCTGATGCAACAGCAGCCGGCGGTGAGCGAGAAGCGGTAGTAGGGCTTCGTGCGCGGCTCGAGACGCGGTCCTGCCGGACCGCTCCTCGAACCACGCACAGCGATTACTTCGGCCGGAATCGCTTGCTCGCAGGGAAGCCCTTGGGCGCCAGGCGGCCAGCGGCGGCTCTGCGGCCGGACCATTCGCTCCACTCTGCCCAGACGCGGGTGCGGCCGGCGCTGTCGATCCAGGCGGCGCCGGCCTCGGCGTTGAACACCAGGGCGTCGCGCAGGCCGCCTTCGCGGTAGCTCTGCAGCTTGACGCCCTTGCCGCGGGGCATTTCCGGCAGTTCGTCGGCGCCGAAGATCAGGATCTTGCCGTTGTCGCCGACCACCGCCACCCGGTCGCCAGCCATTTCCAGCGAGATCAGGGCCACGCCGTTCAAGACCTGCTTGCCGGCGCGGCGCAGGGCCACCGCCTCGTCCTCGGGCAGGATGAAGCCGTAGCCGTCCTTTGAGGCGATGAAGCGCTTGCGGCCCGGCTTGTGCGGGAAGACGTCGACGAACGAGACCTTGTCGTCCAGGTCCAGCATCAGCCTGACCGGCTCGCCATGGCCGCGGGCGGACGGAAGCTTGTCGCACGGCAGGGTGAAGAAGCGGCCGTCCGAGGCGAAGATCATCAGCTTGTCGGTGGTCTCTGCCGCGACCAGGAAGGCCAGCTTGTCGCCCTCCTTGAACTTCAGCTCGGAGGGGTCCTCGACCTTGCCCTTGGCCGCGCGGATCCAGCCGCGCTCGGACAGGATCACGGTGATCGCCTCGCGCGGGATCATGGCCTCGATGGCGCTGGCGGCGTCGATCTGCGGCGCGTCGGCGAAGACCGAGCGGCGCTTGCCGACCGCCGTGGCCGGGCCCAGCACCTTCAAGACCTCCTTCAGCCCCTCGCCCACCAGCCGCCATTGCAGCTTGTCCGAGGCCAGCATGGCGTTCAGGCCGTCGCGTTCCTCCGACAGCTCGGCGTGCTCGCGACGGATCTCCATCTCCTCCAGCCGGGCCAATTGGCGCAGGCGGGTGTTGAGGATGGCTTCGGCCTGCAGCTCGGAGAGCGCGAAGGCGGCGATCAGCTTGGCCTTCGGCTCGTCCTCGTAGCGGACGATGCGGATCACCTCATCGAGATTGAGGTAGGCGATCAGCATCCCGTCCAGGATGTGCAGCCGCGCCTCGATCTTGCCCAGGCGGAAGCGGGCGCGGCGGACGATCACCTCGCGGCGGTGGTCGAGGAAGGCCTTCAGCGCTGGCTTCAGGCCCATGACGCCGGGCGAGCCCTTGGCGTCCAACACGTTCATGTTGACCGAGAAACGGCTTTCCAGGGCGGAGAGCTTGAACAGGCTCTCCATCAGCACCTCGGCCTCGATGTTGCGCGACTTGGGCTCGATGACGATGCGCACGTCCTCGGCCGACTCGTCGCGCACGTCGCCCAGCAGCGGGGCCTTCTTGGTCTCAATCAGGTCGGCCAGCTGCTCGATCAGGTCAGCCTTCTTCACCTGGTAGGGGATCTCGGTGACGATAATCCGGTAGCCGCCGCGCGGCAGCGGTTCCTCGGTCCAAAGGGCGCGCACCCGCACCCCGCCGCGGCCGGTCTCGTAGGTTTCCAGGAGCGAGGCGGCCGGCTCGACGATCACCCCGCCGGTCGGGAAATCCGGCCCGCCCACGACCTGCATCAGCTCGGTGGTGGTGGCCTCGGGCTTGTCGAGCAGGATCTGGCAGGCGGCGACCAGCTCGCCGACATTGTGCGGCGGGATCGAGGTGGCCATGCCGACGGCGATGCCGGCCGAGCCGTTGGCCAACAGGTTGGGGAAACCGGCCGGCAGCACCACCGGCTCTTCTTCTTCGCCGTCGTAAGTTGCGCGGAAGTCGACCGCGTCTTCGTCGATGCCGTCCAGCAACAGGGCGGCGGCGTCAGTCATGCGGCATTCGGTGTAGCGCATGGCCGCGGCGTTATCGCCATCGATATTGCCGAAGTTGCCCTGGCCGTCGACCAACGGGTAACGCTGGGCGAAGTCCTGGGCTAGGCGCACCAGCGCGTCATAGACGGCGGTGTCGCCGTGCGGGTGGTACTTACCGATCACGTCGCCGACGACGCGGGCGCATTTCTTGGCGGTGGTCTGCGGGTCCAGCCTGAGTTGGCGCATGGCGTAGAGCAGACGCCGGTGCACGGGCTTCAGTCCGTCGCGCACGTCCGGCAGGGCCCGCGAGGTGATGGTCGAGAGCGCATAGGCCAGGTAGCGCCGCGAGAGCGCCTCGGTCAGTGGCTCGTCGACGATGCGGTCGTCGCCGCCGTCTCCGTCGTCGGGGTTGAAAGGCTTGGTCATGCGGGAGTCGAATCGATCATGGCGGTCCAGGACCAGGAATTATCGCTCCGCCCGGTCAGGCGAAAGCTCTAAAGCCGCCCTGCGTCCTTGAGGCGGTCGACCAGCCACATCCGGGCCGGCGGCAGGGGCCGGTTCATGACCGCGAACACGAAGGCGTCGAGAAAGTGGGCGGTGAGGTCGAGGCCCGCGCCGATGTCGCCTTCGCCCAGGCCGCCCTGAGAGGAAAGCAGGAACGGCGGCAGCTTCAGGAGGCGCTCTGCATAGGGCGCGCCGGCCTCGCGGCTGACGGCGCGGCCGGTGCGTGGGCTGACATAGATGAGGTCGTCCAACGAGCCGGTGACGGCGCATTTGGAGAGATCGAGGCCGAAGCCCAGCTCCTGCAACAGGCCCGCCTCGAAGCGCACATAGACCGCCGGCCAGATCTCGGCCAGGGCCAGGACCTCGGTCAGGGCCTCGAAGGCGAAGAAGGCGCCGGGATGCGGCTCCCGCTCCGGCAAGGCGCCCGCGGCGACGGCCGCGGCGGCGGCGAGGCCGGCCAGGGCCAGGGGATCGTCGAACAGGGCCGCGGGCCCCTCGCCTACCGGCTCCAGGCTGGCCGAGCCCAGCTGTTCGGCCACGCGCGCGCGATAGCTGACGATCACCCGCGCCCCGGGCTGCAGGAACGGCCGCATCCGCCGAGAGCCGCCGCCGGCCACATGAGCGACATAGCGGCCGTGGGCCGAGGTCAGAAGCTCGACGATCGCCCCGGATTCGCCGTGGGCGCGGGCGGCCAGGACATAGGCGTCGTCTTCAAAGTCCATGATTTGAAGCTAGAGCTTCAGACGTCGAAATCCAGCCCCAGCCCGGTGAAGAACTCCCGCTCCTCGGCCCAGGTCTCGCGGACCTTGACCGTGAGGAACAGGTGCACCGGGCGATCCAGGATCTGGATCAGGTCCTCGCGGGCGTGCTGGCCGATCCATTTCAGGGTCTGGCCGTTCTTGCCCAGCACGATCGGGCGCTGGCTTTCGCGCTCGACATAGATGGTCTGCTCGATGCGGGCGCCGCCGTCCTTGGCCTCGGTGAAGGCTGTGGTCTCCACCGCCGCCGCATAGGGCAGCTCCTCGTGGACCCGCAGGTAGAGCTTCTCGCGGGTGATCTCGGCGGCCAGAAGGCGCGCCGGCAGGTCAGCGGTCTGATCTTCGGGATAGAGCCACGGCCCTTCTGGCATCAGTTCCGCCAGGCGGGTCCTGAGGTCCTCGACCCCGGAGCCGTTGGCGGCCGAGATCATGAACACCTCGTCGTAGACGCCCTCGCCGAACAGCTTCTGCGACAGGCCGAGGAGCTGGTCACGCTTGACCAGATCGATCTTGTTGATGGCCAGGATCGCCTTGCGGCCGGCCGATTTCATGCCGGCGATGATGGTTTCGACATCCTGGGCGGCCTTCTTATCGGCCGCCTTGCCGCCGCCTAAGGCGACCGCGATCTCGGCATTGGCGTCCACCAGATGCACGACGGCGTCGGCGTCCTCGGCCCCGGCCCAGGCCGAGCGCACCATGGCCCGGTCGAGCCGGCGGCGCGGGTTGAAAATGCCGGGGGTGTCGACCAGCACGATCTGGGCCGCACCGGCCATGGCCACGCCCTTGACTGGAAAGCGGGTGGTCTGGACCTTCTGGGTCACGATCGAGACCTTGGCCCCGACCAGGCGGTTGACCAGGGTGGACTTGCCGGCGTTGGGGGCGCCGATGACGGCCGCGAACCCGGCTTTGGTCTTGGTGTCGCTCATTATTGGCCTTCGCGTTCGAGCAGCTGGGCGGCGGCGGCTTTTTCCGCCTCCTGCCGCGAACGGCCTTGTGCGCTCATTGGGATGAGGCCCGCAACCTCCACCGAGACGGTGAAGACCGGGGCGTGGTCGGGGCCGGTACGGTCGGTGACCGAATAGGTCGGCAGGGGCTTGCCGCGGCCTTGCGCCCACTCCTGCAGCGCAGTCTTGGGATCGCGTGGGCGCGGCTGGCCGAGGGTGTCGAACGCCTCGGACCACAGGTCGAGAAACACCCGCCGGGCCACATCGACGCCGCCGTCATAATAGACCGCCGCCATCACCGCCTCGCAGGCGCCGGCCAGGATGGAATCCTTGTCCCGCCCGCCGGTCTTGGTCTCGGACGGCGCAAGGCGCAGGGCGGGCCCCAGTCCCATCCGTCGCGCGACCCTGGCGCAGGCCTCGCGGCTGACCACGGCGTTGAGCCGGGGGGCCAGGTCGCCCTCCGGGGATTTGGGATAGAGCTCGGCCAGGCGCTCGGCGGCGAAGAGGCCGATCACCCGATCGCCGATGAATTCCAGGACCTCGTTGTCGCGCTGCTTGGCGGCGACGCCGGTGACGCTGGCGTGGGTCAGGGCGCGCTCCAGGAGGCTGGGGTCACTGAAGGCATGGCCGAGCCGGCCCGCCAGAGCCTCGACCGCCTGGGCGCGCGCGTTCACTTGAGCCCGGTCACTTGAGAACGTGGAAGAAGCGGCTGGGCCGCGCGTTCAGCACCCAGGTCCACGGCTTGAACAGCGAGGCGCCGCGCTTCCATGACAGCAGGATGATCTGGGCCCGGCCTTCCAGGTTTTCTTCCGGCACGAAGCCCACCCCCTTCTCGTCAGGCACGTAGGGGTCGACCGAGGGGTCCCAGCCGCAATTGGACGGACCCACGGCGTCGAAAGGCATGCCCGGGTCGAAGCGGCTGTCCAGCGAGTTGTCGCGGTTGTCGCCCATCATGAAGTAGCAATGCGGCGGCACCACATAGACCCCGGTGTTTTCCGAGACCTGGTTCTTGCCGTAGGAATTGGTCAGGTAGCTGCGGCCCTCGGGCGTGGTCTCCTTGAACACGTCGATCGGGAAGGTCATGCCGTCGCCGTTGTCTTCCATGCCGGCGCCGACGCGGGTGCGGTCCATGGGCCGGCCGTTGACGAACACCACCCCCGACTTGACCTGGATCTTGTCGCCCGGCAGGCCGACCAGCCGCTTGATGTAGTCGACGTTCGGCTCGCGCGGCAGCTTGAAGACGATGATGTCGCCGCGCTTGGGCGAGGTGTTGAAGATGCGGCCGTGGAACAGCGGCGGGCTGAACGGGATCGAGTGCTTGGAATAGCCGTAGCTGTATTTCGAGACGATGATGTAGTCGCCCTCGTAGAGGTTCGGCTCCATCGAGGCCGAAGGGATCGTATAGGGCTGGAACAGCAGCACCCTCAGGACCAGGGCGATCAGCAGCGCATAGACGATGGTCTTGACGATCTCGATCGCCTCGTTCGCCGCGCCGCCTTTGCCGTCGGTCGGCCCCTCTGCGTCAGAACTCATGGAGGATGGGTCTCTTTTTTGGGGCCGTTCGCGGCGAAGTCGCCTTGCTAGACAATCGATAAGCCAGGAGCAAGCCGCACGCCCGTTAACTCGCCGTCATGGCGTCGCAGCGCCGGGGTCCAGGGGCAAGGCCTCGATGATCACGAAGGCCTGGGCGTAGGGGTGGTCGTCGGTCATGGTCAGATGCACCACCGGCCGCATGCCCGGGGGCGTGATGCGGGCCAGGCGCTCGCCGGCGCCGCCGGTCAGGACCATGGTCGGCTGGCCCGACTTGAGGTTGGCCACGCCCATGTCACGCCAGAACACTCCACCACGGATACCTGTGCCCAGCGCCTTGGAGCAGGCCTCCTTGGCGGCGAAACGCTTGGCGTAGCTGGCGGCGCGGTCGGGTTTGCGCTCGGAGCGGGCGCGCTCGATCTCGGTGAACAGGCGATTGGTGAAGCGCTCGCCGAAGTTCTGCAGCGTGTCCTCGATGCGGCGGATGTCGCAGAGGTCCGATCCGAGGCCAATGATCAAGCCGCGGTTCCCTCTGCCTGAACCTGGGGGGCGTGGGTGCGGGCGTGGTCCATCAGGGCGCGCATGCGGCGAATGGCGGGGTCGAGGCCGGTGAAGATGGCCTCCCCGATCAGGAAATGCCCGATGTTCAGCTCGACGATCTCGGGGATGGCGGCGACCGGCCCCACGGTCTCGTAGTCCAGGCCATGCCCGGCGTGGACCTCCAGCCCAAGCGAGGCGGCCAGGGCCGCGGCCTTCTGAAGGGCTTCGAGATAGCCGGCGGCCTCGGGCCGATGCTCGCGCACCGCGTCGCTATAGGCGCCGGTGTGCAGTTCGACCACCTGGGCGCCCACGTCGGCGGCGGCCTGCACCTGGACCGGACTGGCCTCGATGAACAGCGAGACTCGGATGCCGACCTCTTTCAGAGCGCGCACGACCGGATCGATGGTGTTGCGGCCCTTGGCGACGTCGAGGCCGCCTTCGGTGGTGATTTCCTCGCGGCGCTCGGGCACCAGGCAGGCGGCGTGCGGGCGATGACGCAGGGCGATGGCCTGCATCTCGTCGGTCACCGCCATCTCGAAGTTCAGCGGCCTGCCCCGACGGCGGGTCAGCTGGGCCAAGTGCTCGATATCGGTGTCCGAGATGTGCCGGCGATCCTCGCGCAAATGGGCGGTGATGCCGTCGGCGCCGGCGGCCATGGCGATCTCGGCGGCGCGCGAGGGGTCCGGCGCGTGGCCGCCACGGGCGTTCCGGATGGTCGCCACATGGTCGATATTGACCCCAAGACGCAGCCTCGCGCTCATTTGCCCAGTCTCCGGCTGCCGGGGTCCTCGGTCGGGATCGCCGCCAGCTCCGGCGGCAGGGCGTCGGCGGGATAGGCCGGCACGTCCAGGGTCGCCAGCGCCACCAGAGGGACGCCGACATCAGCGCGGCCGCCCGATCGGTCGACGATGCAGGCGGCGCAGACCACCTCGGCGCCCGCGGCCTGGATCGCGGCGATGCATTCGCGGGAGGACAGGCCCGTGGTGACGATGTCCTCGACCATGGCCACCCGTGCGCCGGGCGCGACGTGGAAGCCACGGCGGAACTTGAACTCGCCGCCCTCGCGCTCGACATAGATCGAGGGGGCGTTCAGATGGCGAGAGGTCTCATAGCCGGGGATGATGCCGCCGACGGCCGGCGAGACCACCACGTCGACCTTGCCGACCTTCTCCGTGATCTTTTGGGCCAGGGCCTTGCACAGGCGCTCGCAGCGATCCGGGTGCATGAACACCAGGTTCTTCTGCAGGAAAACCGGACTGTGCAGCCCCGAGGACAGCACGAAATGGCCTTCCCGCAGGGCTCCCGCCGCGCGGAACTCGTCGATCACATCGTCATTGGTCATGACGCAGGAGATAGCGCTTTCGGCCGCGCTGGAAAAGGCGCCGGCGACTAAAGCGCCCCGATGATCTTAGCTTTGATCGCCTCGAACTCGGCGTCGGTGATCAGGCCCTGGGCCAGCATCGACTTGGCGCGGGCAAGGCGCTGGGCGGGATCCTCAGCGCCAGATTGCGCAGGCTGGGCCTCGATGGTCCGGCCGGCGTCGACCGCGCCGCCCCGCCCTTGCGGATAGACGCCGGTCGCGATCTGCACCCCGCCGGCCTGGGCGCGCATTTCCTCGATCGAGCGCATCCGCCGCTTCTCGCGCCAGGCTTGAACCTGGGCCTGGCATTCGCGGTAGAGGGCCTGGGCCTGGGGGATCTTCAGGCCGGTGACCTCGATCTCTCCTGCCCCGCGCTCGCCCGCGGCGGTGTCGGACAGGTTGGCGCTGAATTCGATCCGCACATTGGCGCCGAACAGGCCGACCTTGAGATGCGCCTCTTTCATATCCTGCCAACGCACGTCGACCGGGTCGTAGCCGCCCAGCAGGCGCCGGCTCAGATAGATGAAGCGGCCCGAGGTCGCCGCCGCCGCGATCCGGCGATGGGTCAGGGCGAACAGGCGATGCTGCAGAGCGACCGCGATCAGGCTCTCGCCGGCGATGAGCAGGCTGCGCAGCTGTTCGGTGGCGGTCTCCTCGCCCCGGTCGCCGGATCCGCCCTGATAGCCGATGACCTCGGTCATGCCGCCCCTCGTTCGCTGCTAGCGCGCCTAGTAGCGATTCCGCGGCCCCAAGTCAGCCCCGCGCCCGCTCCACCGTCTCAACTGGCGGGCAGGCGCGCAGGGCGGCGGCGATGTTGGTCAGGTGGCGGGCGTCGCGCACCTCGATGTCGAAATCGACGTCGAAGAAGTCGGCCTGGCGGTGATGCATGCGCATGCCGACGATGTTGCCGCCGGCCTGGCCGATGATGGTGCAGGTCTGGCCGAGCACGCCCGGCGCGTCACGGATGGTGGCCTTGAGCTTGGCCTGGGAGATGGTGTTGCGTTCGGCCTCGGGCGTCCATTGCAGGTCGCGCCAGAGGTCGTCACGGTCCTCGTATTCAGCCAGCTTCTGGCAGTCGATGGCGTGTACGGTCAGGCCGCCGCCATCGGGCTCCAGGATGCCGACGATGCGGTCGCCGGGCACCGGGTTGCAGCAGGTCCCGAAGTGCAGGCTCACGCCAGGCGTAAGGCCGCCGCCGCGGACGAACAGGCGCGCGCCCTTGCCGCCCTCGATCTTGCGCCGGGCCGCCGCAGCGGCCTTCTCGGTCTCCTTCAGGCCCGGGAACAGCACTTCCAGCACCTGGGCCGGCGAGATGCGCCCGCGGCCGACGGCCTCGTAGAGCTCCTCCTCGGTGGGGGCGGTGAACCGTTCCAGGGCGGGGCGTAGCGAGACCTCGGCGCGCGTCTTGCCGGCGCGCTCGATGGTCTGGTCGATCGAGGCGCGACCGAGGCGGATGAACTCGTCCTTTTCGGTCTGGCGCATGTGCCGGCGGATGGCCGAGCGCGCGCGGCCGGTGATCGACAGCGACTGCCATTCGGGGTGGGCGACCGCCTTGGCTCCACGGATCACCTCGACCACGTCGCCATTGGTCAGAGGGGTGCGCAGGGGGCGAAGCTCGCCGTTGATCTTCACGCCCACCGCGGTGTCGCCCACGTCCGAGTGGACCGCGTAGGCGAAGTCCAGCGGCATGGCGCCCCTGGGCAGGCTGATCAGCTGGCCCTTGGGGGTGAAGACGAACACCTGGTCGAGGAACATCTCCAGCTTGGCGTGCTCGACTAGGTCCTCGGCGTCGCCGCCGTGCTCCAGCACCTGGACCAGGTGGCGCAGGTTGACCAGGGGGTCGCGCCCGCCCGCCGCCTGCTGCGCCTCGGCGTCGAAGCCGTAGCTTTCGTCCTTGTAGCGCCAGTGGGCCGCCACCCCGTCCTCGGCGACCCGGTTCATCGCCTCGGTGCGGATCTGCATCTCGATCTTCATGCCCTTGGGGCCGACGACCGTGGTGTGCAGCGAGCGATAGTTGTTGCGCTTGGGGGTGGAGATGAAGTCCTTGAACCGCTCCGGCACCATGGGCCAGGCGCGGTGGATCACACCGAGGGCCTGGTAGCAGGCCTCCTCCGACTCCACGATCACGCGGAAGGCGTAGATGTCGGAGAGCTGGGAGAAGCCGATGGATTTGCGCTGCAGCTTGCGCCAGATCGAATAGGGATGCTTTTCGCGGCCGAACACGCGGCTCTTGATTCCCGCCGCCTCGAGCTTGGCCGAGATTTCGCCGCTGACCACCGCCACGGTGCTGCTCTGCTCGGCGCGCAAGACCTCCAGCCGCCGCACGATCGCATCGCGCGCCACCTTGTTCAGGTGGGTGAAGGCCAGCTCCTCCAGTTCGGTGCAGATCCGATGGCAGCCGATCGAGCGGGCCAGGGGCGCATAGATGTCCAGGGTCTCGCGAGCGATGCGCTCGCGCTTTTCCTGCCGCGGAATGAACTCCAGCGTGCGCATGTTGTGCAGCCGGTCGGCCAGTTTGACCATCAAGACGCGCACGTCTCGGGAAATGGCCAGGATGAACTTGCGGAGGTTCTCCGCCTGGCGAGTGTGCTCGGCCTGCAGTTCCAGACGCGACAGCTTGGTCACGCCTTCCACCAGTTCGCCGATCAGGGGGCCGAAAAGCTGGTCGATATCGGCGCGGGTGACCGGGGTGTCCTCGATCACGTCGTGCAGCAGGGCGGTGACGATGGTCGCCGTGTCCAGCCTATAGTCGGTCAGGATGCCGGCCACCTCGATCGGGTGGGCGAAATAGGGATCGCCCGAGGCCCGGGTCTGGGAGCCGTGCATGCGCATGGCGTAGACATAGGCGCGGTTGAGCAGGTCCTCGTCCGCGGTCGGGTCGTAGCTCTTGACCTTGTCGATCAGCTCGTACTGGCGCAGGAACTTGGGCCGGGCCTTGGCGGCCGGCTTGGATTCAGCTGCGGATATAGCGTCTGCGGCCGTCGCCAATACGTCGGCCGGAGGGATTTCGGCGGATTTTTGAGCCGCCGACAGCGTGCCTGTGTCTGGCGCCGGGGCGCTCAGTACCGCTCCTCTTGACCGCCGTCGCGGTCGCTCTGAAGGGCGCGGACCAGTTCCTGCTCGCTCATGTGCTGGTGCTGCGGATCGGCCAGCAGGGCCAGGGTCTCGGCCTCTTCCTCGGCGTCGGCGCGTTCGTCGACCCGCTGCAGGCTGGTGATCAGGCTCTCGCGCAGGCCTTCGGCGTCGAGCACGTCGTCGGCGATCTCGCGCAGGGCGCAGACCGGATTCTTGTCGTTGTCGCGGTCGACGAGCAGCGGCGAGCCGGCGGAGATCGCCCGGGCGCGATGAGCCGACAACAGCACCAGGCTGAAGCGGTTCGGGACTTTCTCGACGCAATCTTCGACGGTGACGCGAGCCATGGAAACCTCAGTTCGGGGAGTAGAACCGGGGAAAATAGAGACTTTGGCCTTGTGATGCAATGCCGCCGCGCGCCAGCCCCACGCCTGCGCCCGCACGACGGAATGTCGCAGGTCGAATAGGTTCCTGGAAACCAAACCTTGACTTACTCGCAGACAAAGAGGCGCCGGCGTAAGATGCGCCGCAAAAGGATCGAGCAACAGACAACCTGAATGTCCGACCTTCTCGACCCATCCGCCGTCGAAGCCCTGGCCCGGGAGCTCTGTGAAGCCGAGGGCTGGGATCCGGACGAGCGGATCGATTGCGAGCCCTGGGAAGCCATCCGCCCCGAGCCCAACGGCGCCGGGGGTCATGCCTGCGCCCGGTGGGAGCCCTACGCCCAGGCGGCGCGGAAGATGATCGCGGCCAGGGCGGACGATTGGGACACTTTCTGAGCCGACCGCCTCAAACCCGCAGGGGCCGCGCGTCTCGGCCGACGCTCGCCGTCAGCGCTAGCGCTGACGCGGTCTTTCCCAGCACCGGATGCACCCAGTCCGGAGCGACCTCCGCCAGGGGCCCCATGACGAACAGTCGCTCCGCCGCCCGGGGATGCGGCAGGATCGGCGCGTCTTGCGAAACCAGCCGGCCGTAGGCGATCAGGTCGAGATCGAGGGTCCTGGGCGCGTTCTGGCGCTCTCGCTCGCGCCCGAAGCGGCGTTCGATACCGTGCAGCGCCTCCAGCGCCGCGGCAGGCCCCAGCCGCGTCTCGACAATCGCGACGGCGTTGAGGTAGTCAGGGTCCTCAAGGTTTGGCCACGCCGCCGATCGCCACCACTTGGACCGGACAAGGAGCGTCAGCCCCGCCCCCGCGAACTCATCGAGCGCCGCTTCCAGCAGGGCCTGAACGGAGCCGAAGCCGCCCTTCAGATTGCCGCCCAAAGCGACTAGAACGGCGCTATCGAATCGAGACCCCATTTCAATCAGGACATTTCGCCGTATGACTTTTTACCCCAACGATCGTATCGCCCTGTTTATCGACGGCGCCAATCTCTATTCCTCGTCAAAGAGCCTCGGCTTCGACATCGACTACAAGAAGCTTCTGGAAGAGTTCCGCAAGCGCGGCATGCTGACCCGCGCCTATTACTATACCGCCCTGGTGGAAGATCAGGACTATTCGCCGATCCGCCCGCTGGTCGACTGGCTGGACTACAACGGCTACGCCCTGGTGACCAAGACCGCCCGCGAATACACCGACAGCCAGGGCCGCCGACGCTGGCGCGGCGACATGGACATCGAGATCGCGGTCGACATGATGGAGATGGCTCCGCACATCGACCACGCGGTGTTGTTCTCCGGCGACGGCGACTTCCGCCGCCTGGTGCAGGCGGTGCAGCAGAAGGGCGTGCGCGTGACCGTGGTCTCGACCATGAAATCGCAGCCGCCCATGGCCTCCGACGACCTGCGCCGCCAGGCCGACAGCTTCGTCGATCTGGCCGACCTGTCGGGCATCATCGGCCGCCCTGCCCGCTCGCCCCTGCCCCGCTTCATCCAGGGCGACGCCGCCGAGCAAGAGCGCGAGGCGAATGCCGACAGCTGACGCCGCGGCCGAACCCGCCCGCGACTGCCCGCTCTGCCCGCGCCTGGTGGACTACCGCCGGGCCAACCAGGCCGGCAATCCCGACTGGTTCAACGGACCGGCGCCCTCGTTCGGCGACCCGGACGCGCGACTGCTGGTCGTGGGCCTGGCCCCCGGGCGGACCGGCGCCAACCGCACGGGCCGGCCGTTCACCGGCGACCATGCCGGCTGGCTGCTCTACGGCACCCTGATCAAGCTCGGCTTCGCCCGAGGGGTCTACGACGCCCGCCCCGACGATGGGCTGGAGTTGGTCGACTGCATGATCACCAACGCGGTCCGTTGCGCCCCGCCCGGCAACAAGCCGCTGCCGGCGGAGGAGGCCCAATGCCGCCCGTTCCTCGCCGCGCGGCTGAAGGCCCTGCCCCGGCTGAAGGCCATCGTCACCCTGGGCGATGTCTCCCGCCGCAGCGTGCTGCGCGCCCTGGGCGCCAAGGCCAGCGCCACCGAAGCCGGCCACGGGACCGAGACCGACGTGGCCGGTTATCGCCTCTTCAACAGCTATCATTGCTCGCGCCTGAACACGAACACGGGCCGCCTGACGCCGGCCATGTTCGAAGACGTATTTCGCAGCGTGCAAGCCTATCTGCGCACCTGAACAGATTACATTTCTAAAACTGGCTTTGCTGCAGCCGATCGATGACAGGTCGGCGATGGTGGATTAATAACGCAGCACTCAAAGCAGTAGTCGTTTGTGCTGAATCGCCAATCGGCGGGGGCGCGATGCACGCAAATGGCCAAGGGATTTCCCATGGCTATCGAATTCGACGCTTCTCTCGACAAAATTCTCGACGCCAGTTTCAAAATCGACGCCCCGCGGTACTGCAAGGTCTGTGACGCTGAGGCGCTCTATTTCGACAAGGTCGACCTCGGACGTTCGTGCCATGACGAGCCCTATCCGCTCGGCCGCTACGGCATCGACATCCCCTACTACCAATGCCTCGAGTGTCGCTTCACCTTCACAACCGCCTTCGACCGCTTCAGCACCGAACAGTGGCGGCGGTTCATCTACAACCGTGACTATGTGAAGGTGGACCCAGCTTTCGTGGAGGAACGGCCCAGCGCCAACGCCATCGTGACCGAGGCCTACCTGCGCGCGGTCGGGGGCAAGCCGGTCGGGCTGGATTTCGGTGGCGGCGACGGCCTGACCGCCTCGATCCTGCGCAGTCGCGGCTGGACCTATGACAGCGTCGACCCGTTCAACGGCCAGGACCATGTCAGCCCGCACAGGCCATACGATTTCTGCACCGCCTTCGAGGTGTTCGAGCACATCGTCCATCCGCGCGACGCCCTGGCCGACCTGCGCCGGCGGTGTTCGGCCGAGCGGGTGCTGGTGCTGATCGGCACCAACATTCTGGACGGCATGATTTCGCATCAGACCGGCCTGGACTGGTGGTACGCCGGCCCGCGCAATGGCCACATCTCGCTCTACTCGCGCGCCGCCCTGAAGCGTCTCGCAGCGGACGCGGGGCTCCACTATCTCAGCCTTGGCCGCAACCTTCACTTCCTCTCGCACGGCTATGCCGTCGAGGAGGTGATCCGCATCGCCGTCGAGGGCAAGCTGAGGCGCGTCATGGCCGGGTCGCACGCCGTCAGGCCGGCGTCAGGGCCTGGCGCTCGTAATACCGCATGAGCAGGACGGCCACGCTGGCGGCGCCGATCAGGGCCAGCAGCACCCCGACCGAGAACGGCGCGCCGGCCCAAAGCAAGCCCGCCGCGATCAGGCAGCCGCTGGAAGCGCCGGCGTCCCAACCGCCCTCGGTGGCGATATGGAAGCGGAGGGCGCAGGGCGACTTCTGGGCCAGGTTGTAGACTGCGGTCATCAGGGTCGGCTGATAGAGGGTCGGCACCAGGGCGCCCAGCGCGTTGGCGGCCACGGCCATGGCGGGGTTCCCGTAGCTGGCGGCCCTGAGACAGACCACCACGGCGATCACCCCAGCCGCGAGCCAGACCGCTCGCCGGCCATGACCTGCGTCGATGAAGCGGCCCAGAAACAGGCCGCTCGCCGCGCCGACGACCGCCGCCAGCGCCATGGCGCCGCCGAAGATGGTGAAGTCCTGGCCCAGCGAAATGAACAGGGCGATCTGCCAGACGAACACGTAACTGGCGGCGATCCAGCCATCGGAGACGAACATCAGCATGCCGGCGAAGGCGGCCTTGAAGGCGCCGGGGGCATATTGAGGCACAGGCACGTTGCGGGCGTAGAAGATCGGGATCGCGGCCAGCAGCAGCACCGCCGCCGTGGCCCAGAAAGCCACATGCGGGCCGAACCGGGTCAGGGCCCAGCCGGTGGCCAGGGGACCGACGATGCCGATCAGGGCCGCCAGGGCCTCACGCGCGCCGATCTGATGCCCCCGATGCCCGGCATCGCCCAGCGAGGCGAAATAGGCGTGATAGGAGGTCCAATAGACCGTGTCGCCCACCGAGGAGACCGCACAGAGCGCCAGCAACGGCCAGCCTACCCCATGCACCTCGGCCAGCAGGGGATATTGAAGGCCAGTCAGCACCGTTCCGGCGATCACCAGCGGCTTCAGCCCGAAGCGGCGGGCCGGAGCGAGCACTAAAGGCCGGATTACGAACCGACCGGCCAGGATCAGGGCCAGCGAGGCCAGCACCATCGGCGCCGGCACGCCCGCATGCAGCAGGAAGGCGGCGAAGAAGGCGCCACCACCGCTAAGCGCCAGCGAGTGGATGGCGTAGTGAAGATTGAGGAGGTTGACCGTGTCGTTGCGGAAGAAGGCCATGAAGGCGGTCCTGGAACAGGCGATGGCTCGGAGGGGCGAGGACGCGCCTCAGTCAATGCGGCGCGCGACATGTCCGAGGGATCAACCGGCCAACGGGACTGCCTTCTTCTGAACGGCCCTGAGAGAAGCGCGACCGAAGCTATCGCGGGCGCAGGCCGGCGGCAACGGCCGATCCGGCGAGACGGCGCTTGTTCTATTGGCCTTCGATCCGCACCAGCCTGCTGGCCCGGCCCGGATCGCGACCCGCCCGGGTCCAGTCGGCGACCTTGCGCATCAGGTCCCTCAGCACGATCGGTTTGGCCAGGTGATCATCCATGCCGGCGTCCAGGCAGGTTGCGACCTGGGCCGCGAGGACGTTCGCCGTCAGGGCGATGATCGGGGTGCGGGCGTTCAACGGCGAGGAGGCGCGGATCGCTCGGGTCGCCGCAAGGCCGTCCATGCCCGGCATCTGCATGTCCATCAGAATCAGGTCGAACGAGGACCTCATGGCGGCCTGGACCGCCTCGGCCCCGCCCGAGGCCTCGACGCACCGATGGCCGAACGCCTGCAACATGGTGCGGATCACCTCGCGATTGGGCTCGGCGTCGTCCACGACCAGGATATGGGCCGAGCGCGCCGGGGTCGCAGCGGCGTCGGCCAGGCTGAGCCCTGCCGCAGCCCGATCCGCAATCGGAGCCTTGATCGTGAACCAGAAGGTCGAACCGACGCCCTCCTCGCTCTCCACGCCGATCTCCCCGCCCATCAGCCCGACCAGACTGCGGCAGATGGCGAGCCCCAAGCCCGTACCGCCATGACGCCGGTTGATCGACGCGTCGCCCTGGGAGAAGCGCTGGAACAGCCGGCTCCGCGCCGCATCGGGGATCCCCGCGCCGGTGTCGGCCACGGCGATACGGAGAACGCCGCCATCCTTGTCCAGATAGGCCGCCCGGACCACGACCCCGCCCTCGGCGGTGAACTTGATCGCATTGGTCAGGAGGTTCAGCAGCACCTGGCGCAGGCGCGCGCTGTCCGCGTCGACGAAGGCCGGCAGTCCCGGATCGGCGATGTCGAAGCTGAGCGACAGCTTCTTCAGGGCGGCCAGTTCGGCGACCAGGTCCAGGGTCTCCTGGATGAAGCCGGCGGGATCGAAGGTGTGTGCATCGAGCTCGATCTGGCCCGCCTCGAGTTTGGAGAAGTCCAGTATGTCGTTGACCACCGACAGCAAGGTGCGGCCGGCCGTGGAGATACGCTGCGCGTAGCGGCGCTGGCGCTCGCTGAGGCCCTTTTCGGCGTCCAGCAAATCCGAAAAGCCGATCACGCCGGTCAGCGGGGTGCGGATCTCGTGGCTCATATTGGCCAGAAACTCGGCCTTGACCGCCGATGCGGCCTCGGCCCGCTCCTTAGCCTCGGCCAGCTGGCGGCTCATGCGGGTCAGGACGGCCTGCACCCGCCAGCCGACTAGGACGCCAGTCACGCAGACCAAGAGACTGAGCCCGGCCACGGCGGCGTAGGCCAGCCCGGTCGCCAGGCGCGCCACATGGCCCATCTGCTTGGAGAACTGCTGTTCGTCGGCCGTGGCGTTGCGGTCCAGCTGCTCGGCCTGGTCCAGCAATTGCTCCGTCCGGGCGCCGGGCGGCGTCGTGCGGATCTGCGGAGCCAGCCGCTCCAGGGCGATGAACTGCTCGTCGGCGGCGCGCCAGTCGCGCACGGCCTGGTCGAACGGCGGCCATCGATGGAACAGGCGAAAGCCGGTGATCAGGGTCGGCACGTCGGCCGGGGCGTTGCGCCCCTGCAGGAAGCCGCGCTCGGCGGCGGCCAGGTCCGGCCTCGGCGCCTCGAGCGCTTGGCGCGCGGCGCGATCGCCCTTGAGCACGGCAAGCGAAGCGGTGAACTGGTCGTAGTCGGCCGGTGCGCGGCCGCGGGCGTAGCGCATCAGGGCGATCACCGCCTCCTTCTGCGCCTTGGAATATTGCGCCTCGCCGGTGACGTAGGTGCGGGCGATGTTGCTGACGCTCATGCCGCCAAAGCCCAGCAGCACCACAAGGGCCTGGGCGATGATGAACACCACCGCGCTGACCAGCAGCAGCTTGCGGCCCAGGCGTGCGACGACGCTGGACGCCTCGCGCCCGTCCTTCAGCCTGGCGGCGTTTGATTGGACGCCGCGGGCGTCATCGTCCAAGTTATCGCGAGCGCCCACGGGAGCCTCAAACAAGGAGCTTCAATTCATAACGCAGAACGCAAGCAACCTGACTTGAAATACCGGACGCTGTTCATTCGCAGTTCGCCCCAATATACGCCGCCATGGTTGTCAAAACGGAATCAGACGGCTCGGAACTGCGGAAAAATATTCTTTAATTCAAACGATTCCGCTTCGGCAGCATCCCATTGCGCCGAATTCATTGGTATGAAAATACCACCGCAGGTCAAGCGACGCGTCGGACCTGCGACACAAGACCACGATCTGGAAAAATTACGCCGCCCGTCAGCGGGCGCCGTAGACCGCCATCACGTCCCTGCGCAGGCCGGCTTGGCTGTCGGGGCGGGAATAGAACATGTGGCCGCCGGGATAGACCTTCACCTGCAGGCGGTCGGCCGCGCCCATGGTCGGGATCTGCGACACGATCATCTTGGACTCGAAATAGGGGCAGGACAGGTCGTTGTAGCCGTGGACGATCAGGGCCTTCATCTTCGGGTCGATGGCCAGGGCCTGACGCAGGTCCGAGGCGGACTCGATGCTGGTGAACCAGTTCTTCTCCCAGCGCTGGTTCACCTCCGGGTTCAGCGCCTCGTAGTGGGCGTCGAGCTTCCAGCCGACTTCGCGCTGGACGAAGTCGACCATGGCCGAGGTGGTTGGGGCCAGGATGCCTTCCAGGATCGGGTCGCCGGTCTCCTGGTCGGGCGCCCACGGATAGGGATCGAAGGCGGTGACGTTGCTGTCGTACCAGCTGCCCAGCTTGCCCTGGTCACGATAGAGGGCGCGCAGGAAGGCGCGGCTCTCGATGCGGCCGCCCATGTGGCGCACATCTTCGGGATTGAGCCCGGTATAGGCGGTGACCTTGGCCACGATCCGGTCCACCGCCGCCTGGTCCTGGCGGCCGCGCAGCAGGTCGGTCATGAAATCGGTGCGGGCGTAGTTTTCCACCTCCGCCATTTGCTCGGGCGAGAGGGTCTTGCCCTGGCGCTCGTAGTTGGCGGCGGCCATGGACGGCAGGGTTTCCATCCACGACATGGGCGAGGTGTCAGGATCGGCGGCGCTGCGGCCGTCGAGGGCCGGCGAGACCATCACCACGCCGGAGACGCCGACGCCCATCGAGGTCTGCAGGTAGTGGGTGATCGCCGGGGCGCGGTAGCCGCCGTAGCTTTCGCCGACCACGTATTTCGGCGAGGCCATCCGGCCGTTCTTGCTCAGCCAGTCGTAGACGATGCGCGAGAGGTAGGCGATGTCGGTCTTGACGGTGAAGAACTTCTTGTCGGTCTCGTCGGGCTTGAGCAGCGAGCGTGAATAGCCGGTCCCGACCGGATCGATGAACACGAGGTCGGTGAAGTCGAGCCAGGTTCCGGGGTTGTCGCGCAGCACCGCGGGATCGGAGGGGCTGTCGCCCTGGGCGCCGAACTGGATGCGCTTGGGCCCGATGGCGCCGAGGTTCAGATAGACCGAGGCTGCGCCCGGGCCGCCGTTGAAGGCGAAGGTGACAGGGCGGTTCGGATCGCGCGGGCCGTCCAGGGTGTAGGCGGTGAAGACGATTTCGGCGATCTTCTTGCCGTCGGCGTCGCGCACCGGCAGCGAGCCGACCGTGGCCGTGTAGTTCAAGGTCTTGCCGGCGACGTGGGTCACCTGCTTGACGCTGGCGTCAGCGGGGAAGGCCGGCAGGTCGGGCTTGTCTGCGTCCTTCTTGTCCGCCGCCTCAGGCTTGGGCGCTTCGGCGGCGATCGCGGGGGCGGCGAAGGCGAGCACGGAGGCCGAAGCCAGCGCGATCCAGGCGGAACGGCCAAATTGTTGCGATCGAGACATGCGATTCCCCCGGGTTCGACGCTATTTCCTGCCCTATGCCATCAAACTTGGCCGGAAACAGGGCTTATCCCTTCTCCCGCATCAGCCGCCCCTGTTCGCGCTTCCAGTCGCGGTCGGCCTCGGTTTCGCGCTTGTCGTGCAGCTTCTTGCCCTTGGCCAGGGCCAGCTCCAGCTTCACCCGGCCCTTGTCGTTAAAATAGAGCCTGGTCGGGATCAGGGTGCGCCCTTCCCGCTGGACGGCGCCCAGCAGGCGGTCGATCTCCTTGCGGTGAAGCAGCAGTTTCCGCGGCCGCCGTGGCTCGTGGTTGAACCGGTTGGCCGGGCCGTATTCGGGGATATAGGCGTTGACCAGGACGATCTCGTTCCCCTCGGTCGCGGCATAGGACTCGGCGATGTTGGCCCGCCCCTCGCGCAGGGCCTTGACCTCGGTGCCGGTCAGCGACAGGCCGGCCTCGAAGGTCTGGTCCAGGAAATAGTCGAACCGCGCCCGCCGGTTCTCGGCGATCAGCTTCATTCGAGCACGCCGGCCTCGGCCATGGCCTCCAGGATCGCCGGCTTGACCGCATCGCTGCAGGGCGCGATCGGCAAGCGAACCTCGTCGGTGCAGAGGCCCAGGTGCGCCAGGGCGAACTTGGTCGGCGAAGGCGAGGAATCCAGGAACAGCGCCTTGTGCAGCCGGACCAGCTTGTCCTGCCGCGCCCGGGCGGCGTCGAAGTCGCCCTGCAGGCAGGCGTTGTAGAAGTCGGCGCAGGCCTTGGGCGCCACATTGGCGGTGACCGAGATGCAGCCGTGGCCGCCATGGGCCATGTAGCCCAGGCCGGTCGGATCGTCGCCCGACAGCATCACCCAGTCCGGCCCGCACATCAGCCGCTGGAAGCTGGTGCGGGTCATATCGCCGGTGGCGTCCTTGATGCCGACGATGTTGGGCAGCCTGGAAAGCCGCTCCAGGGTCTCGTTGGTCACGTCGCTCGAGGTCCGCGAGGGCACGTTGTAGACGATGACCGGCAGCTGGACCGCATCGTTGATCGCCGCGTAGTGGCGGTAGATGCCCTCCTGGCTCGGCCGATTGTAATAGGGCGTCACCACCAGAGCCGCATCGGCGCCGACCGCCTTGGCGTGGCCCACGAGCTCGATCGCCTCATGGGTCGAGTTGGAGCCCGCGCCGGCGATCACGGGCACACGGCCGCGCGCGGTTTGGACGCATAGTTCGACGACTCGTCTATGCTCATCATGGCTGAGAGTCGCGGTCTCGCCGGTGGTGCCCACCGGCACCAGGCCGTGGACCCCTCCAGCGATCTGCCGTTCGACCAGGGCGACGAAGGCTTTCTCGTCCAGCTGGCCGTCACGAAAGGGCGTGATCAAGGCGGGGAAGACGCCCCGGAAGAGAGGAAGGGTCATGATTTACGCAAATTGCCGTGAGAGGGAGGCGACCGTGCTTGCGGCCGTTTTCGCCGCGGACAATATGGCCCCGGGCCCCGTCGCTGCAACCGCCCAGTCGGGCGGAATTTCGGAGTAGATGATTTTGTCGGTGTCCCTGCTTCGCGCCCTTTCCGCGCTGGCGATGATCGGGCTCTTGGAAACCTCCGCCAACGCCCAGATTTCCGGCGCGCCCGCGACCGCTCCTGAAGAAGACGCCCAGACCCAGCTTCAATTCCCGCTGATCGCCCAGGCCTCGCCCTTGAGCGAATCGGACCGCAGCGCGCTCTTGACCGCCCTGCATGCGGCCAGGCGGGGAGAAGGCGCCGCGGCCCAGACGGCCATGGCCTCGATCAGCGACCCGGTGGCGCGCAAGCTGGCCCTGTGGGCCACCATCGACGCCACGGGCGAGCAGCTCTCTTTCCTGCAGCTCGACCAGGCGCGCCGCGACCTCGCCGGCTGGCCCCGGGCCCAGCGGCGCCAGCAGGCGGCGGAAAAGGTTCTGGAGACTTCCGGCCAGGGGCCTGCGGCCACCATCGCCTGGTTCGGCGGCTCCGAGCCGGTCTCGGCCATGGGCGCCATGGCCCTGGCCACGGCCTATCAGCAACTCAACCGCCAGGCCGACGCCGAGGCGCTGATCCGGCGCTGGTGGCGCAACCACGAGCTGGACCTGGAAACCCAGCACCAGATGTACAACCGCTTCGGCGCCATGCTGACGGTCGACGACCACATCAAGCGCGCCGACACCCTGCTCTACGGCCCGCAGGGCCAGTCCCTGCGCGACATGCTGCCGTTGCTTCCGCCCGACCAGAAGGCCCTGGCCGAGGCGCGCATGGCTCTGCGTGAGGACAGCTATCGCGCCCCCGGCCTGGTCGCGGCCCTGCCGGCCTCGGTGGCCGATGATCCCGGCCTGGCCATCGAGCGCGCCCGCTACCTGCACAACCGCGGCCTGGACATGGAAGCCCTGCCGCTGGTGGCCCACTTCCCCACCGACGCGCCCAATGACGACGCCGCCAGCCGCAACTGGACCGTCCGCCGGCAGATGATCAACGCGGCCCTGAAGATCGGCGACTACAAGACCGCCTATGCCGCCGCCGCCCACACGGGCCTGGCCAACGGCGAGGACTTCACCGCCGCCGAGTTCTACGCGGGCTGGATCGCCCTGGCCAAGCTGCACGACCCAGTCACGGCCGACCAGTATTTCGGCGAGATTCAAAGGGTGGGCCTGGCCCCCATCACCCAATCGCGCGCCCTCTACTGGCGCGGCCGGGCGGCCCAGGCTATGGGCGAGGACGAGGTCGCCGCCGCCTTCTTCCAGGCCGGCGCCCAGTACACCACCACCTTCTACGGCCAGCTGGCGGCCGAGCGGGCCGGCCAGACCGAGCTGGTGCTGGGCCACGACCCCAACCCCACCCCCGCCGACCGCGCCCGCTTCGACGGCCGCGAGCTGATCCGGGCCACGCGCATGCTGGGCGACCTGGACGAGCGCGACCTGTTCCGCACCTTCGTCCTGTCGGTGGACGAGACCCTGCCCGGCGGGGCCGAGAGCGCGCTGCTCATCGACCTCGCCCGTTCCTATGGCGACCAGGACCTGGCGATGAAGGTGGTGCGTAAGGCGGCGCACAACGGCCATGTGCTGCCTGAGCGCGGCTATCCGGTGCGCATGGCCCCCAGCGGCGGCGAGGCGCCCGAGCCGGCGATCGTGTTCGGCATCACCCGCCAGGAGAGCGGCTTCGACCCGCACGTGCGCTCCGGCGTCGGGGCGCGGGGCATGATGCAGCTGATGCCCGAGACCGCCCACGCCGTGGCCCGCCGCATCGGCGAGCCCTATTCGCCGAGCCGGCTGGACGAGGCCGACTACAACATGCGCCTGGGCGCAGCCTATCTGGGCCACATGATCAACGACTTCTCCGGCTCCTACGTGCTGGCGGCGGCGGCCTACAACGCCGGGCCGGGCAGGCCGGCGGAGTGGGTCACCTATTGCGGCGACCCGCGCACCTCGAGCGTCGACCCGGTGGATTTCGTCGAGTGCATCCCCTTCTCCGAGACCCGCAACTACGTCATGCGGGTGCTGGAGGCGACGGAGGTCTATCGCGCGCGGATGAACAGCGGCATCGCGCCCCTGACCCTGTCGGCGGACCTGAAGCGCGGCGGCTACACCACCTATGCCCAGAGCCTGAGCCCGGCGACCACCACATCATCGTCCGCCGAGACCCTGATCCCGTCCTCGACCACCAACCGTTAGGATCGGCCAGGATGCAGCCGGCGAGCGGCGAGGGTCGGGCCGGCGGGCGTATCGACCAGAGCCCCTTCAAGCTGGAAGGCGCGGGCGAGAATTTCCGGCGACAGGGCCTCTGACGGCGCAGCGTCGGCCAGGACGTGGTGTTCGGCGAGCACCACCAGGCGGTCGCAGGTCCGGGCCGCCAGGGTCAGGTCGTGCAGAGTGACCAGCACCGAGCGCCCCGCCCTCGCCTCCAGGCGCAGCTGCTCCAGGGCCAGGAACTGAGCGTCGGGATCGAGGCCTGCGGTGGGCTCGTCGGCCACCAGCAGGGGCGCGCGCGTGATCAGCAGCCGCGCCAAGAGCACCCGCGCCCGCTCGCCGCCGGACATGTCGAGCACGCCGCGCTCGCAAAGCTCGGCGAGCCCGACCCGGGCGAGGCCTTCCAGCGCCGCGGCGCGGGCCAGGCCGGCAGGCCGGTCGACGGCGCCCAGGGCGGCGATGCGCCAGGCCGGCAGGCTCCAGGCCACCCGCCGCTCTTGGGGCATGTAGGCGGCCAGGGCCGCGCGTTCGGCGTCCGAGAGGCCCGAGACCGGCCGGCCGCCGAGCAGGGCCTGGCCGGCGGCGAGCGGCGCGAGACCCAGGAGCGCGCGCAGCAGCGTGGTCTTGCCGGCGCCGTTGGGGCCGACCACCCCGACCATCTCGCCGGGCTCGATGTGCAGGCTGGCGGCCTCCAGCACGCTGCGGCCGGCGACGCGCACCGAGGCGCCTGCAAGTTCGCCCCGCGCCGTCATCCGCGCCAGCTCCGCGCCGCGCGCCAGGCGATGGCGGCGAACAGGGGGGCGCCGAACAGGGCCGTGACGACGCCCAGCCTAAGCTCAACCTCGGTCGGCAGGATTCGGGCCACCAAGTCCGCGCCGACCAACAGCATGGCTCCGGCCAGGGCGGAGGGCGCCAGGATCGCGGCCGGGTCGTTGCGCGCGCCGCCGCGGACCAGGTGCGGCGCGGCGAGGCCGACAAAGCCGATCACGCCCGAGATCGCCACCGCCGCTCCGGTCAGCAGCGCTGCGCCGGCGACGGCTGCGGCTCTTAAGCGCGCCATGGGCAGGCCGGACAGGGCCGCGGTCTCCTCGCCGAGGGTCATCATCAGAAGGCCGGGCCGGGCGTAGAGGCAAAGGCCGAGGCCCGCCAGCATGGCCGGCGCGGCCCACAGGGCGTCGGACCAGTCGCGATTGGCCACCGAGCCCATCAGCCAGGCCATCACCTCGGCCGTGGTCACCGGCGAAGGCGAGAAGTTGAACACCAGCGCGGTCAGGGCGCCGCCGAAGGCCGAGAGCGCCACGCCCATCAGGATCAGGGTCTCGGGCTCGCGGAAGCGCGCCGCGGCCAGCACCACCAGCCCCCCCGCCGCCAGGGCCCCGCCCAGCGCTGCGAACTGCACCGCGCCCGGCAGGGCCGAGAGGCCGAAGGCGATGGCCGTGGCCGCGCCGAGCCCGCCGCCAGCGGAGACGCCGAGCACGCCGGGCTCGGCCAGGGGGTTGCGGAGCAGGCCCTGCATCACTGCGCCCGAGAGGCCGAGCGCGGCGCCGACCAGGGCGGCGACACAGACCCGCGGCGCGCGCAGACTCCAAAGAATCTCGGCCGCGGGCGAGCCGGGACGGGTCAGGGCGTCACGATACTGGGCGGCGCTGAGCGCGGTTTCGCCCAGGGTGACCGCCAAGCCGGCCACCACCAGCAGACCGAGGGCGAGCAGGACGGTCTGGCGGGTCGGCCTCATCGCGGCGCCCGCTGCGCCAGGGCTTCGACCCCGTCGCCGATGAACCAGGCGGGGCAGCCGAGAATGCTGCCCGGCAGGCTGGCGGCGGTGCGGCCGGCGGCGAGCTTGCGCAGCACGCTCTGCCGGCCCGGCCCCCAGGCGGCGGAGCGCGCAGCAGGTCCGTCGAAGAAGCCCAGCACCATGCGGTCGGGCGGGTTCAGCACCAGCTTTTCCGTGGGCGCCGCGGCATAGCCGGGGGCGGCGGCGCCCGTCAGGCCCGCGCCGGCGAGCATGGCGTCGATCAGGGTTCCCTTGCCGGCGGTGAAGCCGCCAGGGGTGAGGTAGAAGCCGCTGCGGCCGCCCCAGGTCCCCCGCCCCGCCTTCAGCTGGGCGTCCAGGCGCGCGATCAGAGCCTCGCCCCGCGGCGCCTGGCCCAGCGCCGTCGCCACGCGCCGGAGGTTGGCGCGTACGCCGTCGAAGCCCTCCGCCTCCTCGATGCGTACGACCTTGACCCGACGCTTGGCCAGGACCGCGTCCAGCCGGGCGTCGCCGCCCCAGTAGCGCACGACGAGATCGGGCAGGGCCGCCAGGACGGACTCGGCCGTCGCGCGACGCCGCGGCAAACCGGCGGCCCGGGCCCTGAGATAAGAATCCGCGTCCCCGACGCGCGGCGAGACGCCGACGATCGAGCTGCGCGGCGCAAGCGCGATCACATACTGATCGGCGCACTGGTCGAGCGAAAATACACGCGGCGTCAACGCCCGCGCCGGACTGCTCAAGCTAACAACGATCAGGCCAAGCGCCGCCAGACCGCCCAGGGCGGGACGAGAAAAAGTGCGAAGCGGTTTTTCGCCCGCGTCCCGCTCAACCATTTCAGACTCGATCACGTCGATTTCGGATCACGTCGATCCGAAATCGACGTGATCAGGCGGGCGCATGGCGTCAGCGGGTCAGGAGGCCGTCGAAGATGCCGTCCAGCATCGTCGACATCAGGACCTCGTTGTCCTCCCAGGCCAGCTGCGTGCGGGTGATGCGCAGGGCCACCAGGCCGTGGCAGGCGCTCCAGAGCACGTGGGCGGCGATGTCGCTCTTGCCGACCCCGAGCCGACCGTCCGCCTCGATTTCGGCCACGGCGCCGTGGAAGGCCTCGTAGCAGCGCGCCGAGATGTCGGTCAGCCGCTCGTTCTGCGGGCCGCCCTCCTCGTCCGACTTCGCCAGATAGACCAGGCGATAGGCGTTGGGGTTCTCCAGGCCGAAGCGCATGTAGGCGGCCAGCATCAGCCGCACCTTGGTCACCGCGTCCAGCGGCCGGCCGGCGATCTCGGTGTTGCTGGCCAACAGCTGGCCGACCATGGTCTCGGCGATCTCGAGAAGGATCTCGTCCTTGTCGCGGAAGTGCATGTAGAGGGCGGTCGAAGACACCCCGACCTCGTCGGCGATCTTGCGGATGGTCGCGCCCTGATAGCCATCGCGCACGAAGATGGTCTCGGCCGCGCGCAAGATCTCCGCCCGGCGCAGGTGGCCGTCCCCCTTGGCCTTGCGGGCGGACTTGACGGGCTGAACGGCGGTGAGCGTCACGATCGGCGGGTCCCCACGAGAGTTAGTCTGATTCACATAGCGAAAATCCCACTGTTACCGCAAGGGAACTCCGTTTCAAGCGCAGTCAACGAACGGGCGATACTGGACGGGCCGGCCTTTCGCCGCGTAATCGGGGGCGATGAAGCTTGCTGATCCCGAAATCGCCCCCGCGCCCATCGTGATGCGCACCACCGGCTGGCGCGACTATGGCCTGGTCGACAGCGGTGGCGGGCGCAAACTGGAACGCTACGGCCCCTACAGGGTGGTGCGGCCGGAACCCCAATGCCTGTGGGCGCCGCGGCTCAGCCAAGGTGAATGGGACGCCGCCGACGCGGTGTTCGACCCGGCCGACGAGGACGAGGCCGGGCGCTGGCGCTTCAAGGCCCAGCCCAAGGACACCTGGCCGCTGGCCTGGCGGGAGATCCGCTTCAAGGGCCGCTTCACCGCCTTCCGCCACCTGGCCTTCTTTCCCGAGCAGGCGGCCAACTGGGAGTGGCTGGACGGCGCGGTCCGGGCGGGGCCGGGCAAGGTGTTGAACCTGTTCGGCTATACCGGCGTCGCCAGCCTGGTGATGGCTGCCGCCGGGGCGCAGGTGACCCATGTGGACGCCTCGAAGAAGGCGATCGGCTGGGCGCGGGAGAACGCCGAACTGTCAGGCCTGGCCGACCGGCCGATCCGCTGGATCTGCGAGGACGCCCGCCGCTATGTACAGCGCGAGGTGCGGCGCGGGGCGCAGTACGACGGCATCGTCCTGGACCCGCCGAAATACGGCCGCGGCCCCGGGGGCGAGGTCTGGCGGCTGTTCGAGGACCTGCCGGGCCTCCTGGCCGACTGCGTGCAGCTGCTCTCGCCGGATGCGTCCTTCCTCTTGCTGAACGGCTATGCCGAACGGATCTCCGGCCTGTCCCTGGCTGGGCTCACGGCCGAGGCCATGGCCGGACGTGGCGGGCGGATCGACTGGGGCGAATTGGCCCTGATGGAGGAGGTCCGCAATCCCTCCCAGGCGGCGCGGGGCGTGGGCCTGTCCTTCTTCGCCCGCTGGAGCCGCGAGCCATGAGCGCGCGCCAAGTCACCTCCCTGACCAACCCCACGGTCAAGGCTGTGCGCGCCCTGCATATGCGCAAGGAGCGCGAGGAATCGGGCCTGTTCCTGGCCGAGGGGCTGAAGCTGGTCGGCGAGGCGGTCGACCAGGGGCGCACACCGCGCATCCTGCTCTATGGCCCGGAGGCGGCCGGCATGCCGGTGCTGCGGCGCGTGGCCGAGGCCACCGAAAAGGCCGGCGGCGACGTGGTCGAGGTCAATCGCGAGATCCTGGAAAAGGTTTCCCGCCGCGATAACCCCCAGACGGTGATCGCGGTGTTTCCGCAGCTGTTCCATGACCTCATGGCGCTGAAGCCGAAGGCGGCGCGGTGCTGGGTGGCGCTGCAGGCGGTGCGCGATCCGGGCAATCTGGGCACCATCGTGCGCACGGCCGACGCCGCGGGCTGCGGCGGGGTGATCCTGGTCGGCGACTGCTGCGATCCCTATTCGGTGGAGGCGGTGCGGGCGACCATGGGCTCGATCTTCGCCGTGCCGCTGTACAAGGCGACCGTTGCCGAGTTCCTGGCCTGGCGCGCGCATTGGCCGGGCTCGGTGGTGGGCACGCTTCTGACCGCCACGATCGACCATCGCCAGGCCCGCTACGAGGACCCGACCCTGATCCTGATGGGCAATGAGCAAGCCGGCCTGCCGCCCGAGCTGGCGGCGGCCTGCGACGTCAACGTCAAGATCCCCATGCGCGGCCGCGCCGACAGCCTGAACCTGTCGGTGGCCACCGGCATCATGATCTACGCGGCGACGCCGTAGGGCGGCTTCGCCCAACCTCAGACCGGATTGTCGCTCTCGGTCGAATGCGCCAGGAAACTGCGCATGGCCCACACGCCGATGGCGAACACCACAATCCCGCACAGGGTCCCCAGCCAGAAGCCGCCGGCGGTGGCGAAGGTGATCGTCGACCAGGTGAGGAACGCGGCCAGGAAGACCAGCACCCATTTCACGCCGAGCATGAAGCGGTGATAGGCCATCGCGTGGGCGGCGAGTTCCGGTTCGGTTGTGGAAGGATGGACGGCGCTTGCGGCCATAGTACTGCTCCGGTTGTTATCGTGAGCCGTTGAGCGAGCTTAGCACAGGCCCGGGGCTTGGCTATCTGGCCGGTCATCACGAATAGCTGAGCAGTATTGAAAACGGGGTCCGAGCAGCGGCCCGGACCCCGCAATCAGGAAGCGATTACTCGCCCGTATGAGGCAGTTCCATCGGGGTCGCCTCGTGGCCCATGACCAGCTCGCCCTTGCCGAGCTTGGAGTTCCACAGGCCGAAGACGAAGTAGATGACGATGCCGCCGGCCAGATAGATGAGGAAGAAGTTCCGGGTCGCGGCGGTGGACATCAGGCTCATCAGCAAGACCGCGCACATGACTGCGCCAAGGATCGGCACCCAGGGGAACAACGGAGTCCTGAACGGCCGCTCCAGATCCGGGTGCGAGACGCGAAGGTAGAAGACCGTCACGCAGACCAGGGCGAAGGCCGCCAGCGAGCCGACGTTTGAGAGATCCGACAGGGCGTCCAGCGACAGCAGGCCCGACGCGCCGGCGGCGGCGATGCCGACGATGATGGTGTTGATCCAGGGCGTCTTGAACTTCTTGTGCACGGTGGCCAGCGAGGCCGGCAGCAGGCCGTCCTTGGACATGGTGTAGAAGATGCGGGTCTGGCCGTAGAGCAGCACCAGCATGACGCTGGAAAGGCCGGCGATGGCGCCGATCTTCACCAGGATGGCGAACCACGGCATGCCGATCTGGTTCACCGCGGTGGCGATCGGGGCGGGATTGTCCAGCGAGGCGTAGGGCACGATGCCCACCAGCACGCCGGAGGTGAGGATGTAGAGGATGGTGCAGATGACCAGGGCGCCCAGGATGCCGATCGGCATGTCGCGGGACGGGTTGCGCGCCTCGGCCCCGGCGGTGGAGACCGCCTCGAAGCCCAGGTAGGCGAAGAAGATCACGGCGGCGGCGTGGATCACCCCGCCGACGCCATAGCGCGAATGGCTGTTGCCGGTGATCACGTCGCCCAGGGCGCGGAAGATCTGGTGGCCCATGTCCATGGGGGTGCCCGGGGGCGGCGCCGGAACCTGGGCCGGGATCAGCGGCGACCAGTTGGAGGGATGCACGAAGCGCGAGCCGATGACGATGAAGGCGATGACCACGGTCAGCTTGATGAACACGACGATGTTGTTGACCGTCGCCGATTCCGACACGCCCGCTACGAGCAGGCAGGTGACGGCGCCGATAACCAGCGCAGCCGGCAGGTTCATGACGCCCGTGCCGATCACATGGCCCCCCGCGTCGGTCACAGAAACCCCGGGGGCCGCTGTGAGCGCTGGCGGTATGTGTACGCCCACGTCCTGCAAGAGGCTGACGGCGTAGCCCGACCAGCCCACCGCCACGGTCGAGGCCGCCAGGCCGTATTCGAGCAGCAGCAAAAGGCCCATCACCCAGGCCACCACCTCGCCCATCGAGGCGTAGGTGTAGGAATAGGCTGAACCTGAGACCGGCAGGGCCGAAGCCAGTTCGGCGTAGCAGAGCGCGACGAAGGCGCAGAGTATGCCGGTGATGACGAACGAGATCATGATGCCGGGGCCGGCGAACTGAGCCGCAGCACGACCGGTCAGAACGAAGATACCGGTGCCGATCACGCAGCCGATGCCGAGAAGAACCAGATTGAGCGCGCCCAGGGACCGCTTCAGTTCGCCGTGTTCGTGTTCGGCCTGAATCTGTGCGACCGATTTTCGTAAGAATATGCGCCCGATGCCTCGGCCGGGGGCTGCAACATTCGCCATCTGGTTGTCCCTGTATTCCCTATTTAGCCCGGTGCGTATGCCGAGGAAGGGCGCAAGCTAGCGAGGTCGATGCGTTCGGGCAATCTCGCACCGCAACATGATCGCCGCTCACCCCTTCATGCCGCTGAGACGCGGATTGGTGCAAGAATATGCCTAGGCCACGATCACGCCGGCTTTGGATCGAGACGATCCAAAGCCGAAAAGCGTGATCGATTCCTAGGACTAGGGCGGGGTGCGAGCGGAAAACCGCTTCGCACTTTTCCTCACCCCGCCCTCGGCTTAGCTCTCAAGGTCGGCGCCGCGGCGGCGGGGTCTTCGGGCCAGACGTGCTTGGGATAGCGCCCCCGCATGTCCTTGCGCACATCGCTCCACGAGCCGCGCCAGAAGCCCGGCAGGTCCTTGGTCAGCTGGATCGGGCGGTGGGCCGGCGAAAGCAGGGCCAGGGTCAGCGGGACGCTGCGGCCGACTGTGGGATGGACGTTGAGCCCAAACAGCTCCTGCACTCGGATGTCGACCCTGGGCCCACCCTCGGCGGCGTAATCAATGGCGTGGGTGGTTCCGGTCGGGGCCGTCCAGCGCACCGGAGCCTCCGCGTCGAGGCGGCGCAGGACATCCCAGGGCGCGAGGCCGCGCAGGGCTTCCAGGAGGTCCGAATCAGCAAGGCCGTTCAGCGACGTGCGGCCCGCCAGCAAAGGCCCTAGCCAGGCCTCGAGGTCCGCCAGCAGCGCTTCGTCCGAGAAGTCGGGCGCCTCGCCCCCGCTGGCCCGCACGAAGGCGGCGCGCTCGCGCAAGGAGCGACTGGCGGCGCCCCAGGGCAGGGCCTCGAGCCCACGCCGGCGGACCTCGTCCAGCAGGGCGGCGCGAATCAGGGCGGGGTCCGGGTCGGTGATCAGGCGCTCCTCGACCGCGAGCCGGCCCAGCCACAGGGTTTCCTTGGCTCGAAGGCGCCCGTTCGGCGACGCCTCCAGCCGCTCTTCGCGCACCAGCCGATCGGCGAACGCGACCCTCAGCGCCGTCTCGTCGAGGCGGGCGGCCAGCAGGATTCGGTCGCGGGCCTCGCCGGCGCCCAGTTCGGCCACCGCCAGCCAGGGCTCGCGGGCCAGCGAATCGGCGGGATCGAGGGTCACGCCGCGGCCGTTGGCGAGCTGGTATTCGCCGGGCTTGCCGCGGGCCTTGGCGATCCGCTCGGGAAAGGCCTCGGCCACCAGCAGGCCGTCGTCAATTTCGCCTTTGGAATCACCGCCGCCCGCAAGCCGCGCCCAGCGATCGGCCAGGGCGGCGGCGCCCTTGGCCCGGGGGCCGGAATCGCGCGCAAAGCCTTCCAGGCGCGTGGCGATGTCGGCCGAGCGGCCGCCGAGGCCGCGCTCGGTCAGCAGGGCGGCGATGCGGGCCGCACGGCGGCCGGCGCCCCTCGCCGCCCCCGCCATGACCATGTGCGCCAGGCGCGGGGCCAAGGGCAGCTCGCCCATGGCTCGCCCGTGGGCCGTGAGCGCGCCGGCCGCATCCAGGGCGCCCAGGCGGGTCAGCAGGGCCCGCGCCTCGGCCAGGGCCGCCGCGGGCGGCCGGTCGAGCAGGCTGAGCTCGTCGGCGTCCCGTGCGCCCCAGCGGGCCAGGTCCAGGGCCAGGCGCGAGAGGTCGGTCTCCAGGATCTCTGGCCGCTCGAAAGCGATCAGGGAGCGGGTCTCGGGCTCATCCCACAGGCGGTAGCAGACCCCAGGGGCGGTGCGCCCCGCCCGCCCCCGCCGCTGGTCGGCCGAGGCGCGGGAGACGCGCACGGTCTCCAGGCGGGTCAGGCCGCTGGCCGGATCGAAGCGGGGGACACGGGCCAGGCCGGCGTCGATCACGACGCGGACGCCTTCGAGGGTCAGGCTGGTCTCGGCGATGGCGGTGGCGAGCACCACCTTGCGCCGGCCTGGGGGCGACGGAGCGATGGCCCGGTCCTGGTCCTTGGGCTCGAGGGCGCCGTAGAGCGGGGCGATGTCGATGTTGGAGCCTTCGAAGCGCGCGGCCAGCCGCTCGGCGGTGCGCAGGATCTCGCCCTGGCCCGGCAGGAAGACGAGGACGCCGCCCTCCGCTTCCGCCAGCGCCTTGCGCACCGCCCGCTCGGCCTGGTCCTCGATCCGGGCCGCGGGATCGCGGCCGAGGTAGCGGGTCTCGACCGGATAGGCGCGCCCCTGGCTCTCGATCACCGGGGCGCCGTCCAAAAGCCGCGCCACCGCCGCGCCGTCCAGGGTCGCGGACATGACCACCAGCCTCAGATCGGGGCGAAGCAGGCCCTGGCTGTCGCGGGCGAAGGCGAGACCCAGGTCGGCGTCGAGGCTGCGCTCGTGGAATTCGTCGAACAGCACCGCGGCCACCCCGTCGAGGCCGGGGTCGGCGGTGATCATGCGGGTGAAGACGCCCTCGGTGACCACCTCGATCCGGGTGCGGGCCGAAACCCTGGATTCCAGCCGCACGCGGAAGCCGACGGTCTCGCCGACAGGCTCGCCCAGGCTCTGGGCCATGCGCGCCGCCGCGGCCCGCGCCGCCAGCCGCCGCGGCTCCAGGACGATCAGCTTGCCCCCGGCTACCCAGGGCTCGTCCTTCAGGGCCAGGGGCGCGACCGTGGTCTTGCCGGCGCCCGGCGGGGCCACCACCACGGCGCAGCTGCGCTCGGCGAGGGCGGCCTTCAGGGCCGGAAGGGCGTCGTGGATCGGCAGCATCGCGCCTGCCATAGCCGCGAGCGCCGCCCGCGTCATCCGGGCGCGGCGTTTCGCGAGGGATTGGTGATCGGCGATCAGGCCCCTATTCTAGGCTTAGCCCCCGCCGCTTGGATGTTCGATGAGCGATACCCAGACCGCCCCCCTACCGATCAAGGCCGTGATCGCCCCGGTCACGCCGCTGCAGCAGAACTGCACCATCGTCTGGTGCGTGAAGACGAAGAAGGCGGCGGTGATCGACCCGGGCGGCGAGGTCCAGCGGCTGCTGCACGCCATCGACGACCAGGGCCTGACGCTGGAAAAGATCTGGATCACCCACGGCCACCTGGACCATGCCGGCGCCGCCTCGGCGCTGAAGGCGGCCACCGGGGTTCCGATCGAGGGGCCGCACAAGGACGACCAGTTCTGGATCGACCAGATCGAAGCCAGCGGCCAGCGCTATGGCATGCCCGACGCGCGCGGCTTCACCCCCGACCGCTGGCTGGACGACGGCGACGTGGTCACCCTGGGCGAGACCGAGTTCGAAGTCTATCACACCCCCGGACACACGCCGGGGCACATCGTCTTCTTCCATCGCCAGGCCATGTTCGCCCAGGTCGGCGACGTGCTGTTCCAGGGCTCGATCGGCCGCACCGACTTCCCGCGCGGCGACTATCGCCAGCTGATCGAGTCCATCACCGGCAAATTGTGGCCGCTGGGCGACCAGGTGCGCTTCGTGCCGGGCCATGGACCCATGTCGACCTTTGGCGCGGAGCGGCGGATCAACCCCTTCGTTTCCGACGAAGCCCTTGAAATCGATCGTGAACTGAGGGGCTGACGGCGGGGTTTCACCGGTGAAATCTGTATGCCATCACCCTTTGGGATAAAAGGGGCATGGAAACCGACATGCAAGACGCCCAAGGCCGCACCGAACAGGATCCGCTGGCCCATGTGCTGATGGTCGACGATGATCCCGGGATCCGCGACGCGGTCTCCGATTTCCTGCGGCGGCACGGCTATGCGGTGGAGACCGCGGCCGACGGGCAGGAGATGGAGGCGATGCTGAGCCGCGGCAGCATCGACCTGATCGTGCTCGACATCATGCTCCCCGGCGAGGACGGCCTGGCCATCTGTCGGCGCATGGCGGGCGGAGAGGCGCCGGCCATCATCATGCTGAGCGCCATGGGCGACGAGACCGACCGCATCATCGGCCTGGAGCTGGGCGCCGACGACTATCTGCCCAAGCCCTGCAATCCGCGCGAGTTGCTGGCCCGCATCCGGGCGGTGCTGCGCCGACGGCAGGAGCCGCGGGCGTCGAGCGACCCGCCGCTGGGCGCCGGCTGCAGCTTCGCCGGCTGGCGGCTGGACCTGGTCCGACGCGAGCTGCGTTCGCCCCAGGGGGTGATCGTCAACCTGTCGAGCGGCGAGTTCACCCTGCTGCAGGCGTTCATCGAGCGGCCGCAGCGGGTGCTGACCCGCGACCGCCTGCTGGACCTGGCCCGCGGCCCGGACAGCGACGCCTATGACCGGGCGATCGACGTGCAGATCAGCCGCCTGCGCCGCAAGCTGGATGACGGCGTCGGCGGCCAGGAACTGATCCGCACCGTGCGCAACGAGGGCTATGTGTTTACGGCCCGCGTCACCCGGACATGACGACGGCGGAGGCCCAGCCCAGCGCCCGGCGGCGCGCCGCCGCCCCCCTGTTCCTGCAGGCCCTGGCGCTCAGCGTGCTGAGCCTTCTGGCGGCGATCGCCATCAACCTCTTGGTGATCTTCAACCTGCCGGCGCCCCTGCCCTATTTCTACCGGGTCAGCGAGATCGCCCAGCTGATCAGAACCGGCAAGGCCGCGGTTGAGAAGGATCGGCCGATCCTGACCGCCCACTATGCCGACAGGCCGGACAAGGGGGCGGACTTCGACCGGCGCGACATGCCGCTGCACCGCAAGGAGTTGGGCGACCTGATCGGCGTCGATCCCAGCCGGATCGCCTTCCTGGTCGAATTCTCGCGCTATCCCGACCGGCGGGCCATCCGCCTGATCCGCAGCCAGATGGCGCATGACGGGCGCCTGGCCGACGACCATTTCGTCATCGCCCCGTTCAGCGTCTCGGTGCAGCAGCCGGACGGGCGCTGGCTGATCGTCGAACCCAAGCACACCCTTCAGCCCTCGCCCTGGCAGCGGCGGCTTTTGCTGTGGCTGGGCCTGAGCCTGGTGGCGCTGATCCCGCTGGCCTACATCTTTTCGCGCCGCCTCGCCGCGCCGATCGTGGCCTTCGCCAAGGCCGCCGAGCGCCTGGGCCGCGACCCCCATGCCGAGCCCCTGGCCTTGCGCGGCCCGGCCGAGGTCGGGGTAGCGGTCAGCGCCTTCAACGAGATGCAGGAGCGCCTCTCCCGCTATGTCGGCGACCGCACCGCCATGGTCGGGGCCATCGCCCACGACCTGAGGACGCCCCTGACCCGAATCCGCTTCCGCCTGGAGGAGGCGCCCGAGCCGTTGCGCGAGAAGATGGTCGCAGACATCGCCGAGATGGAGGCGATGATTTCGGGCACCCTGGCCTTCGTGCGCGACGCCTCCAAGCGCGCCGACCGCTCCAAGCTGGAGCTGTCCTCGCTGCTGGAAAGCCTGGCTGACGAGATGAGCGAGACGGGCCTTGATGTCTCGGTCGCCCATGCCGAGCGGGTGGTGGTCGAGGGCGATCCGATCGACCTCAAGCGCCTGTTCAACAACCTGCTGGAAAACGCCATCAAGTTCGGCGGCTCGGCCAGGGTCGGGGTCAGCGCCGCGGGCGACGCCGCCGTGGTCGAAATCGACGACAAGGGACCCGGCATTCCCGAGACAGAGCTGGAGCGGGTCTTTGAGCCTTTCTATAGGCGCGAGGGCTCCAGGTCGCGGGACACGGGCGGTATCGGCCTGGGCCTTCCGGTGGTGCGCTCGATCGCCAGGGCTCACGGCGGAGATGCTACGTTGCACAACCGGCCAGGGGGTGGCCTGACCGCGCGAGTGCTCCTTCCGCTCGGGGCCGTGTGAGTTTTTGTGCGGGGTTCGAGACGCGTCCCTGACGGGCCGCTCCTCGCCATGACTAAGTTTGGGCGCCCTTCGCAAAACCCCTCATAGTGGGGAGCCCGCACCAGCGGGCGTCTCGAACCACGCGCAGCCCTGTTAGCTTCTCTATCCGCCGCCAAAGATAAGATGCGCTGCGGAGCGCGGCTTCAGGCTGTAATTGATCTCCCGTCCCGCGCCATGGCCGGCGCGCGGAAGGGAGCTTTTGTCCGATGTCCGCAGTCCTGGGCCTGCCCGCCGCCACCGAGCGCCGCCCGCTTTCCGCGCACCTGAGGCGGCTTGAATCCGAGTCGATCGAAATCATTCGCGAGGTCGCCGCGGCGTTCGACAACCCGGTGATGCTCTATTCGATCGGCAAGGATTCCGGGGTAATGCTGCACCTGGCGGCCAAAGCCTTCTATCCGTCCAAGCCGCCGTTCCCGCTGCTGCATGTCGACACCACCTGGAAGTTCCGCGACATGATCCGCCACCGCGATACGGTGGCCGAGCGCTATGGCGTGCGCCTGCTGGTCCACACCAACGAGGAAGGCCTGGCGCGCGGGATCAACCCGATCGCCTCCGGCTCGTCCCTGCACACCCAGGTGATGAAGACCGAGGCCCTGAAACAGGCTCTGGACAAGTACGACTTCGACGCGGCCTTCGGCGGCGCGCGGCGCGACGAGGAGAAGAGCCGGGCCAAGGAGCGGGTGTTCTCGTTCCGCTCGGCCGGCCACGTCTGGGACCCGCGCAACCAGCGGCCGGAGCTCTGGCGGCTCTACAACACCCGGATCAACAAGGGCGAGACCATTCGCGTCTTCCCCCTGTCCAACTGGACCGAGCTCGACATCTGGGAATACACGCGCAGCGAAAACATCCCCGTGGTGCCGCTCTATTTCGCCGCCCCGCGGCCGGTGGTGAAGCGCGACGGCATGCTGATCATGCGCGACGACGAGCGCATGCCGCTCCTCCCCGACGAGGTCCCCGAGACCCGCTGGGTGCGGTTCCGCTCGCTGGGCTGCTATCCGCTGAGCGCGGCGGTGGAGTCCCGGGCCGACAGCCTGGAGGACATCATCGCCGAGATGCGCGCCTCCCGCAGTTCCGAGCGCGAGGGGCGGCTGATCGATTCCGACGAGTCGGCCTCGATGGAGAAGAAGAAGCGCGAGGGCTATTTCTGATGGACGGCGCGCAATCCCCCCTGACCGAACTGTCGGTCGAGATCCCCGTCGAGACCGCCGAGCGCGGCCTGCTGCGTTTTCTGACCTGCGGCTCGGTGGACGACGGCAAGTCGACCCTGATCGGACGGCTGCTCTATGACTCCAAGTTGATCCTGGACGACCAGTTGGCCGCCCTGGAGCGCGACAGCCGCCGGCATGGGACCGCGGGCGAGGACATCGACCTGGCGCTGCTGGTCGACGGCCTAGAGGCCGAGCGGCAGCAGGGCATCACTATCGATGTGGCCTATCGCTTCTTCACCACCGACCGGCGCAGCTTCATCGTCGCCGACACGCCTGGGCACGAACAGTACACCCGCAACATGGCCACCGGCGCCTCGGGTGCGGACCTGGCGGTGATCCTGGTCGATGCGCGAAAGGGGCTGCTGACTCAGACCCGGCGGCACAGCTACATCTGTTCGCTGCTGGGCGTGCGCCATGTGGTGCTGGCGGTGAACAAGATCGACCTGGTGGACTACGACCAGGCGGTGTTCGACCGGATCGTCGCCGACTATGCGGCTTTCGCCGAGGGCCTCGGCTTCTGCTCGATCACCCCGATCCCGATGTCGGCCCGCCACGGCGACAACGTCACCCGGGCCTCCAGCAACACCCCCTGGCATCGCGGGCCGACGCTGGTCGAGCATCTGGAGACCATCGACGTCGTTTCCGATGCGGCGGCCAAGCCGTTCCGCTTCCCGGTGCAATGGGTCAATCGGCCGGACCTGGATTTCCGTGGCTTTTCCGGCACGGTCGCCTCGGGTGTGGTTCGCCCCGGAGACCGGGTCACAGTGGCCGCCTCGGGCCGCGAGAGCACCGTCCGCAGGATCGTCACCTATGACGGCGACCTGGCCGAGGCCCGGGCCGGCGACGCCGTGACCCTGACCCTGGCCGACGAGGTGGATATCGCCCGCGGCGACCTTTTGGCGCCCGCCACCGCGCGGCCCGAGGTCGCCGACCAGTTCGCCGCCCATGTCCTTTGGATGGGCGACGAGCCCCTGCTGCCCGGCCGCCCCTATCTGATGCGCATCGGCGCGCGGCACGTCCCGGTCAAGGTCACGGCGCTCAAGCATCGCATCGACGTCGACACCCAGGAGCACCTGGCCGGCCGCAGCCTGGCCCTGAACGAGATCGGGGTCTGCAACCTGTCGACCAGCGCGCCGATCGCCTTCGACGCCTATGCCGACAACCGCGAGACCGGCGCCTTCATCCTGATCGACCGCTACACCAACGCCACGGTGGGCGCAGGCATGATCGACTTCGCCCTGCGCCGGGCGGGCAACATCCATCGTCAGGCCCTGCTGGTCAGCCGTGAGGATCGCCAGCGCCTGAACGGCCACGGGGCGGCGGCCCTTTGGTTCACCGGCCTCTCGGGCTCGGGCAAGTCGACCATCGCCAACCTGGTCGAGCGCGCCCTGCACGAGCGCGGTGTGCGCACCTTCCTCCTGGACGGCGACAATGTCCGCCACGGCCTGAACCGCGACCTGGGCTTCTCCGACGCCGAGCGGGTGGAGAACGTCCGCCGGGTCGGCGAGGTGGCCAAGCTGTTCGTCGAGGCCGGGACCATCGTCCTCTGCTCGTTCATCTCGCCCTTCCGCGCCGAGCGGCGGATGGTGCGCGAGTTGTTCGAGGCCGGCGAGTTCCTGGAGATCTTCGTCGACACCCCGCTGGAAGCCTGCATCGCCCGCGACCCCAAGGGGCTCTACGCCAAGGCCCTGGACGGCCAGATCGCCAACTTCACCGGCGTCTCCTCGCCCTATGAGGCGCCGGAGGCGGCCGAGATCGTGGTGGCGACCGAGGACCTGAGCGCCCAGGAGGCGGCGGATCGCATCGTCGAGGCATTGGAGCGGGCCGGTCGGATCTGACCTGTAGGCGCTATTGTGACCTCTGACGCGATCCCCTAACCTGCCCCGTCGTCCGCGGTCGGCGTGGAGTTACAGGATTTGGCTCGTCTATGCAGACCTCCGGCTCAGGTATTTTAGTGAGCGTACAGACCTCGTTCGAGGTCCTGCTGGTCGAAGACGAGCCCCTGGTGGCCATCGTCGCGGAAGAATGCCTCAGATCGATCGGCTATGAGCCGATCGTGGCCCATAGCGCCCAGGAGGCCCGCGACGCGATCGAAGGTGGCCTGCGTCCGGCCCTGGCCGTGATCGACGTCGGCCTGCCCGATGGCCGGGGCGACGAGCTGGTCACACAGCTTCGACGCCGCCATCCGGAGCTGCGCGTGGTGGTGGTCAGCGGCTATGAGGAAGACGAGCTGCGCGCCCAGTTCCAGGGCGATCGCGGCGTCACTGTGGTCGCCAAGCCCTACACCGAGCTGGACCTGGCCCGCGCCACCGAAAGCCTGGGGCTGGAACTGCGCGAGGGCTGATCCTACCCCGTCAGTGCCCGATCAGGCTGGACAGCAGGTTGATGCCCAGGGCCAGGATCGCGGTGTTGTAAAGATAGGCCACCGCGCCATGGGCGGTGATCAGGTTGCGCAGGCTGGCGCGCTCGACATTTGTGTCCGAGACCTGGAAGGTCGCGCCCATGCAGAACGAGAGGTAGGCGAAGTCCAGATAGGTTTCCGGCGGATCGCCCGGGAACTTGAAGCCGCCGACGATTTCACCGTCCTCGCCGGTCTCGCCGAAATGGCGATGGGCGTAGTGAAGCGTGAAGATGGTCTGCAGCATCAGCCAAGAGACCACCAGGGTCGCTGCGGCCAATCCCGCCACAAGGTTTTGCTCGAATGGCGAGCCATGCTTGCTTTCGATCATGGCCAGCACGATGCCTACGAGGCTGGCGAGGATGGCGCTGACCACCAGGGTCAGAAGGCCCCATGGCGTCTCGTCCTCGTTGCACGCGCGGCACCGCACCTCTTCGGTGGTGGCGGTGACGAACAGCCGCCAGGTCAGGACCAGATAGAGCGCCGCTCCCCCGTTCCAGGCGATCAGGATGCGGCTAGCGGGCGGGGCGCCCAGCAATGGGCTTGCGACCAAAAGCAAAATACCGAACACGGCCCCGACCGCGAGCCGCCAATGGTGCGGGGCGTATCTTTTGGTGCTCATTTCCTGGTCGGACACGGCTGACGCTCCTCACTTCCGCGTGAAGCATGGCCCGATTCCAACATTTCCGCGCCATTCGGGCGAACCTTTGGCTTAAATGAAGCGTTGCCACTGACGCGGGTCCGGACCTGGCCCCACTTAGGCCGAGCCGCGGATCGCTTGTTCGAGACCGCTCCCCCCGACCGGGCGTTGCTCATCGCGCCCTCAGTGAACAGGAAGTACCGATGACTGAGCCAACCACCCCCCAAACCAAGCCGGCGCATCGCGGATTCGCCGCCATGGACAAGGCCCGCCAGCGGGAAATCGCGCGCAAGGGCGGCGCCAGCGTGCCGGACGAAAAGCGCAGCTTCTCACAGGATCGCGACCTGGCCGCGGCGGCGGGACGCAAGGGCGGCGAAGCCTCGCACGGTGGCGGACGCCGGCGGGCCGACGCCTCCACCCAGCCGGCCAACACGCGCTCCTGACCCGTTCCGCTTGAACGGCGAAAGCCGCCCGCTCCGGTCCCCCTCTCGGAGCGGGCGCATTCGCCTGTATACGGCTATTCCTGCAACAGGAAGATCGCGAAGGCTGGGTCGGGGCTGATCCAGCGCGCGGCTAAGCGCCAGCCGCCCCGGGCGGCCAGGGCCTCGAACGCCTCGACCGTGTATTTATGGGAATTCTCCGTGTGGATGGTCTCGCCCGCCCGCATCGAAAACTCGCGCCCGGCCACCTCGAACACCTGATCCTCCGTGCTGAGCAGATGCATTTCGATCCGGCTATCCCGCGCGTTCCAGACCGCGCGGTGGGCGAACTTGCCGAGATCAATGTCGGCGTCCAGTTCGCGGTCGATCCGGGCTAGCAAGTTGAAGTTGAAGGCCGCGGTGACGCCTTGCGCGTCGTCATAGGCGCGGATCAGCACGCCCTCGTCCTTGACCAGGTCGGCGCCGACGATCATGCGCCCGCCGGCGCCCAGGAGCTTACGCGCCTCAGCGAGAAAGCGTGCGGCTTCGTCGGCTTCGAAATTGCCGATGGTCGAGCCGGGGAAGAACCCGACCCTGGGCCGGCCCTCGGCGACGGCCGGCAGGGCGAAGGCCTGGGTGAAGTCCGCCGCTACCGGTTCGACCAGGAGGCGCGGGTAGAGCCTGCGGATCGCCTCGGCCGCTTCGAGCAGGGCCTCGGTCGAGATATCAACCGGCGTATAGGCCGCGATCTGGGGCGCGGCGTCCAGGAGGCGACGCGTCTTCAGGCTGGCGCCGCTGCCGTATTCGATCAGGGCGGCGCCGTCGGGGATGTGGGCCGCAATCTCGCCGGCCACGTGGTCCAGCAGGGCCATCTCGGTACGGGTCGGATAGTATTCCGGCAGGCGGCAGATCTCTTCGAACAGGGCTGCGCCGCGGGCGTCATAGAAGTACTTGCTGGGCAGGCGCTTCCGCGGCTGCGAGAGGCCCGCCACCACGTCCTGGCGGAAGGCGTCGATGTCGGCTTCCGCCGCCGCCTGATCCTCCGCCAGACGCACGCCGCTGAACATCCACCGTTGATGCGGCTGGAAGAAGTTGCGGTAGCTGGGCCGCACGTGGCCTTCGGGCGTGGCCGAACAGCCGCCGCGCAGCACCATCTGGCCAATCATGAACTTGCCATTGTACTCGCCGACCGCGCCGGCGGCGGGGCGGAAGCCCGGATAGCCGAGATAGGCGCTGGCGGTCCATTGCCAGAGCTCGTCCGAAGCCTGGCGCAGCTCGCCGCCCTCGCCCTGGCGACGCACGGCGTGCTCCCACTCCGCCTCGGTCGGCAGGCGCTTGCCGCGCCAGTGGGCGTAGGCGTCGGCCTCGTAGTAGCTGACATGGGCGACCGGGGCGTGAGGGTCGAGCGGAACCGCCCCGGCCAGGGTCATTTCCCACCAGCCTCCGGCGTGGTCGAGCCGCCAGTAGAGGGGATGACTCCAACCCTCGCGCTGGATCAGCGCCCAACCGTCGGAGAGCCAGAGGTCGGCCTTGCGATAGCCGTCGTCCTCAATGAACTCGAGCCACTCGCCATTGGTGACCAGCCGATCGGCCAGGCCGTAGGGTTCCAGCCATACGTCATGGCGAGGCCCCTCGTTGTCGAAGGCGAAGCCGCCGCCGCTGTGGCCGACCGGGACCAGGCCGCCGGCGAAGCGCAGGAATCGGGCCGGGCCGGGATCGTCGCGGCGAGCCGGCGGCGGGCCCTGATAGACCGGATCGCCCGGCATCTGGGCGAACAGGTGCAGCACGTCCATCAGGATCAGCTCCTGGTGCTGCTCCTCGTGCGCCAGGCCCAGTTCGACCAGAGCCTGGACCTCGCGCCGCTCGGCCGCAGGGCCGGCCAGGAAGTCAGCCATGGCCAGGTCGACGTGGCGGCGATAGGCGCGCACCTCGCTGAGCGAGGGACGGGTGATCAGGCCCCGCTCCGGCCGGGGACGGCGGGGGCCGACGGCTTCGTAGTAGGAGTTGAACAGATAGGCGTATCCCGGATCGAACACCTGGTAGTCGGGGTCGAAGGCCTGCAGCAGGAAGGTCTCGAAGAACCAGGTGGTGTGGGCCTGGTGCCATTTGACCGGGCTGGCGTCGGGCATCGACTGGACCACCTGGTCCTCGGCCGAGAGCGGCAGGGTCAGGGCGGCGGTGTGGGACCGGACGCTGTGGTAGCGGGCCAGGAGCGGGGTTTCGACGCTGGGCGAACTCGTATCGCGCTGGGCCGGGCGCGCGCCGTCAGCGGGACTCACGCGGCCGCTCCTCGTGCGGCCTTCGAGCGTCGGATAGCCATCGGTTCTCTCCCTGGCGTGGCGGCCTGCGTCGCCCTGCCGAGGGCCGCAGATCAAACCGTGAACGGCATCTTGACGCCAATATGGTGGACCCACTCGGCGAGGCAAGAGGCATGACCCTGGAGAACAACGCACAACGGCTGCCTACTGACACCTTGGCCGTAGACAAAAAACGCCGCCCCGGCGCAAACCGGGGCGGCGCTGATCTCAATCCAGACTGATCTGGCGGGCGACGATCAGCCCTGGCCGGTCACCGCGGCGACTTCCGCAGCGAAGTCTTCCTGCTTCTTCTCGACGCCTTCGCCGAGGGCCAGACGCACGAAGCCCTTCACCTTGACCGGCGAGCCCAGGGTCTTGCCGGCTTCGGCCACCAGCTGCTCGATGGTCTGGTCGGGGTTCATGACGAAGGCCTGCTTCAACAGCACGACTTCCTCGAAGAACTTGCGGATGCGGCCTTCGACCATCTTCTCGACCACAGCGGCGGGCTTGCCCGACTCCAGGGCCTGTTCGGTGAAGATGGCGCGCTCGCGCTCCACCGCTTCCGGGTCCAGGTCGTCGGTCGACAGCGACAGAGGGGCGGTGGCCGCCACGTGCATGGCGATCTTCTTGCCCAGGTCCTGCAGCGCGGCCTGGTCGCCAGCGCCTTCCAGGGCCACCAACACGCCGATGCGGCCAAGGTCCGGGGCGGTGGCGTTGTGCACATAGGCCGCCACGGCGCCTTCGGCCACGTCGAAGCGGGCCGCGCGGCGCAGCAGCATGTTCTCGCCGATGGTGGCGATCAGGTTGGTGATCGATTCCGCCACCGTCTCGCCGTCGGCGGTCTTGGCCGCGCCGATAGCGTCCACCGAGCCGTCGGTGTCCAAGGCGATCTGGGCGGTCTTGCGCGCCGCGACCTGGAACAGCTCGTTGCGGGCGACGAAGTCGGTTTCGGCGTTCAGCTCGATGGCGGCGCCGGTCATGCCCTTGCCATTGGGGCGCAGGGCGATGGCCACCAGACCCTCGGCCGCCACGCGGTCAGCCTTCTTGGCCGCCTTGGACAGACCCTTGGTGCGCAGCCAGTCCATCGATTGTTCGATGTCGCCGCCGTTCTCCTGCAAGGCCTTCTTGCAGTCCATCATGCCCGCGCCGGACTTCTCGCGCAGTTCCTTCACCAGGCCGGCCGTGATCTCCGCCATGGAGCTTCTCCAGTTTCAAATAGGTCGGACGGCCGAGCGTTTAGCCCAGCCGTCCATTTCAGGAAAGGCTCGCGGCGGGTGGGACCGCCGCGAAGTTTTTGTGTCAGCTCGCGGCCGGCTCGTCCGCCGCGGCGGCTTCGGTCGCCACGACTTCGGCAGGGACTTCCGCAGGCGCTTCGGCCGGGACCTCGGCTTCCGCGACCATCTTCAGCACCGGCTCGCTGGGAGCTTCCGAAGCGCCCAGGTCGACGCCCAGGGAGGCTTGGCCCTGGGCCAGGCCGTCCAGCACCGCGTCGGCGATCAGGTCGCAATAGAGCTGCAGCGCGCGCGCCGCGTCGTCATTGCCCGGGATCGGATAGGTGATGCCGTTCGGGTCGCAGTTGGTGTCGAGGATCGCCACCACCGGGATGTTCAGCTTGCGGGCTTCCTGGATCGCGATCGCTTCCTTGTTGGTGTCGATCACGAACATCAGGTCGGGAATGCCGCCCATGTCCTTGATGCCGCCCAGCGACAGTTCCAGCTTGTCGCGCTCGCGGGTCAGCTGCAGGATTTCCTTCTTCACCCGGCCTTCGCCGCCCGAGGACAGCACGGTTTCCAGTTCGCGCAGACGGGCGATCGAGCCGGAGATGGTGCGCCAGTTGGTCAGGGTGCCGCCCAGCCAGCGGTGGTTGACATAGTACTGGGCGCAGCGGCGCGCAGCGGTCGCGACCGGGTCCGAGGCCTGGCGCTTGGTGCCGACGAACAGCACCCGGCCGCCGCCGGCGGCGACGTCGCGGACCTTGACCAGGGCCTGGTGCAGCAGCGGGATGGTCTGCGACAGGTCGATGATGTGGATGTTGGCGCGGCTGCCAAAGATGTACCGCTCCATCTTCGGGTTCCAGCGGTGGGTCTGGTGGCCGAAGTGAGCGCCAGCTTCCAAGAGCTGACGCATGGAGAATTCAGGAAGCGCCATAGGTATGTCTCCTTCTTCCGGTGCGCCTCCGCAGGCAAACCCCTTCGAGAAGGGACCGGAACGGAAGCCAGAACGGGATTGACCGATCAGCCGCCGAACGCCTGCGTGTGTGATGGGGCGCGCATGTAGGGGATTGCGCAGCGAAAAGCAAGGGGCGCGGCCTGTCGCCGCCGTTCAAGCCTGAGGCCGCCTGCGTGCGCGATGAACCCGCGACGACACGGCAAACTCGCTCGATATCCCTCCGGAGCCCGCCATGTCCGACGCCGCCGCCTTTTTCGCCCGCGACCTCAGCCGCGACGACCCGGCCGTGCAGGCCGCCATCGACGCGGAGCTGCATCGCCAGCAGGACAAGCTGGAGCTGATCGCGTCCGAGAACATCGTCTCGCCGGCCGTGCTGAAGGCCCAGGGCTCGGTGCTGACCAACAAGTACGCCGAGGGCTATCCGGGCAAGCGCTACTATGGCGGCTGCGAGCACGTGGACGTCACCGAGCAGCTGGCCATCGACCGGGCCAAGGCCCTGTTCGATTGCGGCTTCGCCAATGTCCAGCCGCACTCGGGCGCCCAGGCCAACATGGCGGTGCTGTTCGCGCTGCTGCAGCCCGGCGACACCATTCTGGGCCTCGGCCTCGCCCATGGCGGCCACCTGACCCACGGGGCGCCCCCCACCGTCTCCGGCCGCTGGTTCAAGCCGGTGAACTATGGCGTGGATCCGGGCTCCCAGGTGATCGACTACGACGCGCTCGAAGCCCTCGCAATCGAGCATCAGCCGAAACTGATCATCGCCGGCGGCTCGGCCTATCCGCGCACCCTGGACTTCGCCCGCTTCCGCGCCATAGCCGACAAGGTCGGGGCCTATCTGATGGTCGACATGGCCCACATCGCGGGCCTGGTGGCCGGCGGCGCTCACCCAAGCCCCCTGCCCTACGCCCACGTCACCACCTCGACCACGCACAAGACCCTGCGTGGCCCGCGCGGCGGCCTGGTACTTTCCAACGACGAGGACATCGCCAAGAAGATCAATTCCGCGGTCTTTCCCGGCATCCAGGGCGGCCCGCTGGAGCACGTGATCGCCGCCAAGGCGGTGGCCTTCGGCGAGGCCCTGGAGCCGTCGTTCAAAGCCTATGCCCGCCAGGTCGTGTCCAACGCCAAGGTGTTGGCCGAGGGCCTGGCAGCCCGCGGCTGCGCCATCGTCTCCGGCGGCACCGACACCCACGTGGTGCTGGTCGACCTGCGCCCCAAGGGTCTATCGGGCAAGGTGGCCGAGCGGGCCCTGGATGAGGCTGGGATCACCTGCAACAAGAACGGCATCCCGTTCGACCCGGCCAAGCCGGCGGTCACGTCCGGCATCCGCCTCGGCTCGCCCGCCCTGACCACTCGCGGCTTCCGTGAGGCCGAGTTCGAAAAGGTCGCCGCCCTGATCGACCAGGTGCTGGAGGCCGCGCGGACCGGCGAACAGCTTGAAGATGTCACGATGCACGTGCGGGCCGAAGTCGCGGCCCTGTGCAAGGCGTTCCCGATCTATCCCAACTAGCCCTTGCCAGGCGGTCCAAGGCGCCTGTTACCTAGCGTCCTCCAGGTTGCTGACCTTGAAGGGGACCTAAGGACATGGACGTGAAGATCTGGCTGGCATCGATCGCGCCAGTTGCGACCGCCATCGGGTTCAAGGTCGTTGGCGGCCTCGTGCTCTATCTGATCGGCCGCTGGCTGATCGGCGCCGCCATCGGCGTGCTGTCGCGGGTGCTGACGGCGCGCAATCTCGACGCCACCCTGCAGCGCTACATCGCCAACATCCTCGGCGTCGGGCTGAACATCGTCCTGGTGGTGGCCATCCTCGGCTATTTCGGGGTCGAGACCACCAGCTTCGCCGCCCTCCTCGCCGGCGTCGGCCTGGCCGTCGGCGCAGCCTGGTCGGGCCTCCTGGCCAATTTCGCCGCCGGCGCCTTCCTGATCATCTTCCGGCCATACAAGGTCGGCGACTACATCGTCGGCGCCGGCGTGGAAGGCACGGTCACCGAGATCGGCCTGTTCAACACCCTGATCACCGCGCCGGACAACGTGGCCATGATCGTCGGCAATTCGAAGGTGTCGGGCGACATCATCAAGAACTACAGCGCCCACGCCCATCGCCGCGTGGACCGCACAGCCCAGCTCGCCTTTGGCGTCGATCCGCTGGAGGCCATCGCCAAGCTGAAACCGGCCCTGGCCGCCATCCCCAACGTGATCTCCGATCCGGCGCCGGACGTGGAGATCCTCGACTTCAACGCCATGGGCACGGTGCTGGCCGTGCGTCCCTACTGCCACACCAACCACTATTGGCAGGTCTATTTCGACACCAACAAGCTGATTGCCGCCACCTTCGGCGCGGCGGGCTATCCGGCGCCGTATGTGGTGGAGGAGTTGCGGGGCGGGAAGGCCAAAAGCTGACCCGACGCCCGAAAGAGCCGAGGCGCCCTTTGTAGCTCGTCTATTTCCGCGTCCAGGAGCCGCCCAGGGGCTTGTAGTAGGCGCCCGCCGGCAGCCGCCCGACGAGCTGGATGGCGGTCGCCTCTCCGGCGGCGGCTTGCGACACGCCGGTCTTGGCGGCGATATCCTGGTAGGCCTTGGCGCGCCCTGCGTTAATGGCGGCCATGGCGGCGGTCACATCCGCCGGCGCCGACCCTGTGACCAGGCCAAGGAAGCCGTCGCCCTGCTCGCCGACCACCCCCTGGGTTTTGGCGGCGTCGACAGTGGCTTTTTCGGCGGCGGACTGGGCCGATGCGCCTGTGGCCGCGAGGCTCAGGCCGAGGGTCAGGGCGAGGAACAGACGGCGGATCATGGTCGGCCTCTAAAACAGGTTGGGGTTCTGCTGGATGGCCGTCTGAACCTCCTTGTCCAGACGGATGCGGATATCGGCCTCCAGCTTGGCGTAGATGCTGATCGGTTCGACCCGGACGTTGATCGTCGGCGTGCAGGCCCCCAGGGCCAACAAGGCGCCGGACGCCAGAAGACTCGTCAGCAGGGCGCGTCTGATCATCAAGGCTTCACCTCTTGTTTGACGGCGAGCGGACCATGTTCCGCCTGAACCGACGCTGAACCGCCAGGCTCTTGGGCCTGGCCTAAGCTGTCACGCCATGCCTGCTGCAAGGCCCGCACAAGCTCGCCGAAGTTCAGCGACGTGTCGAGGGTCAGATCGATCCTGGTGTCGGACGGCAGCGTCAGGGGCTTGGCCAGGGGCTGGCCGCGGAGAAGGTCGCTGAGGGCGATGGTCGCGCGCTGCGGCTTGGGCGGCGCGTGGCGGCCCTTGATGTGGAACAGGACCCCCAGTCGATCGCCGGGCAGCGTGTTCAGCGAGGCGTCCAGCGTGTCGAAGGCCAGGTCGCCCATGGCCTGGTAGGCCAGGTCCTCGGCGAAGCCGGCCTGCTTCGCGCTGGCGCCGTCCTTCAGCGCCTTGCGCGAGATCGACAGGCGGCCTGGACCCACGGCCCGCAGTTCACCGCCCTGGATGGTCAACCCGGCCGAGCTCACGGTGAAGGGGATGCGCCCGTCGACCACGGCGTCCAGCTTGACCGAGTCGGCCAGGCTCGAGGCGGCCAGAACCTGTCCGATCCTGACGTGGTCGATCACCAGCACGCCCTTGAAGGGCGCCCCGGCGGCGAGCGGGGCGACCATCGGCTCCAGGCGGATGCGGCCCTCGGCGATCGCGCCCGACGCCTGGTCGATGCTCACCGAGCGGGCGTCCAGATCGAACTGCGCGGAAAGCCCGCTGAGCGGGGTCGCCGCCTGCACCAGCTCTACATTGACCTTCTGGCCCGGCTGCGTGACCAGGGGCGACAGGCTGGTGAAGTGGAGGTCGCTGTTGATGCCCAGCACAGCGCCAAGCGGGCTCTTGAACTCCAGACCGTTCGCCTTCAGCTCCCCGCCGCTTTGCGCCGGCGCGCCGGGCCCCCAGGCGAACCAGCCCTTGAAGGTAGCCACGCCCTGGGCGTTGCGCGCGAAATCGGCCTGGGGCGTCAGTTCCGCCGGCTGCAGGGCGTTCGGGGCGAACGCCAGGGGCCCGGTGTCGATGTCCGCGCGGCCGGTCCCGCTGGCCACCACCTGGCGAAGGTCGACCTTGCCGATCCGATGGCCGGCGTGGGTCGTGGCCGCAAAATCGCCGGTCCAGACGCCGCCAGCCAGGTTGGCGCGGCCGGCGAGGTTCAGGTCGCGAAACCGCAAGGGCTTGGCGGTGTCGGCCAGTTGCGCCTTGTCGACGCTGACCTCGGCCGCCTCCAGGGCGTGGCGGCCGATGGCCTGGAAGGCGCCGTCGGCCCCGGTGACGCGCGCCTCGAAGCTGGGCGCCGCGCCCTGAGCCTGCTGCAGCTGCCCACGCGCCCGCCAGCCTTCGGCGCTCGCCACGAGCAGCGGGCCATCGCCCGGGCAGAGGCTGGCGGCGAAGTCGTCCACCGAATTGGGCCCGAAATCGAGACGGTGCGCGCGCTGCGGCGCACAGCCGTCCAGGTCGAAGCGCACCTGGCCGCCGTGTCCGGAGAGCCGGCCCTTGGCCTGCACCTGCGCGCCGCGGGCGAACAGGGCGTCCAGCTCGCTCTCGGCCGCCAGGTCGGCGCTGAAGCCGGACGATGTGATCGCGGCGTGGGATAGGCTGGCGCGCATTGTCGGCAGCCCACCGCCGCCGAGCTCGATGCGTCCCGCTGAGACAATCCCCTTGGCGCCGATGGTCGTCGGCGCAGCCGCCAGCGTCAGACGCGCCCCGGAACCGGCATCGACGGTCAGCGGCGCCCCAAGGGCCAGTCTCACCCCGTGGTCGGACAACTCGGCTCGCCAGCGCGATTCGGCGAAACGGAAGCCGTGCAGGGCGCGCTCGATCGCGGCGGCATAGGGCTTTTCGTCCGAGAGCACCGGGACCCGCTGGGCCAGGCTGTGCGCCCGCGCGGCGGCAAATGCGGCATGGCCAGCCAATCCCCCCTCCAGCGTCCCGGCCCTGCTGAAGCGGCCACCTTGCGCCAGGAGCTTCAGCCCGCGGATCCGGATCGCGCCGGTCTGGACCTGCGCCTGGGCGCCGGCGGTGTCGACCCCGCCGGACAGGCCGCCGGCTCCCTCGCCAGTCAGCGACAGCCCCGACGCATCGCGGACCACCGCCAACTGGGTCAGATCGATCTGCACGAGGCTCCGGTTCAGCCGCGCGCCCGGCCGCTGCGCCTGGGCGACCTGGCCGGTCAGCAGCATCCGCCCGGTAAGGACCTGTCGCGCGGGGCTAGCCTCCCCAGCGCCGTCCAGATCGAGATTCACGACCCCGCCCGAGGCGTGCAGGTCGCCGCTGTCCGCTGTAACGCCCAGGCCGGTAAGGGCCAGGCGCACCGGCCCGCGCCAGGCGCCGCCTTTCGCCGGGAACGGAAGCTCGCCGCCCAGCTTGACCCGCGCCGCATGCAGCCTGGCCGCGCCTGCAAGCGCGTTCACCGGCCCAAGATCGATCGTCAGCGACATCCGCTCGCCAGTTCGATGCAGCTCGAACGCGCCCCCCTCGCCTTGCAGCCTCACGCCGGCCAGGCCGGCCCTATAGGGGTCGAGGCTGCCGCTGAGATCCGTCAGCAAGCCTTTCTTCAATGCGCCGCCGCCGCGGAACACGTCCTGACCATCCGGCGTCACCAGCACCAGGACGGCCTGCTCGATCGTGACGTCCGGAGCTGGTCCTCCGCCCGGCCGTGGCTTCGACAGCTGCGCGATCAGCGGCTGCAGGGCGCCGTATCGCATCTCACCGCCCGACCAGCGAAGCCTCAGCCGGGGGCGGACAAGGCGCAGGCTGGTTGTGCGCACCCCCAACGGGGCGCCGCTCCACGGGCCGGTCAAGGCGTAGCCGACCTCGACACGATCCACGGTCAGGTCCGGATCCGCCGCTGGCCCGACCCTCAGGCTTGCGCTGAGCCCGGTCAGGGACAGGGAGCGAATCGAAAGGCCGGAAACCACGCCCTGCTGGCGCAGCCAGTCACGGGCGAGCCCCTCGGCGATGCGTCCTCGCGCCAGGTAAACCGCCCCGGCGGCGACGAAGACGACGGCCACGGCAACGCCTGTGGCCGCGGGCCATCGTCTTGGCCGAGGTTTCGGAGGGGCGGACGACTCGGCGCTCATTCACACTCAACGGGCTTCGATTGCGCGCAGACTATGTGCTGGCGTCGCGCCTGTCAGGGGCGATCGCGCTACCCCGCCGCGCGTTCCGCCCTTGGCGGGCGATCGAACCGGCGGCGGTAGGCGGTGGAGAAGTGGGTCGGCGAGGTGAAGCCGCAGGCCAGCGCGATGTCGGTGATCGGCATGGCGGTCTGGCGCAGCAGGGCGCGGGCGCGGTCGAGGCGCAGGGTCAGGGCGAAGGCGCTGGGGCTGTGGCCCAGGCGCTGCCTGAACAGCCGCTCCAGCTGACGCGCCGAAACGCCGGCGTGGGTCGCGACCTCGGCGGCGGACAGCGGAAACTCGATCCGTTCCTCCATCAGCCGCACCGCCTTTTCCAGCGCCGGGTGGCCGACCACCGAATGGGATTTGGCCAGGCTGGGCTGGCGCTCCTCGCCGGCGCGGGTGCGATCGACGATGAACTGCATGGAGACCTGGTCGGCGACCTCGCGCCCCAGCCCGCCGCCGATCAGGTTGAGCATCATGTCCAGGGGCGCCACCCCGCCGGTGCAGGTCAGCCGGTCGCGGTCGATGGCGTAAAGGTCCTGGGTGAAGTCGATCTCGGGGAACTCCTCGTGGATCGCCTGCAGGTTCTCCCAATGGATGGCGCAGCGATAACCTTTGAGGAGTCCCGCCTCGGCCAGGGCGAAAGAGCCGGTGCAGAGGGCGCCCAGGGCCACGCCCTGCCGCGCCAGGCGGCGGAGCGCGGTCTTGACCGGCCGCCCGACCGAGAGGCGCACATCGACCCCGCCGCAGACCAGCACCGCATCCATCGGCCCCGCCGCCTCCAAGGCCAAGGTCGGGCCCAGCGACAGCCCGTTGCTGGCCGCAGCCGGCGCCCCGTCCAGGGTCAGCATGGTCCAGCCGTAGTCGGCCCGCCCGGTCAGACGATTGGCCATGCGCAGCGGCTCGATGGCGTTGGCGCAGGCGATCATCGAATAGTTCGGCAGGGTCAGGAAACCGAACCGGCGGAGGGCCGAGGGGATCATGGGGCCAGTCTGCGCCTCACCGTTCGATCACCAGGTCGCTGGTGGGTTTGGAGCAGCAGATCAGGATCATGCCCTGGTCGATCTCGCGCTGGCGAATCCCGCCCGAGGGCGACATCTCGACCGTGCCGGAAACCAGCTTGCACTTGCAGGTGCCGCACATGCCCTTGGCGCAGGAGGACGGCAGGCGCATGCCCGCGGCCTTGGCGGCGGCCAGGACGAACTGGTCCGAGGGGCAGTCGAGCGCGCGCCGCGAGGTGGCGAACTCGACCCTAAACGACGGCACGCCGGCTTCGCATTCAGCTTCAGGTTCGGCGTCAATCTGGTCTCCCAGCTCACTGAAATCGAAGCTTTCCTGGTGATGTCGGCTCATGTCGAAGCCGGCTTCGGCCAGCGCCGCGCGCACGCCCTCCATGTAGGGCGCCGGGCCGCAGACGAAGACCTCGCGCTCGCGGAAGTCGGGGCAGATCAGCTCGAGGCGTTTGAGGTCGATGCGGCCGCGATAGCCGGACCAGGCGGCCATGGGCGCGTCGGCCTCGCAGAGGGTGGTGATGCGCAGGCCCGGCTGCTCGCGGGCCATCAGGGCCAGCTCGGCCTCGAAGATCAGGTCGATCGGCGAGCGGGCGCTGTGCACGAAGGCGATGTCGGCGCCGGAGGCGAGGTCGTGGTGCGTCCGGGTCATCGACATCAGCGGCGTGATCCCGCTGCCAGCCGACAGGAACAGGTATTTCGGCGCCGGATGGGCGGCGCAGGTGAAGTCGCCCATCGGCCCCATCGCCTTGACCCGCATGCCGGGCTTCAGGGTCTCGTGCAGCCAGGTCGAGACCGGGCCGCCGGGAATCTTCTTGACCGTGATCTCCAGCCGGTGCGGCCGGGTCGGCGCGCTGGCGATGGTGTAGCAGCGATTGATCGCCTCGCCGCCGATCTCGAACTCGAAGGTCATGAACTGGCCGGGGCGGTAGGAGAACACCCGCGGCTCGGGCGCTTCGAACACAAAGGTCATCACGTCGTGGGTTTCGCGGCGCACGGCGCGGCAGACCAGGGTGTCGTCGACCTCGCTGTCCCAGACGGGCGGCGGGGCGGCGATCAGCGCCTCGATGAGGCGGCTGTCAGCGGGGCGTTCCAGCAGGTCGGTCACTACGCGGCCTCCGCCAGGTCGGTCGCCAGGCCCGCGGACAAGCGGCCCAGGTACCAATCGCAGAACTTCTCCACCAGGCCCTCGGTGAACACCGAATAGGGACCCGGCTCATAGGCGGGGCTTTCCACCCCCGCCTGGGTGATCTCGACCAAGTCGGCGTCCTGCTGGTTGGTCGCCAGCCAGACCTGGGTCAGGTTTTCCAGGTCGTAGTCGACGCCCTCGACCGCATCCTTGTGCACCAGCCAGCGGGTTCTGAGCAGGGTCTCGGTCGGCGAGACCGGGATCACCGAGAAGGTGACCACGTGGTCGCTCATGAAGTGGTGCCAGGAATTGGGCTGGGTCCAGACCGAAAGCCCGCCCATGGCCGGGTCGTTGATCTGGCCCAGGAGCTTTCGGGACGCGACCTTGGAGTCCAGGGTCTGGCTCTCGCCGTGCTGGTCCAGCGGCAGGCGCTCGGCGCGGAAGGCGGTGACGCGGTCGGCCAGGTGCTCGACCTCGCGCGAGGCGGCGCCGGCGCCCTCCCAGCGGGCGTGACTGTCGCAGACCAGGGCCTGGTAGCGCGCCGCCTGCTCGCGCTCGCCTTCATCCAAGGTCTTCGGCGAGAAGCCGAAGCCATAGGCGAACAAGGGAACTGTCAGCTCCGGATGGTTGGCGCCGCAGTGATAGCACTCGCGGTTGTTCTCCATGGTCAGCTTCCAATTGCCGTGCTCGATCAGGTCGGTCGACTTGACGATCTTGCAATTGGGCAGGTCGTGGACGGCGAGGTACGGGGTCAGGGCCTCGGCCATGGCCTCGATGTCCTTGGGCGGCTCCTCGGCCAGACAGATGAACAGCAGGCCGGCGATCGAGCGCAGGTGGACCGGCTTCAGGCCCCGGCAGCTCTTGTCGAAATCCTCGCCCATGTGGTCGGCGAAGAGCAGTTTTCCATCAAGACCGTAGGTCCAGGAGTGATAGCGGCACACGAGGTTTCCGACCACCGCATTGGGCGTCGAGACCAGCCGCGCGCCGCGATGGCGGCAGACATTGTGGAAGGCGCGGATGTTCATGTCGTCGTCGCGCACGATCAGCACCGAGGTCTTACCGATATCGACCACCACCACGTCGCCCGGCTCCGGCACGTCGGGCTCGACGCCAACATAGATCCAATGTCGCCCGAAGATAAGTTCCATGTCGGCTTCGAAAATATCCTGGCGCCGATAAAAGTCCGCCGCCAGGCTGTGCCCGGCCCGGCGGCGGGCGATCAGGTCTTTCAGGGATTGGGAATCTGCAAGGGTCATGACGAGGGCCTGAACTTGAAGCTGAGCCGACTGTCCCCATTTGTACGCACGCGCGCGGCGAGTCACATTCCAATATCCGACATCTGTTGAGCGGAACGCGACACTGGCGGTTTGTCGCAGGCGCAAGACCCATCCATGACGCATGCGACACGCATGTCGGGCTGATACAAGTTCGCCGCCGCCTCCGTGATGGCCCCGCCGGCCGCCCGGGCCCACCCTTCAGCCACCGATCGTCGGGCGGACCCCATGCAGAGATTTTCAGCCTTCCAGCTCTTCAAGCAGGGGCTTTCCGGCCAGTCGGGCTGGAAGCCGCAATGGCGCTCGCCCGAACCCAAGCCCGCCTATGACGCCGTCATCGTCGGCGGCGGCGGCCATGGCCTGGGCGCGGCCTATTACCTGGCCAAGCAGCACGGGATGCGAAACATCGCCATCCTGGAGAAGGGCTGGCTGGGCGGCGGCAACACCGGCCGCAACACCACCATCATCCGCTCCAACTACCTGTTCGACGAAAGCGCCGGCCTCTACGACCACGCGGTCAAGCTGTGGGAAGGCCTGTCGCAGGAGCTGAACTACAACGTCATGTTCTCCCAGCGCGGGGTGATGATGCTGGCCCACACCGTGCACGACGTGCAGGTGTTCAAGCGCCACGTCCACGCCAACCGCGCCAACGGCGTCGACAACGAATGGCTGACGCCCGAGGAGGCCAAGGCCTACTGCCCGCCGCTGAACATATCCGACAACATGCGCTATCCGATCCTGGGCGCGGCCCTGCAGCGGCGCGGCGGCACGGCGCGGCACGACGCGGTGGCCTGGGGCTATGCCCGAGCGGCGGACAGCCTTGGCGTCGACATCATCGAGAACTGCGAGGTCACCGGCATCCGCCGCAACGCCGCCGGCGCGGTCGAGGCGGTGGAGACCACCCGCGGGGTGATCAAGACCCCCAAGGTCGGGGTCAGCGCCGCCGGCCACACCAGCGTTGTGCTCGGCATGGCGGGCGTGCGCCTGCCGCTGGAGAGCTATCCGCTGCAGGCCCTGGTGTCCGAGCCGATCAAGCCGATCTTCCCCTGCGTGGTGATGAGCAACACCATCCACGCCTATATCAGCCAGTCGGACAAGGGCGAGCTGGTCATCGGCGCCGGCACCGACATCTACACCAGCTACACCCAGCGCGGCGGACTGCACATTCCCCAGCACACGCTGGAGGCCATCTGCGAGCTGTTCCCCGCCTTCCGCCGCATGAAGATGCTGAGGAACTGGGGCGGCATCGTCGATGTCACCCCCGACCGCTCGCCGATCGTCGGCAAGACCCCGGTGCCGGGGCTCTATGTCAATTGCGGCTGGGGCACCGGCGGGTTCAAGGCGACGCCCGGCGCGGCCCATACGCTCGCCTGGACCATCGCCAAGGACGAGCCGCACCCGATCAACGCCCCCTTCACCCTCGAGCGCTTCCGCGACGGCCACCTGATCGACGAAGCCGCCGCCGCGGCCGTGGCGCACTAGAGGCGAGAGACTCATGCTCCTGATCACCTGCCCCTATTGCGGCCCGCGGCCCGAGATCGAGTTCAGTCACGGCGGGGAGGCGCACATCGCCCGGCCCGAGAACCCCAGCGAACTCAACGCCGACGATTGGACCGAATACCTCTACCTGCGCGCCAACCCCAAGGGCCTGCACGCCGAGCGCTGGCGCCACATCCATGGCTGCGCGCGCTTCTTCAACGCCCTGCGCGACACCACCACCGACCAGTTCGTGACCACCTACAAGACCGGTGAGCCGCGCCCCGATCTCAAAAAGGACGCCGCCGCGTGAGCCAGATGTTCCGCACGCCCGCCGGCGGCCGCATCGATCGGTCCAAGCCGGTGCGCTTCACCTTCGATGGCGCGAGCTATCAAGGCTTCGAAGGCGACACCCTGGCCTCGGCCCTCTTGGCCAACGGCGTCCACCTGATGGGCCGCTCGTTCAAGTATCACCGCCCGCGCGGGGTGATCGCCTCCGGCTCGGACGAGCCCAACGCCCTGGTGGATGTGCGCCGCGACGCCGCCCGCTCGGCGCCGAACCTGCGCGCGACCCAGGTCGAGCTCTATGACGGGCTGTCGAGCGAAAGCCAGAATCGCTGGCCGAGCCTCAGCTTCGACGTCGGGGCGTTGAACGAGCTGATCGCGCCGTTCATCTCCGCCGGCTTCTACTACAAGACCTTCATGTGGCCGCGGAAGGCCTGGGACAAGCTCTACGAGCCGTTCATCCGCAGCGCCGCGGGCCTCGGCAAGGCGCCCGGCGCGCCCGACCCCGACCGCTATCTCAGCCGCTATGCCCACTGCGAGGTGCTGGTGGTCGGCGCCGGCCCGGCCGGGATCGCCGCGGCCCTGGCGGCGGCGGAAGGCGGCGGCCGGGTGATGCTGGTCGACGAGCAGGCCGAAATGGGCGGCTCGCTCCTGGCCGCGACCGAGGCCTTCATCGACGGCGAGCCGGCCGGCGAATGGGCCGCCAAGGCGCTGGCGACCCTGGCCGCCAATCCGCGCGTCACCCTGCTCTCCCGCGCCACCGCCTTTGGCTATTTCGCCCACAACATGATCGGCGTGGCCGAGCGCCTGACCGAGCACCTTGCCCAGCCCAAGGCCGGCCAGCCGCGCGAGCGCCTGTGGCAGGTGCGCGCCAAAGAGGTGGTGCTGGCCGCAGGGTCGATCGAGCGGCCGCTGGTGTTCCCCGACAACGACCGTCCGGGCGTGATGCTGGCCGAGGCCGCGCGCACCTATCTGCGCCGTTATGGCGTCCTGCCCGGCCGCCGGGTGGTGATCGCCACAGGTCACGACGGCGCCTATCGCGCGGCGCTGGACCTGCACCGCGCCGGGGTCGAGATCGCCGCCATCGCCGACGTGCGGCCCGATCCTTCGGGCCCCCTGGTCGACGCCGCGCGCGCGGCCAAGCTGCCGATCCGCGCCGGCTGCGCCATCACTGGGACTTACGGGACCAAGCGGGTCAGCGGGGCGCGGCTTTCCAAGATCACCGGCGCCGGCCAAGTCGGCGCGGCCGAGACCGTGGCCTGCGACGCCGTCCTGATGTCGGGCGGCTTCACCCCCAGCGTCCACCTGTTCTCGCAGTCGCGCGGCAAGCTCACCTGGGATGAGAACCTTCAGGCCTATCTGCCTGGCCAATCGGCGGAAGCCGAGCGCTCGGCCGGCGCCTGCCGCGGCCGCTTCGGCCTAGCCGAGGCCCTGGCCGACGGCTGGGCTGCGGGGGCCGAGGCTGCGGGCGTCGCCGCCCAGCGGAGCTTCCAGGTCAAGGCCACAGAGCCGGCGCCGGAGGGCGTGATCGGCGCCCTGCCCCACGATCGCGGCGTCCAGGCTAGAGCCTTCGTCGACTGGCAGAACGACGTCACCACCAAGGACCTGAAGCTGGCGGTGCGCGAGGGCTTCCAGTCGATCGAGCACATCAAGCGCTACACCACCACCGGCATGGCCACCGACCAGGGCAAGACCTCGAACATCAACGCCCTGGGCGTGGTGTCCGACGCCCTGGGCAAGCCGATCCCGAAGATCGGCCTGACCACCTTCCGCATGCCCTATACGCCGGTGACCTTCGGCGTCTTGGCAGGCCTGGCGCGCGAGGACCTGTTCGACCCCATCCGCACGACGCCCATCCACACCTGGGCCGCAGAGCAGGGCGCGGTGTTCGAGGACGTCTCCCTGTGGAAGCGCGCTCGCTACTTCCCTCGCGGGTCGGAGGACATGGAGGCCGCCGTCCGCCGCGAATGCCTGGCGGTGCGCTCGTCCTGCGGAATCTTCGACGCCTCCACTCTCGGCAAGATCGAGGTCGTCGGCCCCGACGCCGCCGAGTTCATGAACCGCATGTACGTCAACGCCTGGACCAAGCTCGGCGTCGGCAAGTGCCGCTATGGCGTGCTCTGCCGCGAGGACGGCTTCGTCACTGATGACGGCGTCGTCGGCCGCATCGCCAAGGACCGCTTCCACGTCACCACCACCACCGGCGGCGCCCCGCGCGTCCTGTCTATGATGGAGGACTACCTGCAGACCGAGTGGCCGGACCTGAACGTCTGGCTGACCTCGACCACCGAGGAATGGGCGGTCATCGCGCTACAGGGGCCCAAGGCGCGGGAAATCCTGTCCGGCCTGGTCGAAGGGATCGACCTGTCGCCGGAAGCCCTGCCGCACATGAGCTTAGGCCATGGGACCATCTGCGGCGTCCCCACCCGCCTGTTCCGCGTCAGCTTCACCGGCGAGCTGGGCTTCGAGGTCAATGTCGCCCCCGATCACGCGCGCGCGGTCTGGGAGGCGATCTGGGCCGCCGGCCAGCCGTATGGCCTGACGCCCTATGGCACCGAGACCATGCACGTGCTGCGCGCCGAAAAGGGCTTCATCATCGTCGGCCAGGAGACCGATGGGACCGCGACGCCCGACGATGTGGGCCTGTCCTGGTGCATCGGCAAGGCCAAGCCGGACTTCGTGGGCAAGCGCTCGCTGGCGCGGCCGTCCATGGCCGACCCCGACCGCAAGCAGCTGGTCGGCCTTTTGACCGCCAACCCCGAGACCGTGCTCGAGGAAGGCGCCCAGATCGTCGCAACGCGCGGTCAGGCGCCGCCCATGACCCTGATCGGACACGTCACCTCGTCCTATTACAGCGCCGTGCTCGGCCGCTCGATCGCCCTGGCCATGGTCAGGGGCGGGCGCGCGAAAGTGGGCCAGACCCTGTTCTCGCCCTCTCCCGGCGGCGATATCCCGGTGCAGGTGGTCTCGCCGGTGTTCTACGATTCCGAAGGAGCGCGGGTGAATGGCTGAGACCCTGACCATCCGCCGCCCTCTGGACGGCTTTACCGCGGCAGCGCCGCTCGGTCTGGCGGCGGCTCCGCCCATGGCCCGCTTCGTCCTGCGCGGACGTGACGAGGCCCTGGCCGCGGCCGAAGTCGCACTCGGCTTCGCCCTGCCCCACCAGGCCTGCCGCGCCGCCGGCGCCGGCGAGCGCCACGCCCTCTGGCTCGGGCCGGACGAATGGCTGCTGCTGGCCCCCGCCGGTCAGGCCGAGAGCCTGTCCGCCGCCCTGGAGCAGGCCATGGACGGCCTGCCCCATGCGCTGGTCGAGGTCAGCCAGCGCCAGACCGGCCTTGTTGTCACCGGCGCTCTGGCCGAGACCCTGCTTTCGGTCGGCTGCCCGCTGGACCTCGCCCCGGCCGCCTTCCCCGTCGGCATGTGCACGCGCACGGTCATGGCCAAGGTCGAGGTGGTGCTATGGCGCACGGGGTCAGACGCTTTCCACATCGAGGTCTGGCGGTCGTTCGCCGCCTATGCCTGGCGGTTCCTGGAGGCCGCTGGGGCGGAGTTCGTCGGCGGCTGACGGTGAATCGGCGCCAAGACGATAATCCTTCGCAACAATGGTGCGGTCGAAAATCAAACAACCTCAGCAGTTGATGAGACTATCTCCCCTTGAAATCCCACGCGACGTGCTTCCGGAAACATTCACGGCGCCCGAATATCGACGCGAAATCTCATATTTCATTCATTGAATTCCACATCCGCGAGGATCGTTGACTTACGTCAATGGGATCAGGGGGATAATGATCGATAAGACCTTCCAGTTGAAACTCAAACTGGGAGACTTGGCATGGCCAGGCAACTGATTGGGCTTCGCACGAAGCTATCGGCGTTCGCCGCGGCGAGCGTCTTTATGGGTGGATGCCTGATCGCAGGCGCGCCGGCGATGGCTCAACAGGTCGATGAGGTCACCGTGACCGCGCCCCGCGTGGTCGAGCACCGCGCGTCAGGCGCGCGCAATGAACACCCAGCCACCGTGACGCTTTCCCGCGGGGTAGGCTACGCCGACCTCAATCTCGCCACCCAAGCGGGCGCAGCGACCCTTGAGCAACGGATCAAGGACACGGCGAGCGGGATCTGCGCGCAACTGTATGACATCTACCCGGAAACCCTGTACCTGCCCAACCCGACAGGCCAGGACTGCGTAGCGGTGGCGGTCGATGGCGGCATGACCCAGGCCAAGGCGGTCATCGAGGCCACACGCAAGATCGCCATGCTGCCCAATGAAGTGACGGTCACGGCGCCGCGCTTGGTGGTGCATCGGGTGTCCGGCGCGCGCGGCCAGAACCCTGAATCGGTCTCGCTCTCGCGCCGGGTGCAATACGGGGACCTGGACCTCGCCACGCAGGCGGGCGCAGCAGCGCTCAAGGAACGGGTCAAGGAGACCGCGAGCCTGATCTGCTCGCAGCTCAACGACCTCTATCCAGAGAGCCTGTATCTGCCCAATCCTTCCGGCCAGGACTGCTTGAGCGTAGCGGTCGACGGCGGCATGACCCAGGCTAACGCCGCGATCACGCTTGCGCACAAATAGCAGAGCTTTCGGCTTCACGGCCTCCCCGAAACCTCAAGGAAGCGGGGAGGCCGGCGCTGAACACGCGGCCGGTTAGAGTTTGTTTGCTGGATCTCTGGTCCGCGGTCAAAAATGTTCAGTTGTTTCGCCATCTGCCTGCAGGCGTTCTGCGCGCCATGCGGCGCAGGGGCGCGGCGAAGCTGGCGGCATCGTCAGCTGGCCGACATCGCTTGAACTCAAGCCATACCCCTTCTCCGCCAACACTGAGCCTTCGGAGATGGTCATGAAATTCATGCTTGCTTCACTGGCCGCGGCCGCCCTGTTCGCCGCCGTCCCGGCCCTAGCCGCTGACGAGAACGCCCCAAGCTTCGAGAACGGGCCGGTCTGGGACTTCGGCCAGATCCAGACCAAGGACGGGCATTTCGACGAATACATGCACTGGCTCGACACCCAGTGGAAAGCCCAGGAAGAGGCGCTGAAGAAGGAAGGCGTGATCATCGACTACAAGGTCTATCTGGTCGCGGACCCGCGCCAGGGCGAGCCCGACATCATCCTGGCCACGGAATACAAGAACATGGCGGCGTTCGACCGCTCGGTGGCGGATGGCTACGCGCTTCAAGCCAAGATCTTCGGCTCGATCCCCAAGGCCGATAGCGAACAGGCCGCGCGCGGCACGGTCCGCACGGTGCTCGGAGACGTGTGGGCCCGCGAAGCCATCCTGAAATAGAAAACTGACCGGCCGGCTTGACGACAGGTCGGGCCGGCCGAACCTTGTGTGTCGTGATTTGGGGAGGCCGCCGCATGAAGATATCCGGATTGGCGGCGGGCCTCGCCCTGGCCTCGGCGCCCATGGCGGTGGCGAGCGACGCCGTCTCGCACCGGGCCATCGGCTATATCTGCTCGGCCGAGCACCCCGTCGCCGCCGGCGGCGAACGGCGCCTGGTGAGGGTGCCCGGCGTCGGCAGCGGGGGCTTTCCGGTCGCTACCCGCAGCCACGAGGCCCAGGCCTGGTTCGACTACGGCATGCAGTTGGCGCACGCCTTCTATCACGACGACGCCAAGGCCGCCTTCAAGCGCGCCGCCGAGCTGGACCCCACCTGCGCCATGTGCGTCTGGGGCCAGGCCTGGGCGGCGGGGCCGACCATCAATTTCGACATTTCGGCCGACGAGACCAAGGCGGCCGCGGCCCTGGCGGACAAGGCCTTCGCCCTCGGCGCCGGTGAATCGGCGAAGAACCGAGGCCTGTTGCAGGCGCTGAAGCTGCGCTACGGCGCCGACACGGCCGCCTCGGACCTTGCCTTCGCCAAGGCCGTAGACGCCCTGTCTCGCACCTATCCGGATGACGCCGAAGTCGCCATCCTGACCTCGGACGCCTGGCTGATCGTGGCGTCGAGCCATGAAGACTTCCAGGGCGTTCCCCGCGCGGTTTCGGTGCTGGAGCCGGTCCTGCGCCGCGATCCAAACAATACCGGCGCCATTCACTTCTATATCCACGCCACCGAGTTCAACGGCGAGCCAGCCCTGGCCCTGCCCTATGCCGAGCGGCTCGGCCGCCTGGCCCCCGGCGCCAGCCACCTGGTGCACATGGCCTCGCACACCTTCTTCCGCGTGGGCCGCTACGAGGACGCCGCGACCAGCAACGCGGCGGCCATCGCCTCGGACGGCGCCTACCTGCAAGCCACCCGGGACGCCCGCCCTCAGGGCCAAGTGCGCTATCACGGCCATGACCTGCGGTTCGGCCTGTCGGGGGCCATGGCCGCGGGCGATGGTCCCCTGGCCCTGCGTCTCGCCGACCACGAGGCCTACGCGTATCCGGCTGCGGCCCACGTGCCTGGCGCCCAGAGCATGGCGGGCTGGGCGCTTGTCGCCTATGGCCGCTTTGCGCCGGGCCGGGCGCTCGCCATGCCGGATCCGGGGGCCGCGGCGCCCCTGACCGAAGCGCTGCGCCACTACGCCCGCGGCGAAGCCTTCGCCGCCAAGGGCGACAGCGCCGGGGTTCTCGCAGAGGCGGCCCAGTCCGGCCCTAGCAAAGAGGCTGTAGACGCCGCTCCGGCCTATGTGCGTGACGCGACCTCGGCGGTGCTGAAGATCGCCCAACTGACGCTGAAGGGCCGCGCCGCCATGCTGCAGGGCGACCACCAGGGCGCGATCGCCGCCTATCAGGCCGCTGTCCAGCTGCAGGACAAGAACCTCTCCGACTGGCAGCTCAGCGACCCGCCGCAGTGGTGGTACCCGGAGCGCCGCAGCCTCGCCGCCGCCCTGCTGGCCGCCGGCGAGCCGGCCCGCGCCGCCGAGGAAGCGCGCAAGGCGCTCAAGACCTGGCCTGAGGAGCCGCTGACCCTGCAGGTGCTGGCCAAGGCCGAGCTGGCGGCGGGGCAAAACGCAGCCGCCAAGCGGGACGCCGCCAGGGCTAGCCGCGGCTGGCGCGGGCCGCCGGTCAGCTTGGCGCGGCTGTGAACAATGTCGGGCTCCATCGCGCTCGGCGGGACGGTATAGAGTGACTTGACTATGGGACGCCCCGATGCGGCGTAGTACGGCATCCAGATGCACTCCAAGCTCGATTCAGCTCAGCCCCCTCGCGAAGAGCACCGCCCGGCGCGGTCGCCCTGGCCACGGCCGCTCAGGCTCGCCGCGATCGCCGTCGTCATTCTGGCGGTCTTGATTGGCCTGTACGCCGCCTTCGGCTTCTGGGCGGCGCCGCGGCTGATTCGCTCGCAGGTGGTCGCCCAGGCCGACCAGCGCTATCACCGCCAAGCCTCGATCGGCGAGGTGCGGGTCAATCCGTTCACACTCAGGCTGGAGGCCCAGGATTTCCGCCTGCCTGACGCCGACGGCAAGCCGATGATTGGCTTCGACCGACTGGCGGTGCAGGTCTCGCCCAGCTCGATCTGGCGTGGGCTGGACTTCACCGAGATCGCGCTGGAGGGGCCCAGGCTACGGGTGGTGATCCGCCCCGGCGGCCGGCTTAACCTGATGGACCTCGCCCCGCCGCCCAGCGGCAAGCCGGCGCCCAAGGGGCCGCCGCCGAAGGTCCGGATCGATCACCTGTCGATCCAGCGCGGCGCGGGCGAGTTTGTCGATCTCGACCGCGAGATCCCCTTCACAAAGGCCTTCGCCCCGATCGGCTTCAGCCTGCACGACTTCAGCACTGTCGAAGACGGCGCCAAGTTTTCGCTGAAAGCTGTCACCGACCGCGGCGAGCATCTGGCGTGGACGGGAAGCCTCGGCGTCGCGCCATTGACTTCGCGGGGACGGGTGACTCTGACCAGCATCAAGGCCCAGCCCCTTGCGGCGCTGGCGGGCGACGCCCTGCCCTTCGGTGTCAGCGGCGGCGCCCTCGACGTCCTGGCCGGCTACGATTTCGCCCTGGACCGCGAGCGGCTGAAGCTGACGCTCGACATCGACCAGGCCAAGCTCGCCGGCGTGGGTCTGCGCGCCCGCGGCGCCGATCGCGATTGGGTCAGCCTGCCGCTGGTGACTGTCAGCGGCGTCCATGTGGATGCCCCCGCCAGGGCGGTGAAGGTCGGCGGTATCGTGCTGAACCAGCCCAGCGTCACCGCCTGGCTCGACCGTGACGGGATCAACCTGGCACGTTTGGCGGGGCCGGCCCATCCCAAGGCTCCCGCAGCCGTCGCTGCGCCCGCCGGGCCTGCCTGGACCGTCAGCCTTCCGGACCTCCGCATTCACGCCGGCGCGGTGACCTTCGAGGACCGCACCGCCTCGTCCCCCGTCAAGGTCGCCGCCACGCCGGTCGAGTTCACCGTCACCGGCTTAGCCCTGCCGATCACGGCGCCCGTCCAGGTCGAGGCCAGCACCGGCGTCGATGGCGGCGGCCGCGTCGCCGCCAAGGGGAGTGTGGACCTGACCAGGCTGGCGACGGACCTGGACCTCGACGCCCAGGGCCTGACCTTGCAGCGCGTGCAGCCCTATCTGGACAAGTCGGCCAACCTGAATCTGCTCTCGGGCAAGCTCGGCGCCCACGGTCACCTGACCTACGCCGACGGCGCGGCGACCTATGCCGGCCAGGCGGCGATCGACGATTTGCATACGGTCGACAGGGTCTTGAAGCAGGACCTGGTCAACTGGCGTAGACTGGCCCTCGACGGGATCAGCGTCCAGACCAAGCCCCTGGCGATCAAGGTCAAGACCGTCACCGCGCGCGCGCCCTACGCCAAGCTGGTGATCGGGCCGAACTATGTGACCAACATCCAGGACGTGCTGAGCCCGCCGGGCGCCGTCCGGCCAGCGGCTCCGTCCGCCGGCGACGCCAAGACCGCGCCGACCGCGCCGCGCCAGGCCCTGCCGGTCGAGATCGGCCTGGTGCGGATACAGGGCGGGACGCTGGACTATGGCGACCTGACCCTGACCCCCCATTTCGCCGCCGGCATCCAGAGCCTCGGCGGGACCATCAAGGGTCTGTCCGGCCGCCAGGACGCCCGCGCCACGGTCGCCCTGACCGGCCAGGTGGACCGCTATTCGCCAGTCAAGATCGACGGCCAGATCAACTATTTCGCCGCCCGGAGCTATACCGACGTGAAGATGAGCTTCCAGAACATTGAGCTCACCACCCTGTCGCCCTACTCCGGCAAGTTCGCCGGCTATCGCATCGACAAGGGCAAGCTGAACATCGATCTCCACTACAACATCGACGATACGAAGCTGCACGCCACCCATCACGTGGTGATCAACCAGCTGCAGCTGGGCGACAAGGTCGACAGCGCCGACGCGGTGAAGCTGCCGGTCAAGCTGATCGTGGCGCTGTTGAAGGACCGGAACGGGGTGATCGACGTGCCGATCGAGATCGACGGCAGCCTGGACGACCCGAAGTTCAAGGTCTGGCCGGTGATCTGGCACATCGTGCACAACCTGATGGTCAAGGTGGCGACCGCACCCTTCACCGCGCTGGGCAAGCTGTTCGGCGGCGGCGAGGAGCTGAGCTATGTCGACTTCGCCCCGGGCGCCGCAGGCCTGGACGAAGCCGGCGGGCGCAAGGTCGCGAGCCTGGCGCAGGCGCTGAATGACCACCCGGCCGTCAATCTGGAAATCCCCATGGTGGCCGATCCGGCGGCAGACCGGCCTGTGCTGGCCGAGGCCCGCTACCAGGCCGAGATCGCCGCGGCGCAGGCGCAGTTCAAGCCGCCGGCCAAGGCCTGGTATGGCAAGGCGCCCACGCCCGTCGCGCTGCGCCGCGCCATGCTAGAGCAGCTCTATCAGAAAGATTTCGGAGCCCGCCCCGAGGTCCCCAAGCCGCCGGAGGTCAAGCAGGGGCCCAAGCCCGACGCCGACCAGCTGGCCATCGATTGGCTGGAGGCGAAGATTCGCGCCCATGTCGCCGTCAGCGACCAGGATCTGCAGCAGCTCGGCCGCGCCCGCGCCCAGGCGGTGCAGGACGCCCTGATGAAGGACGGCAAGGTCGATCCGACCCGGGTTTTCATCGTCACCGCCCCGCCCGCCGATGCGCCCCAGGTGCGAATGCAGCTGACCCTGAAGTAGGACGAACCGCCTTCGGCTGAATGGTCATTCAATCACGAGCTGGGAGAAAGTCGCCCAGGTTCAATTCATCCGGCCCATGCGTCGCCCCGCGTCAGGAAATTCCTGATTGCCAAACGCGCGATTGAATGCTCATTTAACTGCATGCGGTACGGAACCTCCCAGACTTCCGAGATCAAGCCCGCTGGGCGCGCGCCGCTTCGGGTGGGCATCGTCCTGGCCGAGAACTTTACCCTCTCGGCCTTCGCCCTGTTCATCGACCATCTGCGCCTGGCCGCCGACGAGGGCGACCGCAGCCGGCCGCTGAACGTGCAGTGGTCGATCATGGCCTCGAGGCCCGACCCCCTGCGCGCCAGCTGCGGGGTGATGACCTCGCCCACCTCCAGCTTCCTGGACCCGCGCGAGCTGGACTATGTGGTGGTGGTCGGCGGGGTGCTGCATGCCGGCCGCCAGATCGACGACGCCACCGAACGCTATCTGAAGCGGGTGTCCGAGGCCGGCGTGCCGCTGATCGGCATGTGCACCGGCAGCTTCATCCTCTGCCGCGCCGGCCTGATGAAGAACCGCAAGGTCTGTGTCAGCTGGTACCACTACCAGGACTTCCTGGACGAGTTCCCGGACCACGACGTGGTCGCCGACCGCCTGTTCGTCGCTGACGGGGACCGCATCACCTGCGCCGGCGGCGCCGGCACGGCCGACCTGGCCAGCCACCTGATCGAGCGCCACATCGGCTGGTCGGTGGCGCAGAAGGCCAGCCAGGTCCTGCTGTTCGACCGCACCCGCGGCGGCGGCGAGGCCCAGCCGCACCCGCCGATGTCGGAAAAGGTCAGCGACCCGCGGGTGCGCCGCGCCTTGCTGTTGATGGAGCAGAACCTGGCCCGGCCGCTGCCGATCTCGCTGGTGGCCGATAAATTGGGCCTCTCCACCCGCCAGTTCGAACGCCTTTGCCATGGAGCCCTGGGCATGAGCCCGGCTTCGGCCTACCGGCACCTGCGCCTCCGCTACGCCCACTGGCTGATCGGCAACACCGATCGCTCGGTCACCGAGATCGCCCACGAGGCCGGCTTCGCCGACTGCGCCCATTTCTCGCGCCAGTTCAAGGAGACCTACGGCTCCTCCCCCTCCGGCCAACGCCGCCGCAGCGACCACGCCGGCGAGGTCGGCGACCTGGCCGGCATGCGGGTGTTCGGTTAGGCCGCTTCACCGGTCCACTGCGCCACCTTCTGCAACAGCTTGGCGGGCACGATCGGCTTTGCCAGGTGATCGTCCATTCCCGCCTCGAGGCAGGCTTCGATCTGAGGCTCAAGCACATTGGCGCTGAGGGCGACGATCGGCGCGCCGTGGCTGAGCGCAGCGGAGTTGCGGATCGCCCGGGTCGCCGCCAACCCGTCCATGCCGGGCATCTGCATGTCCATCAGGATCACGTCGAACCGCGTTTTTGCGGCCGCGTCGATCGCCTCCGGCCCGCTGGCGGCTTCGTCCACCCGATGGCCGACCGCCTCCAATATGGCGCGCACCAGTTCGCGGTTCGTCGACATGTCGTCGACGATCAGGATGTTGGCGGGCCGATCCTCCGAGCCCGACGCACCAAAGACCGCCCCGGCCGGCGCTGGCTCCTGGGCCGGCGGCGCGGGAACCTCGAACCAAAAGGTCGAGCCAACGCCTTCGACGCTGTCGACCCCGATCCGGCCCGCCATCAGGTCCACCAGGTTCTTGCAGATCGCAAGGCCAAGACCGGTTCCACCGTGGAGCCGCGTATTCGAGCCGTCCAGCTGCGAAAAGCGCTGGAACAGCCGGCGTTGATCGGCCGCCGACACGCCCTCGCCGGTATCGCGCACCGCCACGCGCAACTGCTGCGAGGCCGGATCATAGGCGGCGCTGAGTTCGACCTCGCCCTTCTGGGTGAACTTGATGGCGTTGGTCAGCAGATTGAGGACCACCTGCCTCAGGCGGGCGCTGTCGGCATGGACGAAGTCGGGCGCCGCGCCGATCGAAAGGTTCAGGCTCAGGCCCTTCGCCGTCGCCTGTCGGCTGACCAGATCAACGGCCTCGCGCAGCAGCGCAGCGGGCGCGAAGGCGTGCGGCGCCAGCTGGATCTGGCCGGCCTCCATTTTTGAGAAGTCGAGGATGTCGTTGACGATGTCGAGCAGGGCTTCGCCCCCGCTGCGAATCCGGTCGACGAAGGTTCGCGAACGGCCGCTGAGTTCGGGTTCGGCTTCCAGAAGGCCGGTGAAGCCGATGACGGCGGTCAGCGGCGTCCTGATCTCGTGGCTCATATTGGCCAGGAACTGCGACTTGGCGACCGAGGCGGCTTCGGCCTCGATCGTGCGCCGGCGCAGCTCGTCCTCCATGCGCCGACGCTCGGTGATGTCGCGCAGGACCGAGACCACGCCAATCACCCGGCCGGCCTCGTCGGTGATCGGCGAAGGATTGCCTTCCAGCCAGACAAAGCTTCCGTCGGCCCGGCGCAGCCGCATGGCGACGCCCGAAGCCGGGATCTCGCCGCCCGCCAGTTGGCTCAAACGCGCGGCGGCCTCCCTGGCATTGTCCGGATGGACGAGATGCTGCGTCGTGCGACCGACAAGGTCCTCGGGCCGGTAACCCAGCTGGGCGACGGAAGGCGAGACGTAGCGGACCACCCCGTCGAGGTCGAACTGGGCGATGATGTCCACCGTTCGATCAGCCAGCACCCGATAGCGCGCCTCGCTGACCGCCAGGCGCTCCAGCGCGCTCTGGGTCTCGCCCTGCCTGTGCTCCAGTTCCTGCATCAGGCGGGCGCGATTGGTCAGGGCGGAGGCGATCGGCAGCACCAGGGCCGTCGTGGCGGCGAAATAGATCCGCAGCATCAGCACGCGCTGGGCGGGCTCGAACGCCTCGGCGCCGGCCGGCAGATGTCCCAAATGGGTCAGGATGATCGAAACCGCGGCCGTGCAGAGCAGCGCCAGGGCCGCCCCGGTCAGGTGCAGCTCGAAGGCGACCAGCACCAGCGAGGCTGGGATCAGGGAATAGACCTGATAGCGGCTTTGGCCGAACACGGCCGCGAGGCTGATCCCCAGAAGCACGAGGGAAAGGACGCCTCGCCTCGCCCGAAACCTGGCCCAGAGCTCTCTCAGCGCCTGTGGCGTCGCCACCAGAAGCGCCGGTGTGATCGTCAATAGGCCCAGGGCGTCCATCGCCCACCAGTCAAGCACGTCGCCCAACAGCGGATCGCCGCGCCACAGGGACAGGAGCAGGCCGGAAGCCAGCGCCGCCGACAGCGGGGCGATGACGCCCGCCGCCAATGCGAAGCCGCGCAACTGGCGCGGCTGGGTTAGGTCGACCTCGCCGCCCGTCAGCCTCAGGGCCGCCCAGGCGCAGACCAGGTTTTCAAGGCTGTTGCACACCGGCAACACCACGACCGGCGCCAGGGCGTTCCCGGCGATCAGCTTGGCGGCGACATTGGCCAGCAGGCCGGCCAGCAGCAGCGAGGGCCACCAAGCCTTTTGCGAGCGAAGCAGCACCGCCACCACGATGGCGTTGGCGGGCCAGATTGCGGACAGATCGTTCAGCTGACGCCGGAACAGCAGGCTGACGAAGGTGAGGCAGAAGACCAAACCGGCGACGATGACGACCCGCGTCCACAGGCCGCGATCATCTCCATTCGTTAATTGCCTGTCCGCCATCCGATTCGCCAACCCCGCGGCCGCAATCGATCGACTTTACCAGCGTCAGCGCGGGATTTGCGCTTTGAGAACGGGTCGCAAGGCGAGGCGCGAATGGCCTCGCCCGCCCCTGTTCCTACTTCCCGAAGTGATAGGTCGCCGTCAGGCCCCAGGTCCGAGGCCTGGCGTAAACGCTGGGGATCTGGCCGGTATAGGCCGCCACGTCGAATGTATAGACCCGGTAGATCTCCTGCCCGACATTGTTGACATAGACCGCCATGTCCCAACGCTTGTTCGGCGGGGTGTAGCCGGCGCGCAGGTTGACCACGGTATGCGGCGCCTCGTGCTCGACCGGGGCGCACAGCACCGAGAAGCAGAAGCGGCCCTTGTAGGTCGCGTCGACCTGGGCGAAAGCCGTGCCCCAGTCGGCGTAGTAGTCGTAACGCGCCAGGAGGCTGCCCGAGGTCTTGGGGTCCTGGGGCAGGTGATGGGTGACGATGGTCTGGTCCGGCAGCGGGACGTCCTTCACCTCGTTGTCCATGGCCGAGAAATTGGCCTGCAGGGTCAGGCCGCGGATCGGGTGGGTGGTCAGCTCCGCCTCGAAACCCTCTTCCTGCGCAGGCAGGTTGATCACCGTCTCCACCAGGCCGTATTCGGCGAAGGCCTGATAGTGATGATAGTCATAGTAGAACCCGGTCAGGTTCAGCGAGGTCGACAGCGGCAGCGACGCCTTCAGGCCGATCTCGTAGGCGTCCAGCACCTCGGGCCGATAGGGGATGCCATTGAGGAACGACACTTCGAACCCGGCCGTCGGGGTTGCGGTCGACAGGGTGAAGCCGCCGCTCTTGGTGCCGCGGTTGAAGCTCACATAGGTCAGAAGGTTGCGGGAGGGCTTGTAGTCCAGTTCGGCCCGCAGCGAATAGTCCGAGAACTGCTTGTCGGCGTCGGCGGGCGTAACCGTGATGCCGCTGGTCACCGGGGCCCCGGCGGCGGCGTTGAAGGCGTAGACGCGCCCTGTGTTGAAGATCACCGTCTCGCCGGTGTTGTCGGTGGCGAAATAGTTGACCTTGCGCTCGTCGTGCCAGTAGCGGGCGCCGAAGATGGCCTTGAAGTTGTCGGGCAGCTCCCACTCGTCCTGGGCGAAGAAGGCGTAGGAGGTGGTCTTCTGCTTGAAGCGCACCACCGGGATCAGGTTGAACACGGCGGGGAACGAGTAAGAAGCTGTATAGTGGCCGTCGATCCCCATGCCATAGGCGCCCATGACCAGCTCATGCTCGCCGAAGTGGCCGGACAGGCGGAACTCTTCCGAATACTGGGTGACGTGGGCGCCCTGGCGGAAATTGACCTGGTCGATCGGCGAGGCGCTGGCGTCCTCCATGTACGACTTGTAGATGTTCTGCAGGTCGCTGATCGAGGTCAGGCGGAACGGCCCCAGCGGCGCCTCGATCTTGATCTGATTATCCACCAGCGTGCGGTCGGTATAGGAGTCCTGGTTGGTGGCGACCTTCCACGGGTCGCCGCCGCGTTGGGGGTCGATGGCGTCGTTGCGGTATCCGGTCAGGTCGGTGCCGGTCGGGTAGTTCGGCCCCGGAAACGCCGGATTGTAGCCCAGCAGCAGCAGCGGGTTGACCATGTTGGCCGGCAGGTAGGTGCCCTGGCCGTGGGCGTTCGGATAGGCCGCCTCCCACGAATACATGCCCGCCGAGTTCTCATGCGGATTGCGGGCGTACTTGCTGATGAACTGGACGTTGGTGTCGGCGGTCGGCTGCCATTCGACGATGCCGCGCAAGGCCCAGTGGTTCGTGCCGCCGCGGTCGCGCACGCCGGGGGTCAGGTCCTGGATGTAGCCGTCGGAATAGGCGCTCATCGCCGACAGACGAACCTGCACGTTGTCGCGCACCGGGCCGGACACGGCGCCTTCGAAGTCCCGCTCGTTGAAGCTGCCGGTGGTTCCGGTCAGGTAGGCTTCGAAATCCTTGGTCGGCTTGTTGGAGATGAACTGGATCGCCCCGCCGGTGGCGTTGCGGCCGAACAGGGTGCCCTGGGGCCCGCGCAGCACTTCGACCCGTTGCAGGTCGAACAGGGGGAAGCCCGAGGACACGAACGAGCTGGCATAAGCGTCGTCCTGGTACACCGCGACCGGCGGTTCCTGCTCGTCGCCGAAGTCGTTCTGCGAGACACCCCGGATGTTGAAGACGACGGCCGACGGCGTGTACTCGTTCATCGACAGGCTGGGGGCGGCCTTGGTCAGGTCGGTGGAATCCTTGATGCCCAGGCTGGCGATCTGCTTGCTGGAGAAGGCGGTGACCGCGATGCCGACGTCCTGCAGCTTCTGTTCGCGCCGCTGGGCGGTGACGACGATGGCGTCGATGGTCTCGGGCTGAGCCGCCGCAGCGGGGGCAGCAGTAGCGGGCGCCGCGGTCTGGGCGAAGGCCGGCCCGGCCAGGGCGGCCGCTGCGGCGCCGGCCAGCAGGCCGCTGCGCAAGGCCGAGGCCCTCGCCGAACTCTTGGAAAACGCCATCATGATATCCCCCTGATTGGACCGCAGCTCGATTGGCGCATCGCCGGAGGCCGCCCGAAAGCTTGAGCCCCCTCCACCAGGGTCTGACCGCCCCTTGGGAAATCCGCTGAAGTCTATGAACGGATGAAACAACGCTATTGAATGAATCCGTCACCCATAACGGCGTTCACGTCACCAGTTTCACACAAAAACACTTGATGCGTCAAAGCATTGGCAAACCTTTGTTAGGCCTGAGTTCGATTTTGCGCAAGTCATCGCGATCGCTTCGGCGCGCACGCCGTAACGATCATCACCCGATGCCCCAGCGGGCCGATCCGCAGCGCCGCCAAAGCTCGTCGAAGTCGCGGCATGGCCCGTCAGCCGGCCCGCCGCACCTTCCTATCGTTGCGCGGTCTCCCAGTTCGGAGCCACGTAATAGTCGGCGTTGGACCGCGCGAGCGGCGGCTTGCCGAGAATATGGTCAGACGCCTTCTCCGCCAGCATGATGGTCGGGGCGTTGAGGTTGCCGGTGGTGATCGACGGCATGATCGAGGCGTCCACGACGCGCAGGGATTCGACGCCGATCACCCTGGCCTCGGGATCGACCACCGCCATGGGATCGTCGGCCCGCCCCATCTTGCAGCTGCAGGACGGGTGATAGGCGGTTTCGATCTTCTCGCGGATGAAGGCGTCGATCGCCTCGTCGCTGGTGGCGCCCGCCCCCGGCTGCAGTTCCTCGCCGCGGTAGGGATCGAACGGCGCCTGGGCGAAGATCTCGCGGGTCAGGCGCACGCAGGCCCGCATCTCGGTCCAGTCGTCCGGGTGGCTCATATAGTTGAAGCGGATCTCGGGCTTGGCGGTCGGGTCGGGCGAGGTCAGCCGCACCCAGCCGCGGCTCTTCGACCGCATCGGCCCGACATGGGCCTGAAAGCCGTGCTGCTTGGCCAGGGACTGGCCGTCATAGGTCACCGCCAAGGGCAGGAAGTGGTACTGGATGTCTGGATAGCGGATCCCGGCGCGGCTTCGGATAAAGCCGCAGCTCTCGAAATGGTTGGTGGCCCCCAGGCCATTCTTGAACAGGATCCAGCGCGCCCCGATCAGCGCCTTGGCCAGGGGATTCATCGCCGAATAGAGCGTGATCGGCAGCTTGCTGGCGACCTGGAAATAGAATTCCAGATGGTCCTGCAGGTTTTCGCCAACCCCGGCGCGGTCGGCCACCACCGGCAACCCGAACCGCTTCAGTTCCTCCGCCGGACCGACGCCCGACAGCTTGAGCAGTTGCGGCGAGTTGATCGCCCCGCCAGCCAGCACCACCTCACGCCGGGCGCGGACCGTCGTCTCGCGCCCGCCCTGACGGACCCTGACGCCAACGGCGCGGCGGCCCTCGAACACCACCTGGGTGACCAGGGCATGGGTGCGCACCTCCAGATTCGGGCGGCGACCGCGGATAGGCTTCAGATAGGCGTTGGCCGCGCTCCAGCGCCGCCCCTCGCCCACCGTCATGTCCATGCGGCCGAAGCCTTCCTGCTGGCGGCCGTTGATGTCCTCGGTCAGGGGATAGCCGGCCGCCTCGGCCGACTTCAGCCAGGCTTCATGCAGGGGATTGCGCAGAGTCCCGTAGGAAGTTTTCAGCGGCCCGCCCGAGCCGCGATAGGCGTCGCCGCCCTCCGCCCGGTCCTCGGCGCGTTTGAAATAGGGCAGCACGTCGCCATAGCCCCAGCCGCGCGCGCCTTCGTCCTGCCAGCGCTCGAAGTCCAGCGGATTGCCGCGCACATAGACCAGGCCGTTGATCGAGGACGATCCGCCCAAAACCTTGCCGCGCGGGGTGTGGATGCGCCGCCCGCCCAGGGCCGGCTCCGGTTCCGCCTCATAGGCCCAGATGTAGCGGGGATTGTTCATCGGGATCGACAGGGCCGTCGGCATCTGGATGAAGATCGAGCTGTCGTTCCCGCCGAATTCCAGCAGCAGCACACTGGACTTGCCGTCCTCGCTCAGCCGGTTGGCCAGGACGCAGCCGGCCGAGCCGGCGCCCACGATGATATAGTCGAAGCTGTCAGCCACCCGCCGGTCCGCCTGCGGTCAGTAGGGAGAGTCGATATCGCCCAGGGCGACATAGACGCTCTTCAATTGCGAATAGTGCTCGATCGCGGCCTTGCTGTTCTCGCGGCCCAGGCCCGACTGCTTGACGCCGCCGAACGGCAGCTCGATCGGGGTGATGTTGTAGTGGTTGATCCAGCAGGTTCCGGCCTGCAGGCGCGCCACGACGCGATGCGCCCGGGTCAGGTCGTTGGTGAACACCCCGGCGGCCAGGCCGAACTCGGTGGCGTTGGCGCGGGCGACCACCTCGTCCTCATCGTCGAAGCCCAGCACGGTCATCACCGGGCCGAAGATCTCTTCCCGCACGATGGCCATGTCGTCGTGGCAGCCGTCGAACACGGTCGGCTCGACGAAGCAGCCCTTGGCCAGGGCGCCTGTCGTCACCCGATGGCCGCCGACCAGGACCTTGGCCCCCTCGGCGCGGCCGCGCTCGATATAGCCCAGCACCTTGTTCATGTGGGCTTCCGAGATCAGCGCCCCGACCTGGGTCTTCGGATCCAGCGGGTCGCCCACCGCCATCTTGGAGACCCGACCGACCAGCTTCTCCAGGAACGCCGCCTTGACCGAATTGTGCACGAACACCCGCGTGCCGTTCGAGCAGACCTCGCCGGCCGAATAGAAATTGGCCAGGAGCGCGCCGGAGACGGCGTTGTCCAGCTTGGCGTCCTCGAACACGATCAGCGGCGACTTGCCGCCCAATTCCAGCGTCACGGCCTTGAGGGTGGCGGCGGCGTCGGCCATCACCTTCTTGCCCGTGCCGACCTCCCCGGTCAGCGAGATCTTGCGGATCTTGGGGTGGCGGCTCAGCAGCTGACCGGTGGCTGCAAAGCCCTGCACCACGTTGAACACCCCGTCGGGCAGGCCGGCCTCGGTGAAGATCTCGGCCAGGCGCAGGGCGGTCAGCGGGGTCAGCTCGGCCGGCTTGAAGATCATGGCGTTGCCGCAGGCCAGCGCCGGCGCCGACTTCCAGCAGGCGATCTGCAGCGGGTAGTTCCAGGCGCCGATCCCGGCCACCACCCCCAGGGGCTCGCGGCGGGTATAGCCGAAGGCCTCCGGCCCCAGGTCGACCTGCTCGCCGGTCAGGGTGGCGGCGAGGCCGCCGTAATATTCCAGGCAGTCGGCGCCCGAGAGCACATCGACGGCGATGGTCTCCTGGATCGGCTTGCCGGTGTCGCGGCATTCCAGCTCGGCCAGTTCGTCATTGGCGGCGCGCAAGAGATCAGCCGTGCGTTTCAGCACCCTGCCCCGCTCCGCCCCGGTCATCGCCGCCCAGCGAGCCTGGCCGCGCTCGGCCGCCGCCACCGCCGCCTCCACCGTCTCCGGCCCGGCGATCTCGACCTCGGCGATGGTCTCGCCCGTGGCGGGGTTGATGGTCTTGAAAGTCTCGCCCGAGCCGGCGACGAAGCAGCCGCCGACATAGCTGCGGCGCAGCTCGCCCGCGGGCCTGGCCTTGGGCGCGACCCTCGTCTGCGCAAGGCGGCTGTCGACGAAGGCGGTCAGAAGCGCGCGCGCGGCCTCGCTGTCGGCCTCCTGCCAAGTGGACAGGGCCGCCCGGAGCCAGACCCCGTCGATCATGGCCGCGATCATGGCCGCAAGACGGTTCGCCTCCGCCGGCGCCACCAGCATCTTCAGCGCATGGCGCAGGTTGGACAGCATCCGCCGCTGATAGACCGCCTGCACGCGCCGCAGCCGCTCGGTGTGCAGCACCTGACCCCAGAAGGCCAGCCAGGCGGCGCCGGTGCGCTGGTCGAACTCCTTGGCGTCCAGATTGGCGTCGATCACGGCCTGGATCCGCTCTCGCGGGCCATTGGCCTGATGCAGCCGCGTCACGACCTTGACCCCGATGCTGGAGGTCAGGGCGCGGAAAGCCGCGTCCAAAAGGCCGTCCTTGTCGCCGAAATAGTGCGCCACGAGGCCCGGCGAGACATTGGCCCGCCCCGCGATCTGCGACAGGGTGGATCCGACATAGCCGAGCTCGGCCAGGCTATCGATGGTCATCTCGATCAGCTGCTGGCGCCGGCCTTCCTCGGCTTCGCTCTTGGGCGGGGCGCCGCCGACCGGGTTGGAGGAGGGATGAGAGGCCATGGACACCAAATTGAATCTTCGTTCAACGCCAGTCTAAGCCCGTCGAACTCGAAAAGGTCAATCCCCTTCGCAACTCTGAGGACGTCGCGGCTGACAGCGACGAGCGCCCGCGCTCGCCCACGAACCGAAACTAAATGTCCGTTCAGCTCAAGCCGCGGGTGCGAAGGGCTCGCCTCCGTGCATTTACGTTGACAGCGTTAACTCACCCATTGCAACTTTCGCCCCGCCGGACACCGTACCGGGCCGGCGACAGGTCCAAACAAGAAAGCGGGCATGCGTCGGCTTGGACCGCGCCTGGCCATCACAATAAGGTCCCGCCGCGGTCGGTCCTTGGGAGGAGACGATGAGACTGAAACCCCTCGCCATGACGGCGATGCTTCTCAGCGCGGTCTCGACTGCCGCCCTCGCCCAGGTTCAGCCCTGGATGAACGCCAAGCTGTCGCCGGACGAACGCGCGCGCCTTTTGGACCAGCAGATGACCGAGGATGAGCGCATCGCAATCCTTCATGGCCCGCTCGGCGTCGGCATCTTCGGCGCCAAGCTGCCGGCGGGCGCTATCGGCTCGGCCGGCTTCATCCCCGGAAATGCACGGCTTGGGATACCGGCGCTGCAGGAAAGCGACGCCAGTCTGGGTGTGGCCAATCCGGCCAATGTCCGCCCCGGCGACGGCGCCACCCCCCTGCCCTCCGGCTTGGCGATGGCGTCCAGTTTCGACCCTGACATAGCCTACGCCGCCGGCTCCATGGTGGGTCACGAGGCCTGGAGCAAGGGGCTGAACGTGCTCCTGGGCGGCGGGGTTGACCTGATCCGCGATCCACGCAATGGGCGCAACTTCGAATATTACAGCGAAGACCCGCTGCTGTCGGGCCTGATGGCCGGCGAAGCGATCCGCGGAACCCAGGAACAGCACGTGGTCTCGACCATCAAGCACTTTGCGCTCAACGACCAGGAAACCGGCCGCATGACGCTGAGCGCCAATATCGGCGAGGCGGCCGCCCGCGAGAGCGATCTTTTGGCCTTCGAGATCGCCATCGAAGGCGGGCGCCCCGGCTCGGTGATGTGCGCCTACAACCGGGTCAATTCGGTCTATGCCTGCGAGAACGACCAGCTTCTGAACAAGACGCTGAAGGGCGACTGGGCCTATCCGGGCTGGGTGATGTCCGACTGGGGCGCCGTCCACAGCGTCAAGGCGGCGGCGAATGGCCTGGACCAGGAATCCGGCGAGCAGCTGGACGGCACCGCCTGGTTCAACAAGCCGCTGAAGGCCGCCCTGGCCAGCGGCGAGATTCCGGCTGCGCGGGTGTCCGACATGAGCCGGCGCATCCTGCGCTCGATGTTCGCCGCCGGCCTGTTCGACCATCCGGCCACCAAGACGCCCATCGACTACGACGCCGACAATGCGGTCGCCAAACGGGCGGCCGAGGAGGGCATCGTCCTGCTCAGTAACCCGGGGGGACTGCTGCCGCTGGCGAAGACCGCCCGCTCCATCGTCGTCATCGGCGGCGACGCCGACGCCGGCGTTCTCTCCGGCGCCGGCTCCTCGCAGGTGGTCCCGGTCGGCGGGCCCGCCCGAACGGTGCAGATCGGCGGCGAAGGGCTGATCGATCTCAACGGCGTCATCGTCTACGACCGCTCCTCGCCGCTGGCGGCGATCAAGGCCAAGGCGCGCGGCGCCCACGTCACCTTCGAGCCTGGGCGCTATCCCAAGGCGGCGGCTGAAGCCGCCAAGGCCGCCGACGTCGCCATCGTCTTCGCCAACCAGTGGATGACCGAGGGGGCCGACGCGCCGGACCTCACCCTGCCCTCCGGCCAGGACGCGCTGATCGCGGCCGTGACCAAGGCCAATCCGCACACCATCGTCGTGCTGCAGACCGGCGGGCCCGTGCTGATGCCCTGGCTCGACCAGGCGGGCGCCGTAGTCGAGGCCTGGTATTCCGGGGCCAAGGGCGGCGAGGCGATCGCCGACGTCCTGTTCGGCGACGCCGACGCTACGGGCCGCCTGCCGATCACCTTCCCGGCCAGCGAGGCGCAGCTGCCCCGGCCGGACCTGCCCGGCGTCGGCCTGGCGCCGACCGCGAAGTTCGACGTCGACTATGCCGAGGGCTCGGAGGTCGGCTACCGCTGGTTCGCGCAAAAAGGCCTGAAACCCCTGTTCCCGTTCGGCTTCGGCCTGTCCTACACCCACTTCGACTACAGTGGGCTGAAGGTGACCGGCGGCCAGTCCCTGACCGTGCGCTTCGACGTCAAGAACACTGGCGGAAGGCCCGGTTCCGACACGCCGCAGGTCTATCTGACGGACGCAGCCGGCAAGGCGCACGTGCGCCTGATCGGCTTCCAGAGGGTGGCGCTCCAGCCGGGCGAAAGCAGGACCGTAACCTTGACCGCCGACCCCCGTCTTCTGGCCAGTTTCGATGAGGCCGCCCACCGGTGGAGGCTCGACGGCGGCGTGTACCATGTCGCTGTCGGCGCCTCGTCGGCGGACATGAAGCTCACCGGCGAAGCCAAGCTGGCCCCCAAGACCATGAAACCCTAGTTTTACCCGGGCAAAATATGCAAGATGCGGCTTCCAACCCTGTGGAGGCCGCATGAGCGAACGCCCGCCGAGCTTCAGCGCCTTTCTGGGTCACGATCTTGTGGCCCGGGGCGATCTGCGAACCGTGCTGACGGCGCTCGCGCATCGCCCGGGCGGAGAGGCGCCCGTGCTGATCCTGGACGACCTCACGGGCGATCGGATCGAGCCCGACCCGCGGCACGACCTCGAGACGAACATCGCCCGCCTGACCTCGTCCGCGGGCGATGCGGCCCCGCGAACCGGGCGAGGCCGCCCCCGCCTCGGCGTCACGGCCAGGGAGGTCACCCTCCTGCCCCGACACTGGGACTGGCTCGCCGCCCAACCGGGCGGAGCGTCCGCAGCCTTGCGTCGATTGGTCGATGCGGCGCGGCGGGAAGGTTCGGCGGAAGATGTGGCCCGCCGCTCCCACCGGGCCCTGGATCGGTTCCTCTACCTCGTGGCCGGCGATCTGCCGCTGTTCGAAGACGCCTACCGCGCCTTCTACGCCGACGATGCGGCGGGCTTCCGTCAGGCGATGGAAGCCTGGCCGAGCAGCGTGCGCGACCACGCATTGGCCCTTTTCGAAACGGCCCGCACCGACCGGGCGAAGGCGGCCCTGGGCGGCTAGGCGGCCGGCTGCGACTGCAGGGCCTTGGCCGCATCAAAGTTGCGGCACTCTTTCGGGTCGCCGCCGAACAGGCCATGGCGCTTGCCCGAGATCGCGTCGGCCAGGCACTGGGCGAGCGGACGCCTCGGGTCCTTGAATTCCGCCGCCGCCCGGTAGTCGCGCAGGGCCGCGGCGCTGTCCCCGCCGATCTGGTTGACCACGCCGCGATAGAAGAAGGTGTCGAAGTCCAGGGTGTGGCCGGCCCGCCCCATGGTCTCCGCGGTGTTGAAGTCCTCGATCGCGCCGGCGATGTCGCCGACCCGCGCCAGGGCGATCCCCCGATGCAGGCGGGCGAGACGCACCTCGCCGTCGTCGCCCGCGACCTGGCCATAGTCCTTGATCGCCAGGTCGGTCTCGCCATTGCCCAGATAGGCGTCGGCGCGGCTGAGGAAAAAGGTCGAACTGCCCTTGCCGTCCCGCAGTTCCAGGTCCCGATTGAAATCCGCCACCGCCGCCGCGTATTTGCCGAGCTTCATTTCGGCCTTTCCGCGAGCGTAGAAATACTTCTCGACCTTGTCGTTCCGGGCGATGGCGTTGGTGAACTGGTCCACGGCGCCCGAGGCGTCGCCGTTGGCGAGATAGGCCCGGCCGAGCAGGAACATGCCTTCGTCATTGGCCGGGTCCAGTTGGCGCACGCGCTTGAAAAACAGCGTGGCCAAGGCGAAATCGCCATGCTCGAAAGCCGCAACGCCGGCGATTCTGTCCCGTTCGACCTGATCGGCCTTCGCCGCGGGCGTGTCGACAGCCCCCATGACCGGCAGGCCGCGCGCCGTGGTCGCCCCCGCGGCTGAGGCTGGTCCGGGCGCTATCCACGCGGCCAGGATCACAGCCAGGATGAGGCCGACAGGCTGGAGCCCGGCGTCACGCTTCGACGTCATCTGTCCCTCAACCCGGACGCCACTGATCGGCGCAAGATCTAGCATGACGTTCACGACCCGCCCAACCGCTGCGCTTTAACGGCCTCTAACACGGTCTTCCGTCGATCCCGCAATGCGCTTGCCCCGGTTTCGGATAAAAAGCCGCTAAGTTTTACAGTTACAGCGCAGCTTAGCCATCAAGCGGGACGTGCGAACCTCTGCGACGGCGTGCTATCGGTCGTGGTAAGCTGGTTATGGCAGCCCCCGGAGAGGCTTTATATTGCCGCAGTCCACCACCCCTGATGCGCGAACCGGTTCGGATGCGGCGGCGATCGCCTCGCTGCGGCCGACCAGCGCGTCGGGCGTAAGCGAGCGGCGCAGCGAGCCTCAAGGCCGAGTGACGGTCGGTTCGGTGCTTAATCACATCTATCAGGTGCGGCGCTTCCTCGCCCAGGGCGGCATGGGCGAGGTCTACGAAGGCGTCAACATCAACACCGACGAGCGGGTGGCCATCAAGGTGATCCTTCCGCACCTGGCGCAAGATCCCAAGATCGATGCGATGTTCAGGAAGGAGGCGCGCACCCTCACCCGCCTGACCCATCCCGCGCTCGTGCAGTACCGCGTCCTTGCCCAGGAACCGGACCTCGGCGTGCTCTACATCGTCACTGAATTCGTCGATGGGGACGGACTGGACGAATTGATCGGCGAATTCCTGCCGAGCGAGGCCGAGCTTCGGGCGCTGACCCGCCGCCTCGCCGACGGGCTGCGCGCCGCGCATGAACTGGGCGCCGTTCACCGCGACATCTCGCCCGACAACATCCTCCTGCCCGGCGGCAAGCTCGAGGCGGCCAAGATTATCGACTTCGGCATCGCCCAGGACGGCTCCACCCCCCAAGGCACGCTGTTGGGCGAGGCCTTCGCCGGAAAGCTCGGCTATGTGGCGCCCGAACAGCTCGGCGATTTCGGCCGCGAGGTCGGCCCCTGGACCGATGTCTACAGCCTGGGCCTGGTGATCCTGGCCCTGGCGGCCGGCGGCAGCCTGGATATGGGCCTGACCCCGGCAGAAGCGGTCGATCGCCGGCGGGCAGGGCCGGACCTATCGCCCTTGCCCGAGGAGTTGCGAGCGGTGTTCCAGCGCATGCTGGAGCCCGATCCCCAGCGCCGCCTGCGCTCTATGGACCAGGTGATCAACGCGCTCGACGGAACCCTGCCGCAAGCGCCGGCGCTGCCTGCCTCGCCCCCTGCCCGCACCTCGCGCTCGGCCCTGATCGGCGCGACGGTCGGCGCGCTCGGGATCCTCGCCGCCTTCGGCCTCGGAGCGACCAGCCTCATGTCCTGGCTGGCGCGCCGGCCGCCGCCACCCGCGTCCGCCCCGACCATCGCGCCCGAGGCGGTGCTGGATTCCGCCCTTCGCTCGGCCAGCTGCGCCTGGTTGAACGACCGCATGTCGCGAGGGGCCGACGGCTTGCACATCGAACTCAGCGGCGCCGCAGGCGATCCGGCCGCTGCCGCCGGCCAGCTGACCCAGGCCATGGAAAAGGCTGGCGCGCATGTCGCCGCGACCGACCATTCGCTCGTACACGCCCTGCCTCCCACCGCCTGCGCCGCCGTAACGGCCTTCGCCCGGCTGCACGCGACATCCTCCGAAGCGACCTGGCTGAGACCTCAGGCCAACCTGTTCCACCTGTTGCCGGATCCCATCTGCCAGAACGATCCTCACCAGGGCGTGGCGGTGCTGAACCTTCGGGCGCCGCCGCCCGGCCCCGGCGAAGACGTCTCGCTTCTGCGCCTGGACGAGACCGGCGCCGTCAGCCCCGTCTTCACGAGCCTGGCCGATTTCAAGGCGAAGGCGGCGACGTCTCGCCCCCGGGGTTACAAGTTCGAGGACCTCGGCCCGCAGGGCCTGAGGATCAGCCTTTGCGAGAAGACGCGGGGCCTCAAGGGCATGCTGGTGATCCACGGCAAGCCGCCGTTCGATCTGGTGGGCCTGCGCCCAGGCCCTGCGCCTTCGGCGTCCGCCCAAGCCATCTCGCCCGATTGGATAGCCTCGGCCGGAAAGGCCCAGGGCTGGCGCACCCAGATGGCCTGGTACGAGGTCGAACAGGGATACCTGCCGACCCAAGCCCCTGCGAAAGCAACGACAAAGCGGCCCCCTCACCTCAAACTGCCGACCGTCAGGCAGATCAACCCGCCGCCACCGGCGCCGCGGCCAGACCGGCACGACACCCTGGGCACCGACTTCAAGTAGCCGCAGGCGCAATTGCGACGAGATTAGCCGCGGTCCATAAGGGCCCGCATCAAGAGTCGGGGGCAAATCCAGATCCCATGCTTTGTAGGAAGAGCCACTCGCCTCTCGGCGTCCCTCATCTTGGCCATGACCCTTCCCACCCGCGCCCGGCGGGCAAGACTGATCTCGGACGCAAGGCGATCGGCGGCCTGGCCGCCTTGAGCCTCAGTCTCCCTTTCCCGGCCTTCGCCGGAGCGCCGTCGCCCTGGCCGGACACCTTTCAGGGTCGTCTGGAGGCCCTCGCGGTGATGGAACGATTGAATGGCGCCCTGCTCGCCAGCCATAGCGCCACCCGGACACTCGAGGCCTGGTGCGCGGACCACCACATGGCCGATCCGGCCCGTGTGGTCGCCCAGCGCGTCCCCGGTCCGGACAAGCCCATCAGCGCCGAGCAGCGCGCCCGCCTTCAAATTGGACCTGATGAACCGGTACGCTATCGCCACGTCCAGCTGAGCTGCGGCGGCCATGTGCTGTCGGACGCCGACAACTGGTACGTGCCTTCACGCCTGACACCAGATATGAACCGCCTCTTGGACACCACCGACATACCCTTCGGCCGCGTGGTGCAGCCGCTGCGCCCCCAACGCCAGACCTTGTCCGCAGAGCGGCTGTGGTCGCCCCTGGCCAATGGTTGGGAAACTAGACCCGCCGAAGCGGAAGGATCGTCAGCCGGACGATTTCTAAGGCCTTCCCCGTTCCTGTTTCGCCATCAGGCCATTCTGTTCGACGAGCGGCATCGGCCCTTTGCGGAGGTGACTGAACGTTATACCGCCGAAGTTCTCGATTTTTCTCGCCGCTCGACGCCGTGATGCCCGCCGTCACCATTCGTGCGGTCGACATGGGCAGCGGCCGTGGCCAGTTAGAGACACTATTGAAATCGTAACGCGCTCAATTGCGGTTCCGCCGCTTCCGAAATCACTTGAGAACCAATCCAAGCACGGTTCAACTGAGCAAGGTTGGACGCGGCCCAAACGACATTCACTGACAACGCCGAGATATATTATGACACGAAGGCTCGTCCTGGTTACGGGTGGCGCCGGATTCATCGGTTCCAACATCGTCGCCGACCTTGCTGGCGACAATAATTTCGAGGTCGCGGTATGCGATCGCCTACGAAATGCCGACGATGGAAAATGGCGAAACATTGCAAAGCACCCCATCGTGGATTTTGTGGCGCCGCATGAGATCTTTCCTTGGCTCTATCGCAACGCAGATCGACTTTTGGCGGTCGTTCATATGGGAGCCATCTCGTCCACAACCGAACCCGATGCCGATCACATAATTCATACCAACTTCGGACTCTCGCGCGACCTTTTCCGCTGGTGCGCCGAACACCGTCAGCGCTTCATCTATGCCTCGTCGGCGGCGACCTATGGGGACGGATCGCTTGGTTTCGTCGATCGCGACGATCCTGATAGCCTGGCCGCCCTGCGCCCGTTGAACGCCTATGGCTGGTCGAAGGCGCTGTTCGACACTTTCGCCGCTCGGGAAGCGGCAGCCGGCAGGCACCCAGCACAATGGGTCGGCTTGAAGTTTTTCAATGTCTACGGACCAAACGAGGAGCACAAGCGAAGCATGCGCTCCATCGCGTCTCAAATCTGGCCAAATATACAAAACAATGTGCAAGTAAAACTTTTCAAGAGCTATCGAAGCGAATATCCAGATGGAGGGCAATTGAGGGATTTCGTCTACGTCAGAGATGCTGTTAGCGTCATTAGATGGCTTATTAATACGCCAGAGGTTAACGGGATATATAATTTAGGATCCGGCACCTCCAGGACTTTCGTCGCCCTTGCCGAAGCTGCCTTTAAAGCAGCTGGAAAAATTCCTGATATAGTCTACACCGACATGCCAGTATCCATTCGGGATAAGTATCAGTACTTTACACAAGCCAGAATGGAAAAGCTTTACCAAGCAGGATATAGTGGAAATTCCACGTCACTGGAAGATGGAATTTATGATTACTGCAAGAATTATCTGAACAACGCAGATCCATATCGCTGACATTGACAGGGCTCGAGGTTCGGAGAAGCCTGGACGTGCGCCGACGGGATCCGCAACCTCAACCGCTTTTTTGCGTTCTGGCTTGGAGGCGCAGCACCCTGCTCGAGGAGACTGATATGCGCAGGCTTGCAACTCCTATCGTGGCGGCCTGCCTCGCAGCAGCTTCATTCGCCAACGCCCAAACTTCGGCGACCGGAACAGCGTCTCGCGCGCCCGCACTCACGGGAGCGGAACAGATCAATCTGCAACAGGGCGCTCAGGGGGGTGGCGCACCAAGCCGGGTGGCGACCATATCCGACCTTGGCGCCGTATTATTGGGCGCTTCAGGCACCAACCTATCCGGCTCGGCGTGCACAGGCGGCGACGACACGGACGAGATAAACGCCGCGCTCGCCAAAGGCGGACTTGTCGCGCTTCCCGGAAGAACTTGCATCATATCTGGAACGCTGAACGTCACTCAGTCGTCGACCCACCTTGTCGGCAAGGGCGTCGGCGGCACATTCATTCGCTGCGTGGGCTCAAGTGGCGCCGACTGCATCAGAATTGGCGGCCAATCCAAGCAAGTCTACAACACAACGATAGAAGGCGTTTATGTGGTCGCGCCGTCGCGCGTCGGTGGGGCGTGCATCGATATTGACGGCGCTGCGAATCTGCTGATCTCGAGATTTGCGCTGGGCCCGTGCTTCAACAGCGTCAGCGACACCTGGAGCAACAACGTCGTGCTCGAGCACTTCGTCATCCAGGGTGTTAAGGGCGACTATGGGCTTCTATGGACTTCGCCGGCCAACGACACACGAAGAAGCGACGTATTGATCCTCAACGATGGTGTGATCAATGCGCTCTACAGTGGAGCCGACGGATTGATCTTGGACGGCATGGTTCAGACCCTCAGGCTGAACGGCGTTAGCATTCTCGGCGCACGCCATGCGCTCTGGGTCAGAAATACCGCCCGAAGCACAAGTCATTTCCCCGCCTTCGTGTTCGCAAACGATCTCGAAGTCGATGGCGCTACGCTGGTTAGCGTACAGATCGACGGTGGCGCGGAATTCCATTTCACCAACAGCGACCTCAGCAATACGAGCGGTTCGCCTGGTCAAGGCGGCGCCGACACTGACTGTTTCATCGTCAACCCCGACCTGGGCGCCAGCGTCACGCGCAATATATTCGTCACCGGGGGCCGTGTCGGGAATTGTCAGCAGCGGGCGATGAACATCAATGCCCGGGACGTCCACATCACTGGCGTCAACGTTCACAGCGCATCGAAAGAGGGCCGTAGCGCCTATCCTCAGGTCGAGCTGGGCCCCAACGCTGTCGATATCGACGTCACCGGCGGCAAGATCGCATATGAATTCGGCGACCCGGCGAATGCTTCCTATGGCGTCGTGGTGGACCCCGGAGCGACCAACGTAGCGCTCACCGGCATCAACTTCAGCGGCAATCTCCAAGGGGAAGTGCTCAATCAAACCCGGGGCAGCGTAAACATCACGGGCGGGATCGGCCACGATAACGCCCCGATGCCGATTTATCTCGGGCAACGAAATTCCGATCCGACGTCGCCGCAGCCAGGTACGTGCTATCACAACACGCTTTCCAGTCACGGCCGATGCTGGACTGGGGCGAGTTGGGTGCAGATTTACTAGGATCGATCAAGCAAGCTTTCCGCGTGCGCTCGGCCATTCTTGTACTGTATTTGCGCCGTCGCTGATCGTAAGCGGAGTGCAGCCACCCTTTGAAGGGTGATTGACGGATGTCAGTTTTGCAGGAGGGCTTTCCAACCCCAGGGGGTGAGCTCTGTGAGGCGGCTCTGCAGATGTCCGTTCACCAGGCGGGTGAGGACATCGGTTAGATAGGCGGTCGGATTGACGCCGTGGAGTTTGCAGTTTTCCACCAGGGTGGCCAGGACTGCCCAGTGGTGTGCGCCCTCGTCGGAGCCGGCGAAGAGCGCATTTTTCCGATTTAATGCGATGGGGCGCATCGTCCGCTCGACCGGGTTGGTGTCCAGCTCGACGCGTCCGTCAGCGAGGAAGACAGTCAGGCCGTCCCAGTGGGTCATCGCGTACCGGATAATCCCGGCCGCGGGCGAGCGGCCCGGAAGTTTGGCGAGCTGAGTTTCCAGCCAGGCTTTGAGATCTTCGATGAGCGGGCTGCTGCGGTCCTGGCGTGCGGCGGCGCGCGCCTCGGCGCCTTGGCCGCGGATATCAGCCTCGATGGCGTATAGTTCTGCGATGCGCCGAAGGGCTTCGGTGGCGATGTGCGCCGCGCCGCCCTTGGCCAGGTCGAAGAACTTGCGGCGCAGATGCGACCAGCAGTGGGCGAGCGTCACCTGACGATTGCGGCCGGCCAGAGTCTTGTAGGCGCTATAGCCATCGGTCTGCAGCACGCCGCTGAACTCTTCCAGCATGGCGATGGCATGCTCGGCGCCGCGACCAGGGGCGTAGGTGTAAACCACGCACGGCGGATCCGGCCCCGCCCAGGCCCGGTCGTCCCGGGCGATGGCCCAGAAGTAGCCGGTCTTGGTGCGCCCTCGGCCAGGATCGAGCACCGGCGCTATGGTCTCGTCGACGAAGAGCTTGTTGGACCTGAGCAGTTCTTGTCGCATCAGGGTCCAGATTGGCTTCAGCTCGGCGGCCGCGTAGCCAGTCCAGAAGGCCAGGGTCGAGCGGTCGATCTCGATCCCCTGGCGGGCCAGGCCTTGGGCTTGGCGATAGAGCGGGGTGTGATCGGCGTACTTGGCGACGAGGACCTGAGCCACCATCCGCTCGGTCGGAAGCCCGCCCTCGATCAACCGGGCCGGCGCCGGAGCCTGGACCACCTGGCCCTCACAAGCCCGGCAGGCGTATTTTGGCCGGCGGGTGACCAGGACCTGATATTGCGCCGGCACGACATCCAGGCGGCGGGAGACATCCTCGCCGATCACATGCATGGCGCCGGCGCAGCAGGGGCAGATCGTCGAGGCCGGTTCGACCACCACCTCCACCTCGGGCAGGTGCGGCGGCAGAGAGGGACGCTGCTCGCGGCGCTGACGCGTGCGGTGCGTCTTCAGCTGCGGATCGTCCTTTTCCTCCTCGCCCTCGATCTCGGCCAGCCCCTGCTGGAGATCCTCCAGGGCCAGTTGCAATTGGTCCTTGTCCATCCGCTCGGAGCGCTTGCCGAACTGCAGCCGGCGAAGCTGGGCGATGATGTGTTCGTAGCGCTCGTTCTGCGCTGTCAGCCGTTCGACTTCGGCTTCCAGGCGGATGCGCTCGGCCTCGAGGGCCTTATTCTCTTCGATCTGGGCCACCAGTTCGGCCTGCCTGGCGCGCTCGGCCAGGAGCATCGCCTGCAGCGTCCCTACATCGTCCGGAAGGGTGTCGTGCGCGACGTCCATGCCTTCGATTAGAGCATAAAATCAGCCGCTTGAGGCGCCCCCGCGTGAGACCCGAGTCATCTTGCCGCACCCTATCGGACGGCCTTTGGGCTCACCCGCCGGGGCGGATGAACCCGCGTCCAATCCAGCCCGTCGAGCAAAGCCGCCAGCTGCGCCGACGACAGCCGCATCACCCCGTCGCTGACCGGCGGCCACTTGAAAGAGCCCTCGTCCAGGGCCTTCCAGACCATCACCAACCCCGTGCCGTCCCAGACCACCAGCTTTATCCGGTCCGCACGCCGCGCGCGGAACACCAGCACCGTGCCCGAGAAAGGATCCTGGCCCAGCGCTTCCTTGGCCAAGGCAGCGAGACTGTCCGCTCCTTTGCGAAAATCAACAGGCTTGGTCGCCACCAGAACCCGGACACCCGAACCGAGCCCAATCACCGCGCCGCTCGCAGCGCCATCAGGATCGCCGTCACCATCGCCGGATCGGCCCCCGGCTCAATGCTGACCGATGCGCCGCGCAGCCGAACCTCGATCAAACCGCGCTGCATGACCGCGGCCGCGCCGGCGTCGTCCACCTCCACCCGCGCGAACCCAGCAGCTTCGGCCGCTCGCTGCGCATCCCGCCGCCAAGTGAAAATCTGCGTCTTGGAAAGGCTGTGCCGGGCCGCCGCGTCACCCACCGAGGTCGCATAGCTCTCGGCCACGATCTGGGCCTTGAGCTCCGAGTTCCACTTGCGCCGACGGCCAGATCCCGTGAACACCTCGATCCGACGCGCCGAAGGCATCATCAGCACATCGTCACCAAGCATCATCAGCACCCCAAGCCCGCACAGTCGTTCAACCGGCAGACTCGGCGATCACGTCAGCCCGGGAAAGGTGGGGGAAAAGCCGCGCTTACCGCTGATCCTCAGAAGCCAGGAGATCGCGTCAAGACAATCCGGCGCTCCGCCTCAAGCCCAAGATCAACCCAGTCACATCTTTTGAAGGCGGAATTCCTTTGGCCCCGAGTCACGGCGGGCTCCGGGCCAGGGTAGCCGCGCCATTATGGAGCCAGCGGATTTGCCGATTCGCCGACCGTGGTGCAACACGATCGCCTATCGGGTGCGACCTATTGTGACAGCTGCTTTGAAACGATGATCGGATTGATCGCGACACCGATCATGTTCAACATCTTCAGGATCATGTTCGCGCGCGCATTGGAGATCAGGACCAAGTCCTTATCGTGCACCTGAAAGCGCTGCGCGACGAAATAGCTGCGCGGGTCTTTCATATTCAATCGATAGACCACCGGCTGCGGGGTCGCCGCCTGCCCGGCCCGAAAGACGAAAACACCTGTCGGATCAGCCTGCTGCTCAGAAGGCCCCCCCATTCGCGCCAGCGCTTCCGCCAAGCTCAGCGTCTCGGTCTGGATCGGAATTTCGGACACGCGGCCTGTCGCACCGAAGGCCGTGAAAGATCTCGGCTTGTAGACAAGTTCGACCCTGTCTTGCGGCTGCAGCAGAACATCATTGCGGCCACCGCTCTGGACATCGGTGAGCCGGACCTCGCTTGAAGTACCGCCACGAGTCAGGCGAACCACAGAGTCGGCCTTGCTGCTTGTCACCCCACCAGAGAGTGCGATCATATCCAGCAGACGCTCACGCTGAATTCCAAGAGGTTTCCGCCCTGGGTTCTTTATATCGCCGAGCATCATCACGGCATTGGATACGTCATCGCGAATGCTCACGACCACTTGTGGACTCTGAGACTTTCCGCGCAGCCCCAACTCAATCGCACGAGCCAGCTCGTCCGGCGTCATTCCGTCGGCCCTGATGCGCCCAACATACGGCACGACCAGGCCTCCATCCGGCCCAATAAGGAGAGGCGGCAGATTTTGAGCATTAGCTGCAGGCGCGGAATCGCTCGCCATCGGCAGTCCGGCCGCAGCGTTCGCCCCAATAGAGCCGAGGCTGGAGCCGGCGCCCCCGCCGACCCCACCAGATCCAAAAAGCGCCGCTCCAATTTCGTAGATCGAGATCTGCAAGGTGTCGCCGATCTGGATCCGGTTCCATCCAGCCGGCGGCGTCGCGCCAGCGTTCGCCCCGCCTAAGAGCGGAACCGCTTCGGCAACCGGCTTGTTCTCCACGGGCTGAGACCTGTCCAGGTCGACGATACGATACGCGCTTTCCGCTCCTTGGCCTGCACGTACGACGTCCCGGGCCTCAGGGCCACTCGACGGCAGGGTGCTGCAGGCGCCGAGGGCGAGCAGCATGAAACTGGCAATAATCCACTTGGCTTGGTTTACGACGTTTCCGGCCTGGCCGGGGATTGAACGCTGAAGCAGCACGATCTGTTCTCGCCTACGGCTGGGTTGTACGGCGCTGCATATCCGACGCCTCGCGAATGTCGAGAGGGCTATTTTGGGTCCGCGCCTTAAGGCTGTTCGAAGGGGGTTAACCGATCGTAAAGACTGCGAAGGCGGCCCGCATAGGCTGGTACCGAGAATTTGGCCGCCCGCAATGCTCCCGCCGCCACAAGCCTCCGACGCAGTTCTTCATCCCCATCCAGACGGGCGAACCCCCCGGCGATGGCGTCGATGTCGGTGGGATCAACTTCAAGCGCGGCTGCGGCGGAAATCTCTGCGAGGGCGCCGTCATCGGACGAAAGGACCGGCACGCCTAGTGCGAAGGCCTCAGCGACTGGCAATCCGAATCCTTCGGCCAGGGATGGCATGATCAGCCCAGTCGCTTCGCGAATCAGGGCGAGCAAAACATCGCGAGGCTGAGGCGACAACCTACGTATGCCGCCGCCTTTCGGATCTCCCCGTTGGTCGGCGGATCCAGGCGAGACAATGACGAGCGGGCGCGAAACCTTGCTGCGATAGAAGGCCTCTACGACGCGTTCGCCATTCTTGCGGGCTTCGCCGGAATCGCAGAATAGGAAATAATTTCCCGGACGTAGACCCAGGCCCCGAACCCGCTCGGCGCCTGCGGCGGCCTCGGTCAGAACGCACTGATAGGTATTGGTGACAAAGTCTGGCGAACACCCCAGATGATCGACGATTTCGCGCCGCGAGTGTTCTGAAATGGTGACAATATGATCCGCGTGAAAAGCCATTTGCTTGATGATCGCGGCGTGCCGCTTGGGCGAAACCACGCCTAAGTCGGGATTTCGCAGCGGAATCAGGTCATGCACGGTATAGACGTTTTTAGCGCCAACCATGACTATCGGTAATGGATATGTCCAATGCATGATTTGAGGCGGGTTGGGGCATTTGATCCGCATGAAGCGCCGCTGGGCTGTGAAGTGGACATGGGCCCTGCGAAATATGTCGGGCCAGGCCCAGGCTCCAGCTACGATAGAGGGCGCGCCATCCACGCCCGCCTTCTTCAACAGCGGGCTGAACCAACCGGTGGCGGCGGCAACCTTACCCAGGTCAAACCCGCTTGGCCGTCGCGCAAGATATTCAGGTCGTTCGATTAGCAGCTCGACGGGTCGGCCGCTCGCTGCCGCTGCCACCACGAGCGCTTCGGCATAGCTTGCAACACCCGTGCTCACGTGGTTCGGATAAGCTAAGCGGCCGTCGATCATGAGCCGAGGTCCAAACGAACGCCGCTGAATCACCACCACCTAATACCTTCGGTCACCGAGCCAAATGATCCGCTTTGAAAACGTCAGCAAGGTCTACCATACGCGCTCCGGGGAGCGACACACGCTGCGGAACGCCTCATTCACGATCGACCGAGGAACCGCCCTGGGCATCTGCGGCGCCAACGGCGCGGGCAAATCCACGCTTCTCAGAATGATGGCCGGCGTCGAATACCCGACGTCGGGCCTCATCCGGCGGGGCATGTCGATCTCATGGCCGCTGGGCCATGCGAGTGCATTTCACACCACCCTGACCGGTGCAGATAATCTTCGCTTTGTCGCGAGAATATATGGCAAACATTATTCAGACTTGATCGACGAAGTGGAAGATTTCGCGAGGCTCGGCGACTATATGAAAATGCCCATAAATACCTATTCATCTGGCATGAGAGCGAGGCTTGCCTTCGGTGTTTCATTGGCGATCAACTTTGACTGCTATCTAGTAGATGAGATTACATCTGTTGGGGATGTGACCTTTCAGGAACGATGCACCCACGCGTTGCGCGAACGCAAGGAGCGAGGGACGCTGATAATGGTGTCACATTCGCCCGAGACACTCCGCACCTACTGCGATACAGGGGCCACGATATTGGACGGACGGATCAGGTTCTTCGACACCATCGACGAGGCGATCGATGCCCATTATGCGAGCCAAGCGATGGCTTTGACATAGATTTTCCATGTCCCGCTTCGTATGTGATGGTCCTAAAGCTACGGATGCGCCACAGTTGTCGGTGAGTTTTTCAAAAGGAATATGGCCTTGATCGATCGCTTCTCAGATCGCGTACTGGTCGTGATTGGCGATGTCATGCTGGACCGCTTTGTCTATGGCCGCGCCGATCGGGTCTCGCCCGAAGCGCCGGCGCTCGTATTGCGCGTCGAGGATGACCGCTGGCTGCTGGGCGGCGCAGCAAACGTCGCCGCCAACATCGCCGAGCTGGGCGGCAAGGCGATCCTGATTGGCCGGGTCGGTGTCGACGATGACGCTCAGATCATTCGACGCCTGGCGGATCAAACTGGAGGTGGCCTCGGCCTTCGCTTGGTAGAGGACTGCGAGGCCCCGACGACTGTAAAGACCCGCTATTTGGCCGGCGACCGGCATCTGCTGCGTGCGGATCGCGAAAAGATCGGGCTGTCTTCGAAGTGCGAAGCCGAATTGATACGCACCGTCGAGGCGGCCATCCACGATGCCGACGCGATAGTCGTTTCGGACTATGCCAAGGGCGTCGTTTCGGACGCGGTGTTGTCGGCCGTATTCAAGGCCGCGGACAGCGGGCGCAAGCCCGTGATAGTCGATCCGAAGAGGCGCGATTTGCGGGCCTATCGCGGGGCTACGGTGATAACCCCGAACCGCGGCGAATTGTCCCTTTCAACAGGAGTGGCGTGCGACGACGAGCAGGGGGCCGCCAGAGCCGCGGAGATCGCCATCGAACAGACGGGCGCCACCGTCCTGCTTACGCGTTCTGAGCAGGGCGTCTCCCTGTATCGCCCCGGTCTCGAAGCTTGGCGCGACATGGCCCGAGCAAAGACCATCCGCGACGTATCCGGCGCTGGCGATACGGTCGTCGCCACACTGGCCCTAGCCTTGGCCAGCGGGGCTGACATGACGGCTGCCGCCCACCTTTCCAACGTCGCCGCCGGCGTCGCTGTAAGCAAGAGCGGGACGTCCTTGGTTAGCCCAGAGGAACTGCGTCTTGCCCTACTCGGTACAGAACATGGGACGGATAGCGGTTGTGCTAAGCGACTTCCGCTCAAGAGGGTGATCGAGCAACGCGCCCGATGGCGCGAGGAGGGAGTTAAGGTCGGGTTCACCAATGGCTGCTTCGACCTAATTCACCCAGGGCACGTGCGCCTATTGCGTGAGGCCAAGCGCCACTGCGACAAGCTCATTGTGGCCATAAACTCCGATTCCTCGGTGCAGCGCCTGAACAAGGGGCCTTCGCGCCCGATCCAAAATGAGAATGCGCGCCTTGAGGTCATGGCTGCATTGGAGCCTGTCGACATCGTTCTGATGTTCAGCGAGGACACGCCGTACGATCTCATCGCCGACCTGGAACCGGACATTCTGATAAAAGGGGCCGACTATACAGAAGACAGGGTTGTCGGCGCCGCATTGGTCAAGGCCCGCGGGGGCCGGGTTGTACTGGTGGACATCGCGAAGGGGCATTCAACGACGAACCTGGTCGCGCGCTCCGCTCCCAGTTCCGACGCAGCTTGATTCCGCCCCCCGGGGAAGTTGACCGGCCCCAGCACTTGGAGAAGTAAATTGCAGGTAGCGCCAGGCGCCGAGGCGTCGAATGTGGCCGACAAGATTCTCGATGCGCTCTCGCGTCCGGATTTGCGGGAGCTCGAGATGAACCTTGATCGCTTCCTTGCCATCGGCGTCAATCACGCAGGTCACCCCATCGCAAGGCCGACCGATTGCCGGGCCATGACCGATCTGTTCAGCGCGACATTTTCCATCAATCGTCGGCATTTCGAGACGCGCCATTCGGCTACCACAGAACGCTTTTTCCAACTGCTGTATCGCTTTGAGGCTTCGGCCGTGCGCAGCTACGGATCCGAGATCGTCCGCCTGGACCTATTGAAAACACGCGTGCTCTTGTCCGTGGGACGCCCTGAAGAGGCTGCCGCTACGGTCGGGCCTTGGGCCGAGCGGCCATATCGCATCGAAGGCGATTTCAAGTTGGTGCTGGAGGCGCTCAAACTGGACTTGGCGGCCAGAATGAACTGCGGCCAGATCGAAGACGTCAGGCGCTTGGCTTTCGCGCGGGTGATTTTTTTGGCGGGATCCGCGCAGCGGCGCGTCTTCGGCCTCACTAAGACATTCTATCAGGCCCTGGCGATACTGGACTCGTCGAGCGAAACAGAGCATTGGGTCGTCCCCATCCTAGCCAAAGCGGCGCGATTTCACCTTCGAGGACAGCGAAGAGGCCGCCGGTTATGGCTGGTGCGCTATCTGCGGCGTGTTCTGGCCCAAGCGGCCCTCATTTCCGCCGATGCCTTGCTCTTCCTAGCCATTAAGCTGCCCCACCGCGCATTGCGCGTACAATTGGAGGGCGCCAATTCCCCCTCCCCACGCCCGCTGCGCGGCGAAGCGAACGATCAAGAGCCGGCGATCCTTGTGACGCGCGCCATGGGTGGCTTGGGCGATATCGCTATGATGACGCCCGGCTTGCGGGCTTTGGCTCTTCGTTACAACCGGCGTGTAGCCTTCGCTATTCCGGCTAAGTTTCACCCGGCATTGGCAGGCGACCCGCATTACGATCTGATCGACAGCGACGGCTTCATCGACCTCGCCCAGTATCGCCGCTGGCGCAACCTGACCGCATGCCCTGCCGCCCGCTATGAGTCGCGTCGCACGCCAAATATCAAGCGAGGGCGCGTCGAACTCTTCGCCAGGGGCATGGGAGTGAAACTTAACCTACTGAACCGCTACGGCCAAACGATCCAAGGGCGGCTTTCCCAAGCGCAACGTGCTGTTCGCGACGAATTGAGACTTCGAGCCCCAGCCGGCCGCAGGATTGTCGGCGTGGCGCTGCATTCGCGCGAAGAATACCGCGACTACCCAGCGATGGGTCAATTGTTGCGCGAGCTTGCAGACCGCTACTTCGTTATCGCGATCCATACCACGCCCACGCCGATTCCGGATTCTCCGAACATCGTCGGCTGGTTTTCCAAGCCACTCGACGCCGCCATCGCCGCAGTGGCCGCGTGCGATACATTTATCAGCGTCGACACCGCGCTGTTTCACTTTGCAGGTGGCTTTGGCGTTCCAACCGTGGGCATTTTCGGGCCAACTTCGGCCAAGGTCAGGTCAACCCACCTCACGAACGTGGTGCCTGTCGAAGCTCCAGGGTTGGTGTGCCGCCCCTGCTGGCGTAATGAGGACGAAATTTGCCAGATTAGCGGCAACTTCGACAGCGTGTGCATGGCTAGCATCAGGAGCCAGGAAATCCTTTCGGCCGTCGAGCGAGCCCTGATGCTTGCTCCAGAGCGTTCGAGCGCACAACTCGACGCCCCCCGGGGGCCCGAACCGCATCCGGAACGCGCCGTCGTTCATTCTTGATGCGCAGCCATGATATGCGGCGCGACATGGTATGGTCCCGATAGGAGGGTTTGGAATGACCTCACTGCGAAGCCTGATCTCGACCCTTTCTCAGAAGGCAAACATGAACGCAAATACAGTACCAGATATGCTGCCGTGCAAGATGTGCGGCAGTGAAGCTAAAAAAATTTTTGGGCTACCAAAATCGAAAAAAACTGGACACCCAATACCCGATGCGCCGGACAATTGCTGGTACTATCAATGCAAAAAATGTATCTTTTGCTTTACGCCAGCACTCGACGGGGACAATCACACCGAAATATATGACGACGAATATTGGAACCATCAAGATCCAGACCTATACGGGCGCGTCGGAGAAACACTTCGCCTCGTGGTCATGGCAAATGAACTCCTTCACAAGCGTGGAGATAGACTGGAAATTCTTGATTTCGGCTGCGGTGGCGGCGGCTTTGTAAAGATTGCGCGCGAATCACTCGGCATGAACGCGTGGGGGACCGACATTATCCAACCCAAATTTGGCCGAGAGTGGTTCCTCCCCGATCTGGGCGACCGAAAGTTCGATATGATCGTATCGTGCGAGGTCATCGAGCATCTGCCAGACCCGCGCGGCACGTTCAACCACATAAGGGCTCACCTGAAGTCGCCCGGAGCATTCGCTTTTCAAACAGCCCAATGGGACCCCAAGGCGTGCGACCGGAACTGGTGGTACCTCGGACCGGACAATGGCCACATCAGCCACTATAGCCGCGAGTCCTTCGATCTTGCTTGGCGCGAGATGGGTGGCGCGGCGCGGCGCCTCTGGAACGACTACCCAGGCTGCCAGGCCTGGCTGTTTGAATAGCCATAAACCGGGCGTCCCGTGCCACCTGCCGAATGGGTTGGCGCGCAGGAATCCTTAGGGGGCTTGTCCTCTTGTTAAACAAGGCGAGCTAGGCTGTCACGCCGGTGAACGCGCCAGCATCGCGATAAGCCGAATTAGGATACTGTGGTCAAAGGACTCAGCCCCAGGGTATTCATTCATGAATATTGTAATAGAGTACGATTCCAGTGCGAACTCAGCTCCGGCCGGATTCAAGACGGCAGTACAGTACGCCGTAAACTATATAGATCATCTTGTTTTAAACCCCGTTACCGTACCGATCATGTTTGGCTTCGGCCAAATCGACGGACAAAATCTCGCTTCTGACGCGCTAGGCGAAAGCAGCAACAACGGCAATATCGAATCCTATTCGTCCCTGGTTCAATTGCTGACGACCGCCGCCAAATCAGAGCCGGCCGTTCTTTCGCTCTCTGCGCTACCCGCGACGGACCCGACCAATGGCGGGCGCTTTTGGGTTACCGACGCCCAGGCGGCTGTTTACGGCCTGGGCTCCGAGCCGGGCTATACGGATCCGGTAGATGGCTTTGTCTCGCTGAGCAGCAGCGCCTCCTTCACTTACGATCCGAACGCGCGTGTCGTTTCAGGCTCCTACGACGCCATCGGCGTCCTCGTGCACGAGATCACCGAGGCCCTTGGCCGTACCAGCGACCTGGGCACTGGAAAATTCGAGGGGTACACGCTGTACAGCGAGATGGACATGTTCAGGTACTCGTCCTCGGGCGTCCATCAGTTGTCAAATACGGCCGGATATTTTTCGGTCGATGGCCACACCATGCTGCTGCCCTACAACGATCCGAGCAACGGCGGCGACGCCGGCGATTGGGGCAACGCAGTCAGCGGCGACGCCTTCGGCGCATTCACCCCTTCAGCCCAACAGGAGAACCTCAGTCTGACGGACCTGCAGGAATTAAACCTGCTTGGCTTCAATGTGAATTGGGGCGCCTCGGAAGATTTCAGTGGCTTCGGGCTTTCGGACTTGCTGTGGCGGACCGGAGACGGGACCGTGGAGCTGGGGCTGTCGCAGACTGGGGTCAATCTTCCGAATATTCAGAACCATAACCTCGGCCAGATAGGGCTGAATTGGACAATTCAGGGCGTCGGCGACTTTAATCAGGACGCCAAGGCCGATTTGCTCTGGCGTAACAGCGCCGGACAAGTCGTCCTCTGGGAATCGAATTCGGGTTCTGGCTTCACCGGCTCACACGATATCGATCTAGGCACGATCGGAAGCAATTGGACGATCGAAGCCGTTGGGGACTTCAATGGTGACGGCAAAGCCGACGTCCTTTGGCTCAACACCGCCGGGCAGTTGATCGGATGGGTTTCCAATCCCGGTGCAAGCTTCACTGGCTTCACCAACCAGGCTTTCGCTACGGTCGCCTCGAACTATCAAATCCACGGAATTGGGGATTTTTCCGGAGATGGCAGGTCCGACATTCTCTGGCGCACCACTGAGGGGGATGTTCAACTCTGGCTGAACAACACCGGGTCTGGATCGGGCTTCTCGCATCTCGACCTCGGGGTTGTCGGCTCAGGTTGGACGATCGAGGGCGTAGGCGACTTCAACGGTGACGGCAAAGCCGACATCCTGTGGATCAATACATCCGGCGAAATGATCACCTGGCAGTCCCTGGCCGGGTCGGGCTTTGCAGGTACTTCAGACACCGAAATTGGCTTTGCAGGCGCCGGTTGGAGCATCATAGGTGTCGGGGACTACAATGGCGACCGCAAGGCCGACATTGCGCTTCGAAGCTCAAGCGGTGATGTGCATATTTGGACGTCTAACCAAGGCGTGGGTTTCAGCGGGTTCACAGTCCACGACCTCGGGCTTGTCGGCGCGGATTGGCACCTCTTTTGACCCAGATCCCGGCGAAGCCGCCGTCGGCGCGATAGTCAGCACAAGGGCGTGATTTCTACGCCTTTGAATTTCATGGTCGCGTCGGCAAAGCCCGCAACGCCGATGCGATACTCCAGAACCTCTTCGCGGAACGTGTTCATGAAGGTGAGCGTTCTAAGCTCTCTCGAAAGCGGACCAGGTCCCACCAAGAGCCGCGCCGCCAGCCGACTGTCCGTTCCCGCGACAACATCCAACTCGATCCGTTCCGACATGGTCGGGATCCGATCGTCGACCTCGAACAAGAACTCCACGCTGTAGACGCCCTTAGGCAGTCTTTGATATGGACCATAGATCACGTGCATGCTGATCCCATCCAGACCGACTTCCAGGTGGTCGTCGTGCCGGACGCCGATTTCACTGAAGAATTTCGACGCCGGCACGACGATCGCCGAGCCTGGGGCGACGCCACGCGGGTCGGCGGCCAGCCCATCCGGAAAATACAAATCCATTTTTCGCGACAATAAGTTGCCGGCCTTGTGGTAGACCGCGTCCTCGAGCGCCAACAGGTGACCGATCGTCGGGTCTGACTTCAGCGCAGAATATTCCGCCTTCAGCTCATCAAGCTGCTCTTGCCGAACCCCGCGAACACTGCTCGCGTTGAGCACCGGCAGATCTTTGAGGTCTGGCAGGTCCAGCATGCGCGAAAGCACAGCGCAACTCTCGTCCAGGCGATCCAAAACCCCGACGAAAGCAATATCGTCGAGGAAACCCAGCACCTTCCCGATCAAAGCCTCGAACTCCCGCTGACTACCCACGCCGGGCTTCGTTAGGGACACGCCGAGCGTGCCTGTCTGGAATGCAGCATAGTGCCAGTTGCGCCGAAGGAATTCCGAAAAGCCAAGGGAAATCGCGGCTTCACGCAATGGATTGGCCGGATCCTCGGTCAAATGAAGATAGTTAGAAGCGGCTTGATCGGCGGGATTGCGCAAGAACGTCATCACAAAATCACCAGGCTGGAGGGCTGACGCCAGGTCGTGTCCAGGGTGGCCGTAAAGAAATCCGCCGTTGGAAAGCTCAGAGCGAAGCCCCTCTACGCCCTCGCGACTCAAATGATCAGCAAAATCAAAAACTCTACCCGGGCCATACCGGCGAGCTAAGGTATCAGAAACGCTGGTTCCACCAGTTTTTGGAATATGAATAAATATTATAACTCGACCAGTATTTCTTTTGACGACTTCATTCTTCTTCATATCTGATAAATGCCGACCGCTCACCTGACCCGCCAAACTATGTCGGCATATTTCCGACTAGCATTATTAGATTGTGCAATCAGCCCAAATTAGAACGCAATGTGACAATGCACAACTGCTCTCTGATCGAATCAGCGCGCCCCTCGTAAGCATCGGATATCCGGACACAATCAGCTGGCGGCGTCCAGTTGCTTAACTGCGAGCGGACCCGTTGCGCCCGTCATGCCAATCGCAACGGGGCGATGACGCTCGCATAATGCGTCCCCTCGATCGAAACATGGCCCAGCCGACCGGTGCGTCAATGGCGCGACATGCATCCGCTCACGCAAACCAGGCAGGATCGATCCGATTCAGTCGGCGTGTTCGCGGACGCCCGCGAGCAGAAGCCATCCGATGCCATAGGCCACCAATAGCCCCGCGAGAAGCGTACCGATGGTCACGAGGCGGCGCGGATAAAGCGATTTCACCGGCAAATTCGGCTCGACCACACGCACGATAAACAGACGCTGCTTACGCGCCTCTTCACGGGCAGTCGCGGCTGCCGCCGAGGCCACGGCATAGCGCTTCGCGGCCAGGTCCTGCTGCAGCAGCAGCCCTTCATAGCCGGCCAGTTTTGGCGCCATACCGCCTCCATTGCTGCTCAGCCGCGCAGATTCAGCACTGATCTGGGCTTTCAAGGCTCGAATCCGCGAAGCGGCGGCGATCGCTTGGGGGCTGCTGGGCGATATGAACCGCATCATACTCGCCTGCCTGGATTCTGCATCCGCCAGCTCCTCCTGCAGGCGACTGACAAGCAGCAGCTGGGCGCCGGAGGTCTTCACAGGATCGATATCACCCCTGGACGAACGGAACTGGGTCAGCTGCGCCTGGATATTCGCCAGCTGGACCTGCGCCTCAGCGACCTCGCGATCGGTCACCCGCAACGCTTCCTGGTCGGCCCGGGCATTGAAATCGTTCACTCTTGACTCGCCGAGTTGAAGGAGGGTCTCTGCGATCGATCGAGCGTCTGCGGGTTGGAACGCCCGAACGGTCATCACGATCTCGCCGGTATCCTCGTTGGGGACGATGCGTACTTGCCGACGATAGTATCTCAATAGAGTTTCTGGCGCCGGATCGTGGGGCGTCAAGCGGGAAAGGAAATCAACATCAGGCCGACCGAACATATTTACGATGTTGAGCTTTGCATTGAGAGCCGAAACGGCGTCGTTGGACTGGAGATAATCTGCAACGCTAAACGAGTCTGTTTGGCTCTGCGCGGCCGCTCCGAGACCAAAGAGTTGACCAATGCCGGTCGGCGGGGTCATGGTCTGCTGGGAATTGCGAACGATAAAGTGCGCCTCGGACACGTATTGGTTGCTTGCGAAGGCAAACAGGTAGATCGACGCGACAAGCGTCGGCAACACTACGAAACCCAGCAAGCCCCAATGGCGCGCGAAGATCGCTTTGCCGCGCACCATCCATGTTTTCCGGGCGGCACGCCTTTCGGCTATATCCAGTCGATCGTAAACCTGAGTATCCATCAGATAAATCCAAATGAGGCGGCTGTTCCCAACAACATTCCTGCCTATTCAAGGTGAATGTGCGGGCGGATGGCGCGCAAAGCCAGTAGTCCGACGAATGTCAAACCCATGCAGAGCGCCACCAAAAAGGGCAAATGGACGAACCGGTCATCCAGATCGGCAAATTGGCCATATCTGACCAGTTCTTCGATCTGCACCAGAGGCACCCACTCGACTGCACTCCGAAACGAACTCGGCACCCAGCGCATCAAGAAAAACGCGCCGGATATGGGCAATGACAGATACATTCCCGCATGTAGCAGGCGCGGAAAAGCTCGGCTGACATGGGAAGCCACACAGACGATCATGGAAAGCCCAAAAGCAAGCCAAGTCATCATCAATAAACCCGTCAGCAACCACAGCGGCCTTGCCGGCAAGCTTGCGAAGCCGAGCACGATGGCGCCGCCCATCAAAAGGAAGAACGCAAAGATCGTCGAAGCCAATTCTAACACGGCCCGCGCTAACAGCATGTCGAGAAGAGTCACCATGCGATGGTACAACAACGGGCGATTACTTTCGAGCGTGCCCTCCGCTCGAAGAACGATCGCCCGAAACAATATGAAAGTAAGATAGCCGCACAAAGCAACAGCGACCATAGAAATGCTACTATCGCTGGATTTTCTGTAGGCATGAATGATTGCCACAGCCACAGCCAGAAGCATTGGCTCTGCAAATACCCACAAATATCCGATATTGTCACGACCAAATCGAGTGTGAAGTTCTCGCATGATCAGTGCGCCGATAACGTTCAACTGCACATTGAACGCCGACACCAGTGACGATCGAGGTGACGGTGCATAGCGACCGGCTGCGAGGGTCACCACGGTTCTCCGTCGATAAATTCAACGGCCGCCCTGACATGGCTCTCCCATGTCGGCGCCTTCCAAAGGCGCATGCGACTTAGCTGGGCCTGGCGCCGAGGCGAAGTGGGCGACGCGTAATCCGAGATCGCAGCGCGCCAGCTCGGGCCGTCCAGCGGATCGAAAAACTCTGCGATAGGGTCAGCGATTTCTCGGTGGGCCGGTATATCGCTGCAGAGTACGGGAACTCCCAGCTTCAGCGCCTCTACGACGGGCAGACCAAAGCCCTCAGCGAAAGAAGGCATCACCAGGGCTCTGGCCCCCGCCACGATCGGCCACATCTCCTGGTCGCACAATTGCCCCCGCTCCTCGACCACGCCGACGAGTTGGGGGCACCTGTCGAGCATATCGACGATATTCTCATTCTCCCAACCGCGGCGCCCCACGAGAACAAGCCGAGGCGTAACGTGAGGACCGAGTTCGTCGACCATTCTGCGCCACAGATTGAGGAGCAACAGATGGTTCTTTCGTGGCTCGATCGTTCCGACAAAGACAAAATAGGGCGAACCGCCAAACTGGGTAGGCGCACGCGCCCTGATCTGGTCCGCCCCGAGCGGAGCCACGCACACGTCGAGGTCCCGCCCCCGCCCCTGGTGAGCCAAATAACCCAAGAGCGAACGCCGGGTCGATTCCGAAGCGGCGATCACCGCGTCAGCGAACCGCGAGACCGTTTCCATGCGACGGGCATGCAGGCTTTTGCCGTTGGGACGCGCGTGTTCGGGATATTCGATCGGAATCAGATCGTGAACCAGACAAACGAAACGGGCCTTTTCACGCGCCAAGATATTTCGAATCCGCCGGGGACGATCCAGGTGATGCGGAGAAACCTGCAAATACACCCGCTCGGAGCATCTCTCGGGGATCGGTTCGGGCGCCAGACGCGGCAGCATTCGAACCAGAGCGCGCACCGCCTTAGCAGACCAAACGCCGCTCTGCCGATCATGGCGGCCGCCAATCCAGGTTTGCTCGGTTTCATGAAGAAACGCCGCTGCTGCAGCCGTTGGAAGACGCCCATAGACTCCGGTGGGATGGACGGCAGCGAAGCTCAGCCGCTCGGGGGCGAATTGGAGAAGTTGTTTCGCGTAGGCCATCTCTACGCGATCGACCCCAGTCGGCGCGTTGAATCGCACGCGCGAAATCAAACGCGATAGATCGAGGATGATTTCCGGCGCCGACCGCTGACGCGGTCCGAATCCCAAAATAGGCACCGATGCGTACCTGGGTCCATGCAGAGGTTGTCCAACCTCGTCATGCGAATCAAAATCCTGATCCAGCATCCGGCTTAGCTACTCCGCCGCGACCGCAAGGCTGGATGGCGAGGTTATCGACTTGCTACGCGCCAAAATCCGCTCCACGGCCCCATCGATCAACAGCGATAGGCCTTCCTCACTATAAAAGCCACCGCGCACCATACAACGATCGGCAAGCACCCTGCGGAACGCCTCGTAAAGTTCCACCGAGGGCTGCTGCGGATCCGTCCAGAAAGCATCCAGACCGGTTTGATGCGTCAGCCCCGGCATATCGTAGACTGCACGCCCCATGGCGACGACCGGGACGCCTGCCGACAATCCCAGGGTCCCCGTCGTGCTGTTGACCGTGACCAGTCCGGCCGATCCGCGGACCAAAACGTCAATGTCGCCTAAGTCGCAGAAAACAACTCGGTCCGCGACTCCATAAAGACGGGCCGACTGGCGGACCAAGCCGCGCCAATCCTTGAGGCCGTTGTCAAGGGGGTGTTCTTTCACGACCAGACAGGCGTCAGGTGGCGCGTGCAGCGCAAACGATCGCATTACAAAATCTATCGCGGGCATCATGCCCGCAAAAGAAGAATGCACGCGAATCTGGTAGTCGGAGTCCAACTGCAGCGCAAAGAGGAAATATCGCCGCTCGGCGATACGGCTCAATGCCTCAACTGTGCGACGCTTCGAGAGGCTGCGACGCGCCAATCGAACCAACCAACCTCTCCCTTCGGTCAAGGCTCCCCAAGGCCGGTGGGTACGGTAAAACGGATACCGCCACCAAAGCAGGATCGCCGCCGCATGGTATCCAAAAGTCTCGCGAGCCCTGCGATCGAACGTCTGGCCCAGCGGCGAGCCGATGACGACCGGCGCCAAGGCGGCAGCCTCTCGCAGGTACCAATCCGGGTCGCGCGGCAAGGTAGAATGGCCGTTTACGCCACCTTGCTCAAGCGTCACCCAATCTGGCCTGACATAGCCTTCTTCAAAGACATGAACCGTCAGGCTAGAGGCGCCGGCGCAGGATAACGCCGCCCGATGAAGTGGGCGACAGTCGCCGAAGAGAACGATGTCGGTCACACCGTGTTGTTCGACGATTCTGTTTAGGGTCGCTGGCCACTCCGAGAGCGGACCCCGATAGCCGATGGCCGGTTCTGGCCAATCCATCTGGTCCCCGCCATTGAAATTTACGCGGATCACGAAACAACCGCGCTCGCGCAGGGCGACAGCGAGCCGCCAGAAGGATCCCCCCGGCAAGCCCTGCAGGAACAGGAAGCGCTTTCGCCGGTCAGTCATGATTGACCCGCGGCTGGTGAATCCAAGCCTTCCCGTTCCACCCCAACACCCTCTCAAATGATTGGCGCAGCAACCGAACGGCGCCGGCGCTGGCGAATTTGGGTGACCGAACCTCGCTTAGCCGGTCGATCAATACCTCTGGCCGGCAATTCAGCCGGGTGACCGGATCGAGGTAGCGGGGATAGAGTATAAGGGTTCCGGCGACGAGTTCCGTCAGATCGAGCCGGCGCCCACGGCGAGGCGGGGGCGACAGGTCGCGGGTCAGGCCCCAGCCGCTATAGAACGGCTGACCGTGAGTGATCACCTCTCTCCCCCGCAGCAGGGCTTCGAACCCGGTCAGCGACGTCAAGACGTGAACGGCGTCGACATTGTCGAGCAGGGCGGGCGTGGCCACGTTGCGCACGACCTGGTCGGCGAACTGGAGCGCCTCGGCGTCGGTTACGGCGCCGATACGATTTCCAGCCTCGACGTCCGGATGGGGTTTGTAGACGATGAATGCGTCTGGCTCGCAACGGCGAACGCGCCGCAGAAGGTCAAGATTCCCGGCGCAATCGGCTCCGCCGAGACGCCATGACTGATCGTCCTCGACCTGCCCCGGGACAAAAACGACGCGTCTGTGCGCCGGCCGTGCGTAGCTAGAGCCGCCGACGTTGTATTTAGTCAGTCTTCTGGCCACGAGCATGTCGATCAGGCGACGCGAGCGGTCGCGCAAATCGGCGGAAAATTCTGTCTCTGACAGGATCCATTCCAGGTCGCTGGGCTGGCTGGGGTCGTAATAGATGCCGCGCCGGTCAATCACGATTGAACATGGCGGCAGAAGATCACTGCCCAGGCCCACGGACCGCACGAAACCATCTTCGACACGCCGTAAGGCGACACCCGCTGCGCGCGCTTGGTCGAGCAGCCCTGCTGGCGCGCGTGACGGCCAGACAGCGATGGCCCCGCCCGTGCGCTTCGCCCGTTCGACACTCCGACGGGCGGATTGATAGGCCGGGATGGATCGTGCCTTTGGCGACAGGAACGCCTTCACCTGTGCGCGCTTCCAAAGGGCGATGCCGGCGCAGCAGGCCAGATCGCGATCCTCATCGACGATCCGTCGCCAGTCCGACAGCAGCTCGACGACCGATTCGCAATCGGTAACACGACCGGTAAAAGGATTGAAATAGCGCGCACCGTGGATCAGCACGGCCTCAGCGATCTGCCAAGGCCGCCTTTCGCCTCGGCTCGGAACGCCCGGTGCGTCTAAAGTGGCCCCCCAGCCGCCGAGATAGCCGCCTGTGCGACAATAGACGCTCTTTCCGGCGAGAATGGCGAGCAGGCCCAGTTCGTCATCGCCGCTAACGACAACCGACTGCACGCGCTCGAGCACACTCCAGGGGTCAACGGGACCGATGGCGACCGAAAATCCGCGAGCAGACAGCCCCCCGGCGACTGCGCCCGGCCAAAGCCCCCCCGGCAACAGGACCAGAATCTCGTCCGGCCGGCCAAGCTCAAGCGCGAAACTGAGGCGCCCCTGCAACTGAGACTGGCGCTCGAGACGCACAGCGATGCGCACAGCGGGCGCGCAACTCGGCGACGAGGCCCAAAATTCGCCGCCGATTCGGCCGCCGACGATCGCCTTGGTCAAGGCCGATATCCGCTCTGGCGCCGGCGCCGGGCCGAAAGAAGCGTCCAGCAGCGCGCGTTCGATCCAACCGCCCGGCGCATCGCCCGCGGCGATCGCCGTTTCACTGACCCGAACCACGGTCCGATTTGATCGGGGCGCACGCAGGATAGCTGCCCGCAGAGACAGGCCCTTAGGCCGCAATGCTCGGGTATCCAAGGTCGGTGTTGTTCCGCCGCTCAACACGAACCAATCCCCAAAAGCCAAGCCAACCCGGCTCGCTGGCGAAAACCAAGAGGCCGCCGACATCGCGTCAGATGCGATGACCGGGGACAACTACATCATTACCGACGATTGGAAATAGCCAAAATCGACCTTTTACGGTGACGCTTGTCACTTGTGACGCCTCGCACAGTGCCGCGAGTCACTGCGCGGCGACATCATGCTGTTTTGACGACGGTATTTGGACAACGGCCAACTTAGGCGGGTGCGCCCAACCTCAGCTTTCTGAAATTTTCCGCCGTCCAGAACGCCCGCATCACGTGTATCTCCGGATTTGAGCGAGGCGTGGTTGGACGTGGCGGAACGTCGCCGAGGCTCACCCGATAGCAGTCTTGGGAAGAATTTTCAGCCTGTCCAATCCGTACCTGCCAAAGCCAGGCCATCCTTGGTATCCAAGGCCCTGTGCTTTACTGCGCGCTCGACGGACGCCTGACCGCGCCACACTTTGGTCAAGGCCACGGCGTAGCCGATCGCCGCTGGAGCTTGGGCGAGTCAGCCATGAACGCATCGGGCGATTGCGCCCTCCAGGGGCAGCCACGAGTGGAGAACCGAGTGTGATTTCCGCACTGGCTATGGGCCTGGCGATTTCCGGCCTGCCGGACGTCTCCAACCTGAACAATGTCCGGCGCGAGCCGACCATCACCTATGTCGACCGCAGCGGCGTCATGATCGGCATGCGGGGCGGCCGCTATGGGCCTCCGGTGGATCTGAACCGCCTGCCCGCCTATGTGCCGGCCGCCTTCGTTTCGATCGAAGATCGCCGCTTCTATGAGCATATGGGCTTCGACCCCGTGGGCATAGCCCGCGCCGTGGCCGCAGACATCACCAAGGGGCGCACCGCCGAGGGCGCCTCGACCATCACCCAGCAGCTCGCCCGCAACCTGTTCCTGACGCCCGACCAGACTATGGAGCGCAAGGCCCAGGAACTGGCGCTCGCGGTGATGATCGAGCAGAAATACACCAAGAAGCAGATCCTGGCCCTTTATCTGAGCAGGGTCTATTTCGGCAACGGCGCCTACGGCCTGGAGGCCGCTTCGCAGCGCTATTTCGGCAAGCCGGCGGCCAAGCTCTCGATCGCCGAGGCCGCGGCCCTGGCCGGCGTGCTGAAATCGCCGACCCACTACAATCCCCTCGATGAGCCACAGCGCTCCGCCGAGCGGGCCAAGATCGTTCTGGCGGCCATGGTCGACACCGGCGCCATCACCGAGGCCCAGCGGCGCAAGGCCGAGGCCCATCCGATCCGCGTCTACGCCCAGGCGGCCAGCGCCTCGGCGCAGTATTTCGTCGACTGGGTCGATGGCCAGACCCGCTCGTTCCTGGGCGGCGCGCCCAAGCAGGACCTGGTGGTGCAGACCACGCTGGACCTGCCGCTGGAGGAGATCGCCGCCAAGACCACCGCCAGCGTGGTGGCCCGCGACGCCCGGCAGGGGGTGCAGCAGGCGGCGCTGGTGGCCCTGGACAGCGCCGGGCGGGTTCGCTCGATGGTCGGCGGCGTCGACTACGGCGAGAGCCAGTTCAACCGCGCCGTCGCCGCGCACCGCCAGGCCGGCTCCTCCTGGAAGCCGTTCGTCTATCTGACCGCCATGGAGGCCGGCCAGACGCCGGAGATGCAGGTGGTCGACGAGCCGGTGACCATCAACGGCTGGTCGCCGCACAACTATGAGCCCGAATACCTGGGGACCATCACGCTGCAGGACGCTCTGGCCCACTCGGTCAACACGGTGGCGGCGCGCCTGGCCGACCAGGTCGGCCGCAACAATGTCGCCCAGACCGCCAAGCGCCTCGGGATCAGCTCGCCGATCAACACCGACCCGGCCATGGCGCTCGGGACCACCCAGGTGACGCCGCTGGAGATGGCCCAGGCCTATTCCACCTTCGCCGACGGCGGGCTGGGCTCCAGCGCCTATGGCGTCGAGAGCATCAAGACCTCGGCCGGCAAGGTGCTGTTCCAGCACCGCGCCCAGCCCCAGCCGCAGCTGATCGCCAATCCGGCCCTGTCGGAGATGAACCAGATGCTGCGGGCGGTGGTGACCAGCGGCACGGGCGTGCATGACGCCATTCCGGGCTATGACATCGCCGGCAAGACCGGCACCACCTCGGACTACAAGGACGCCTGGTTCTGCGGCTTCACCGGCGGCTTCACCACCGTGGTCTGGGTCGGGCGGGACGATTCCACGCCCATGATCCGGGTGGCGGGCGCCGGCGCGCCGAGCGAGATCTGGCGCGGCTTCATGGGCGCCGCCCTGCCCCGCGTGCGCCCGACCGCAATACCGCCAGGGCCACCCCCGCCCGCGCCTGTCCTGCCGCCCGCAGACTCGGTGGCCGTCGCCGCCGCGCCGCCGGTGGTCGAGGCCGATCCGGAAACGCCGTCAGCGCCGCCGCAGCGATAGACCGTCGATGCGCATCCTGGCCATCCACGCCCACCCCGACGATATCGAGACCCTGGCGGCCGGGACCCTGGCCCTGCTGGCCCGGGCCGGTCACACGATCAGCATCGTCACCCTGACCGCCGGCGACTGCGGCTCGGCCGACGCGGGCCCTGAGGAGACCGGCCGGGTGCGGATGGCCGAGGCGGCGCGGGCGGCGGCGATGATCGGGGCCGACTATCGCTGCGCCGGCTTTGGCGACCTTTCGGTGTTCAACGATGACGCCTCACGCCGGGCGGTGACCGAGCTGGTGCGCTGGGCGCGGCCGGAGCTGGTGATCACTTCGGCGCCGGTCGACTATCACCCGGACCATGAGGCGACCAGTATCCTGGTGCGCGACGCCTGCTTCGCCGCCTCGGCCCGCAACTACCGCACAGGGCCGTCCGAGCCCTTGGCGGCGATCCCGCACCTCTATTTCACCGACCCGATCGGCGGGCGCGATCGCGAGGGCGTTCCCTGCCCGCCGCACTTCGCCGTCGACGTCGGCGCCGCGTTCGAGACCAAGCGCGCCATGCTGGCCTGCCACGAGAGCCAGAAGGACTGGCTTTTGCAGCAGCACAGCATCACCGACTATGTCGGCGCCATGGTCGCCTGGTCGAAGAAGCGCGGCCGCGAGTTCGGCGTCGCCTATGCCGAGGGCTTTCGGCAGTACAGGAACCACCCCTACCCCGAACAGCCGCTGCTGCAGGAGCTGGTCGGGGCGGCGCTGATCCAGCCCGTCCCCCCTACTTCTGCATGACGTCGATCACCGCCAGGGTCATGGCCTCGACCCCGGTGCGGATCGAGGGCTCGGGCACGGGGGCGAAGAAGGGCGAGTGGTTGGCCGGGACCGGCTTTCCCGCCGCCTTGGCCTCGGCCAGCATCTTGGGGTCCAGGCCGCCGATGCCGAAATAGGTCGAGGGCACGCCGGCGATGATGAACTCGGAATAGTCCTCGCTGGCCGCGCCGGGCTTGGGTTCGGCCACGGCGTGATCGCCGAACGCCGCCTTGAACACCTTGGCGGTGCGTTCGGTCAGGGCGTCGTCGTTGACCACCGCCTTGCCGCCTTCGACGATGGCCACGTCGGGCGCCGGCGCGCCGGAGATCATGGCCACACCATTAGCGGTGCGCTTGATGCCGTCGATCATCCGCTCGCGCACGGCCGGGTCGTAGGAGCGGATGGTGCCGCGCAGCTCGGCCGTGTCAGGGATGACGTTGCCGGCGTTACCGGCCTGGATCGAGCCGATAGAGATCACGCCGAACTGCGAAGGGTCCTTTTCGCGGCTGACCACGCCCTGCAGGTCGACGATGAAGCGCGCCGCCTCCATCACTGGATCGACAGTGAGATTGGGCATGGAGCCGTGGCCGCCGCGGCCGTGGAAGGTGACGTCAAGCTCATCAGAGGTCGAGCTGAAGACACCGGCCTTATAGGAGACGAAGCCGTACGGCCCCGGTCCCACATGCAGGGCGAAACCGTAGTCGGGCTTGGGGAAGCGGGTGAACAGGCCGTCATCGATCATGCCCTTGGCGCCCGAGACCATCTCCTCGGCCGGCTGGCCGATGAACATCAGGGTCCCATGCCAGCGGCTCTTCATCGCCACCAGGGCGTGGGCGGTCCCGACCCAGGCGGCCATGTGGATGTCGTGGCCGCAGGCGTGGTCGACGAAGGTCTCGTGGCCGCGGTAGCTCTGCTTGGCGGTGCTGGCATAGGCTAGGCCGGTCTTTTCCTGCACCGGCAGGGCGTCGAGTTCGGTGCGGACCAGCACGGTCGGCCCCGCGCCGTTCTTGTAGACGGCGACGATGCCGGTCTTGCCGACGCCTTCGGTCACCTCGAAGCCGAGGGCGCGCATCTCCTTGGCCAGGACAGCCGCGGTGCGCGCCTCCTGGAAGCCGAGTTCGGGATGATTGTGGATGTCCTTGTAGAGGCCATCGAGGTGGCCGTATTCGCCGTCCAGGTCCTTGTCGACGGCGGCCTTCAGCGCAGGAACGTCGAGGGCGCTGGCCGAGCCGGCCAGGGAGACGGCGGCGACGGCCGCGCCGAGGAAGGCCCATCGCCGGACCCTATTGTGACGGACGGACATGCGCGGCGGCTCCCCTGGAATCGAATGGACACGCGGATGAGCCGCGGGCCTACTGCATTGCGCGCAAGACGGCGGGGCGCAACCCTTCAAGCCGCGCCGCAGCGATGGAGGATGCGATGGCCAGGCTGAACCGCGACGGCGTCGAGCTGTACTACGAAGTCCATGGCTCCGGCCCTGCCCTGCTCTTGACCCATGGCTACTCCGCCAGTTCGCAGATGTGGCGCGGCCAGATCGAAGCGCTGTCGAGGCGCCACAAGCTGGTGATCTGGGACATGCGCGGTCACGGGCAGTCGGACTATCCCGAGGATCCGGCCGCCTATAGCGAAGCGGCGACGGTGGCGGACATGGCGGCCCTGCTGGATGAGGTGGGCGCCGAAAAGGCGATCGTCGGCGGGCTTTCGCTGGGAGGCTATATGTCCCTGGCCTTCCATCGCGACCACCGCGCCCGGGTCCGGGCGCTCCTGATCATCGACACCGGCCCCGGCTATCGCAACGACGCGGCCCGCGAGGGCTGGAACCAGTATGCGCACAGGGCCGCGGAGCGCTGGGAGCGCGAGGGCCTCAGCCGGATCGACCAGGCGAGCCCAGAGGTGCGCGCCAGCCGGCACCGGAACGCGGAAGGCCTGGCCAAGGCCGCGCGCGGCATGCTGACCCAGCGCGATTCCAGCGTGATCGACTCCCTGCCGACCATCGCCGTTCCCGCCCTGGTGCTGGTCGGGGCGGAGGACACGCAGTTCCTCACCCCCACCGACTACATGGCCGCCAAGATCCCCGGCGCGGAAAAGGTGGTGATCCCGGGCGCGGGACATGCCGCCAACATCGACCAGCCGGAGGCGTTCAACGAGGCCCTGGTGAACTTCCTGGCGCGGGTGGAAGGCTGAGACGGCTTCAATCGGCCCGCACGCGGATCAGCCCCTGAACCGCGCCGAACAGATGATAGAGACTGCTGGCCGGCGCGGGGGCGTCTTTGAAGCTCCCGTCGGCCGACATCTCATCGCGCCACAGCCCGACGACCGGGGTTTCCAGATAGCGCCAGAGGCTGGCCGCGGAGGCTTCCGCCCAGGCGGCGAAGTCGATCGGATCGCCCTCACGGTCGCGCCCGAGCAGGATCGCCGCCTTCAGCATCTCGGTCTGAGGCCAGAGCCGCGCCGTCGCGCGCTTCACCGACAAGCGCTCGTCCAGTTCGTCGACAGCCACCGCGCGCGAAGCGTCCCAGCCCTCGAGGCCGGCCTTGAACAGGGCCAGCGCCGCCGAGGCCGCCGGCTCGGAGCCGGACATGTGCGCCCAGCGATCCAGCAGCCAAGCCCATTCGAACTGGTGTCCCGGTTCGACAATGCGTCCCGCGGCCCCTTCGGCGGGCGACCAGTCGTCCGAGAAGAACTCCCGTACCGCCCGCCGATCCGGATCGATCAGACGATCAAGCGCCAGGGTGACCAGAGCGTTCGCGAGGTCGGTCCAAACCTTCGCGCCGTCCGCCTCGATCCAGGCGAGCGCAGCCTCCAGGAGGTGCATCTGAGCATTGGATTGGAAACGTCTGTTGCCCGCCTCCTGATAGCCGCCGCCCGAATGCGCAAAGCGGCCCTGAATCGCCTGCAGGAGCGCGCGGCCGGCGGCGAGGCGTGCGCCATCCTGCGGATCCACCTCATGCAGAGCCGCCAACGCCATCAGGGCGAAGGCCTGGTCATAGAGATAGGCCTCATCGTCCACCGGCGACCCGTCGGCGGCGACCGCCGAGCGGTACAGGCCGTCGGGGCGGCGATAAAAGGTTTCGAAGAAGCGCCAGCCATGCTGCGCGGCCTGCAGCCAAGGCCCCGAAAGACCAAGCTTGACCGCCCGGGCATAGGTGAAGGTCTGCCGTGTCTGCACGCGGGACCGCTTGTCTGCTGCGACGCCGACCCCGTCTTGCCCGACCAGTTCGAAAAAGCCGCCGCGACCGTGATCGCCGCCCAGCGCCCACCAGGCGGGCAGAGCGGCTGTCCGAAACCAGCGGTCATATCGCTCCGACCAGACGCTCAGGTCCGGCTTTGCCGGCTCCACAGCCGTGGCGGCCTTGGCGGCGGCTTCGGCGGCGGCTTTCACCCCTTGGCTGTGCGCCATGTCGCAGACGAGCAGAGACGCATCGTCGGCGACTACCGCCAGCCCCTTCACCCCCACCAGCGCAACCTGAAGCCCGCCCGCCACATTGACCAGGCAGTCCGTTGCGCCGTGCGCGATCGCGCCCTTGGGCAAGACGTTTCCGGCCTCGTCCTTCTCGGCCGCCGACCAGATCGCATCCCATGCGCCCAGGTCCGACCAGGCGAACGACGCCGGCAGGACGGCCGCCCGGTCGGTCTTCTCCATCACCGCGTAATCGAACGATTTTTTCGTCGCCGTCGTGAAGCTGGGCCCGAGCCGGAGCCCGGTCGGCGTCGATTCGGCCTCCGCCAGCGCCGCCTTCACCGATTCGAGGATCGCCGGTTCAAAGCGCTCCAATTCGGCCAGCAGCACGTCCGCCCGGGCGATGAAGTTGCCGCTGTTCCACAGATAGCCCTGGCGCACGTAGGTTTCAGCCGTCGCGGCGTCGGGCTTTTCCACAAAGGCCAGGTTGCGCCTGACGGGCTCCAGCCCCGCCAGGATCTCACCGGGCCGGATGTAGCCGTAAGCCGTGGCCGGCGCGATCGGGTCGATGCCCATGGTCACGATCCAGCCTTCAGCCGCTGCCTTTGCCGCCAGTCGCAGTGAAGCCCTGAAGGCCTCGGCGTCCGGCACATGATGGTCGGCGGCGAGAATAACGACCACGCCGGACGGGTCCCGGCTGGCGATCAAAGCGGCCGCCACCGCGACCGCAGGCGCGGAATCGCGCGCCTGTGGCTCGAGCAGGACCTCGATCTCAGCCCCGGCCGCCTGCGCTTCGCGCGCCAGCCAGTCGCCGTGGCTTTGGCCTGCAACGATCAGCGGCGTCGCCACTGGCTCCAGGCCGCGGACTCGGTCGAGCGTACCGCGAAACGGAGAAAGAGAACCGACCAGAGGAATGAATTGTTTCGGTCGCGACGACCGCGACAGGGGCCACAACCGGGTTCCGGATCCGCCGCACATGATTACCGGAAAAAACGTCATGACACCCCGGAGATTAGCCGCAGCAAGCCCCAGGGGTCTCTAGTAGGTCGGATCGGGGTTTGCAACCGCGCGAGCGTAGCCGTGGCGGCCCCGGACTCTAGCCGCCCCAGGCCCGGTACACGGCCGCCAATTCGGCGGTCAGCTTGCCCTCGAGACTGCGCTTGCCCTTGAATCGCACGCCCAGCTCGCCGCCGCTTCGCCAGATCATTTCGGCCTCGATCACGCTGCGTTCGGCATGCCAGATCAGATAGAAAGCGGCCGGCAGGCTGCCAGCGTGCTCAGTGCGGATGCGCGCGCCGCTATCGCTGAGGTCGACCACCAGGCAAGGCAGGGTCGCCAGATCTTCGCCATGGACGATAGTCGCCTTGAATCGCGTCTTACGCCGCGGCGAAGCGCGGCGATCGACGTATTCCGGCGGATCCATCTCCACGCGTTTCGCCTTGAGAGTCATCGGGGCCATTAGCCAACTCTAAGGCGCCGACCGTTTCCCGCCGGTGAACAGAAAAGACTTTTTTCGCCGGTATGGTGAACGAGCTCCTGAATTCAAAGAACCTCGTTCGCCAAGATCAATCCTTGGCGCGCTCGACGTAGGAACCATCCTCGGTCATCACCACGATCTTGGTGCCGGCGGTGATATAGGTCGGCACCATGGTGCGGACGCCGTTGACCAGCAGGGCCGGCTTGTAGGAGCCGGAAGCGGTCTGACCCTTGACCACCGGTTCGGTCTCGGCGACCTCCAGCGACACGCGCTGGGGCAGTTCGAGGGCGATGGCGATGTCGTTGTGGATCTTCAGCATGACGCTCATGCCGTCCTGCAGATAGGCGGCCAGGTCGCCCACCACGTCCTCCGAAACCACGACCTGATCGTAGTTGTCGGGGTTCATGAAGTGATAGCCCTCGCCGTCCTGGTAGAGGAAGTTGTAGCTGCGCTCGTCGACAAACGCCTTTTCCACGGTCTCGGTGGTGCGGTAGCGCTCGGAGATCTTCACGCCATCGGAGATGCGGCGCATGTCCAGCTGGGTCACCGGCGTGCCCTTGCCGGGGTGGATGTTCTGGGCTTGCAGGACGACATAGAGCTTGCCGTCCACATCGACGACGCTGCCTTTGCGGAGCGAACTGGCCGAGACTTTCACGTGTCAATTCCTCATAGGCCCGTCCGGCCCGTCCGGCCGCGGCGAGTCTGTTTGTGATCAGAGTTCCCGCGCACCTATACGATTGGCGCTAAGATCGCCAGCCGTCTTCGCTGTTTTGAGGTCGTTTCCGCGTGCCCAGCCCCCTGCCCTCGCCCTGGTGGCGTCCCGACCGGCACGCCGATCGCCGCCCGCGGCTGGTGCTCCGCAACCGGATCACCGCGGCCGTTCGCGGCTGGTTTGGGGAGCGCGATTTTGTCGAGGTGGAGACCGCCGCGCTGCAGATATCGCCCGGCAACGAAACCCATCTGCACGCCTTCGCCACCGAGCAGGTCGCCATCTCCGGCGAGCGGGCGCCGCTCTATCTGCGTACATCGCCGGAGTTCGCCTGCAAGAAGCTCTTGGCCGCCGGCGAGCCCAGGATCTTCGATTTCGCCCGCGTCTGGCGCAATCGCGAGGACGGCCCGCTGCACAGTCCTGAGTTCACCCTGCTGGAATGGTACAGGGCGGGCGAGCCCTATGAGACCCTGATGGACGACTGCGCCGCGCTCATGGCCCTGGCGGCCGAAACGGCCTGCGCGAAACGGTTCGCCTTCAAGGGGCGTCAGATCGACCCCTTCCAACCGCCCGAGCGCCTGACCCTGGCCGAAGCCTTCGACCGCTTCGCCGGCATCGACCTTTTGGCCACCATAGACGCCTCGGGCGAAAGCGATCGCGACGCCCTTGCGGCCGGCGCGCGGGCCGCCGGCGTGCGGGTGGCCGAGGACGACAGCTGGACCGACGTCTTCAGCCGGGTATTGGTGGCCCTGGTCGAGCCGAAGCTGGGCTTCGATCGTGCGACCATCCTCTGCGAATATCCGATCTCCGAAGCCGCCCTCGCCCGGCCCAAGCCCTCGGATCCGCGCGTCGCCGAGCGGTTCGAGCTCTACGCCCTGGGGGTCGAGCTGGCCAACTGCTTCGGCGAGCTGACCGATCCTGTCGAGCAGCGGCGGCGCTTCGAGGCGGACATGGCCGAAAAGCAGGCGATCTATGGCGAGCGCTATCCGATCGACGAGGACCTGCTGACGGCGCTGGCGATCATGCCTGCGGCCAGCGGCGCGGCGCTGGGCTTCGACCGCCTTGTCATGCTGGCGACCGGCGCGGACCGCATCGACCAGGTGCTGTGGACGCCGCTGCCGGAGGCGTCAGGCCGCGCTTGAGTCGTCGGCGGCCCTGGGCCATAGGAGCCGGCCCCGGAAAATATCGCCTTGCCCAAAACCAAGACTCTGCGCCTTTCCCGCGAACTCGCCGATGCGGGCCTGATCGACGCCGATCTTTTGCCGGCGCTCGAAAAGGTGGCCCAACGCTACGCCCTCGCCATCACGCCGGCCATGGCGGAGCTGATAGATCAGCATGATCCCAACGATCCCATCGCGCGCCAGTTTGCGCCGGACGAAGCCGAACTGACAATCACCCCGGAGGAAGCGGCCGACCCGATTGGCGACCTGTGCAAAAGCCCGGTCGAGGGGATCGTCCACCGCTACCCCGACCGGGTGCTCTTAAAGCTGACCCACACCTGCGCGGTCTATTGCCGGTTCTGCTTCCGCCGCGAGATGGTCGGGCCGGAGGGGTTGGGGACACTGTCGCCCGAAGCCATGGCCACAGCCCTCGGCTACATCCGCGAGCGCTCGGAAATCTGGGAGGTGATCCTGACCGGCGGCGACCCGCTGGTGCTGTCGCCCCGCCGCCTGCGCCAAGCCATGGCGGCCCTGGCGGCCATCGAGCACGTCAAGGTGGTTCGCCTGCACACCCGCATTCCAGCCGTCGATCCCGGAGCGATCACGGACGAGCTTGTGGCGTCGCTGACGTGCGACGGCAAGGCGGTCTATGTCGCCCTGCATGCGAACCATCCCCGCGAACTGACGCCAGCGGCGCGGGTCGCCTGCGCCCGGATCGTTGAGGCCGGCCTGCCGATGCTGGGGCAGACCGTGCTGCTGAAAGGCGTCAACGATGATCCGGAGACCTTGACCCAGTTGTTCCGGGCCATGGTGGAGACCCGGATCAAGCCCTACTACCTGCACCATGCCGACCTGGCGCCCGGCACCGGCCATTTCCGCACCAGCCTCCCCGAAGGCCAGGCGCTGATGCGCGCCATTCGCGGCCGGATCTCAGGCCTCTGCCAGCCGACCTATGTGCTCGACATCCCAGGTGGCCACGGCAAGGTCCCTGTCGGACCGGACTATCATTCAAGCCACCCGACCCATGGGCTGATAGTCGAGGACCCACAGGGGGCTCGCCACGCCTACCGACCCGAACTGTCCTAGCCCGCAGCCTCCAGCCGCACGAGCATGGCCCCTTCTGAGACCTGATCCCCGGCGGCGCCCTTGATCTCGGCGACGGTTGCGTCGAAGGGCGCCGTGAGCGCGTGCTCCATCTTCATGGCCTCGACGGTGATCAGGGGCTGGCCCTTGGCCACCTGGTCGCCGACCTTGACCTGGACCTGGACGATCTTGCCGGGCATGGGCGAGCGGATCACGCCATCGCTTGTCGCCCCCTCCTGGCCGCCGGCGTCGGCGCGGGGCTCGTGGAAGGCCAGGGCTTCGCCGGCCTCGAACAGTATGACTTCGTCGCCTTCGATCAGGACGTCCGTATCGAGGTCGGCGCGCGGAGCCCGGTGTTCGATCACCTGGCCGTTGAGGGCCAGGCGCACCCGGGCCGGCTCGGCGCGGCCCATGCGGAAGCCGGCCAGGGGCTCTCCTGGGGAGAAGACGTCGCCGTCGTCGAAGCGGGTGGCCAGGGCGGACGCGGCGGCGTCGAGCACGGCGTCGGAGGGCGCGGGCGGGACGATCAGGGCCTCGAGCTTGCGCTCGATGAAGCCGGTGTCGATGGCGCCGGCGACGAAGTCCGGCTCGGAGAGGCAGCGGGCCAGGAAGCCGGCGTTGGCCTTCACCGGCCAGATCTCCACTTGCCGGCAGGCCTCGGCCAGGCGCGCCGCGGCGCCGGCCCGGGTCGGAGCCTGGGCGATCAGCTTGGCGATCATCGGATCGTAGAAGGGGGTGACCTCGCCGCCCTCCTCCACCGCGCTGTCGACGCGGATGCCGTCCGGCAGGACGAAGTGGTCCAAGGGGCCAGTGGACGGCAGGAACCCGGTCTGCGGGTTCTCGGCATAGAGTCGCGCCTCCATGGCCCAGCCGGTGAGGCGGATCTGGTCCTGGGTCAGGGGCAGCATCTCGCCGGAGGCCACGCGCAGCTGCCATTCGACCAGGTCCTGGCCGGTGACCGCCTCGGTGACCGGGTGCTCGACCTGCAGGCGGGTGTTCATCTCCATGAACCAGACGCGGTCGGGCTTGAGACCCTGCGAACCGTCGGCGATGAACTCGACCGTGCCGGCGCCCTGATAGCCTACAGCCTTGGCGGCGCGGACCGCCGCTTCGGTGATCGCGGCGCGGGTGGCTTCGTCCATGCCGGGCGCGGGCGCCTCCTCAATCACCTTCTGGTGCCGGCGCTGCAAGGAGCAGTCGCGCTCGTAGAGATGCACCGCATTGCCATAGGCGTCCGCGAACACCTGCACCTCGATGTGACGGGGGCGGGTGACGTATTTTTCCAAGAGGACCTTGTCGTCGCCGAAGCTGGCGGCCGCCTCTCTGCGGCACGAGGCCAGGGCGGCGGCGAAATCGGCGGAGGCCTCGACCTTGCGCATACCCTTGCCGCCGCCGCCGGCCACGGCCTTGATCAGCACCGGATAGCCGATGGCGTCGGCTTCGGCCTGCAGCCGGACCTCGGACTGATCGTCGCCCAGATAGCCGGGAGTGACCGGCACGCCGGCTTCCGACATCAGTTTCTTGGCGGCGTCCTTCAGGCCCATGGCCCGGATCGAGGCCGGCGGCGGGCCGATCCAGGTAAGGCCCGCGGCCATCACCGCTTCGGCGAACTCGGCGTTCTCGGAGAGGAAGCCGTAGCCGGGGTGGATCGCCTCGGCCCCGGTGGTCTTGGCGGCGGCCAGGATCTTCCCCTGAACCAGATAGCTCTCCCGCGCCGGGGCGGGGCCGATCAGGACCGCGGCGTCGGCCTCGCGCACGTGGGGCGAGCCCGCATCCGCCTCGGAATAGACCGCGATGGTGCGCACGCCGAGTCGGCGGGCGGTCCGGATGACGCGGCGGGCGATCTCGCCGCGGTTGGCGATGAGGACGGATCCGATCATGAGGGTCACATCCGGAAGACGCCGAACCGGGTTTCCGGGATCGGCGCGTTGAGCGAAGCGGAAATGGCCAGGCCCAGCACGTCGCGGGTCTGGGCCGGGTCGATGACGCCGTCGTCCCACAGGCGTGCGGTGGCGTGGTAGGGGTTGCCCTCGTCCTCATAGCGCTGGCGGATCGGGGCCTTGAAGGCCTCGGCCTCCTCCGGGCTCCACTTGTCCGCATCGCGGTGGACGGTGGCCAGCACGCTGGCGGCCTGCTCGCCGCCCATGACGCTGATGCGGCTGTTGGGCCAGGTGAACAGGAAGCGGGGGGAATAGGCCCGGCCGCACATGCCGTAGTTGCCGGCGCCGAAACTGCCGCCGATCAGCACGGTGAACTTGGGAACTTCGGCCGAGGCTACGGCGGTGACCAGCTTGGCCCCGTCCTTGGCGATGCCGCCGGCCTCGTACTTGCCGCCGACCATGAAGCCCGAGATGTTCTGCAGGAACACCAGCGGGATCTTCCGCTTGCAGGCCAGTTCGATGAAGTGCGCACCCTTCAGCGCGCTTTCCGAGAACAAGACCCCGTTGTTGGCCAGGATCGCCACCGGCTGGCCCCAGATGCGGGCGAAGCCGCAGACCAGCGTGGTCCCATAGAGCGCCTTGAACTCGTCGAAGCGCGAGCCGTCGACGATGCGGGCGATCACCTCGCGCACGTCATAAGGCGCGCGCACGTCGGTGGGCACAATGCCGTAGAGTTCCTCCGGATCGTAGAGCGGCGGCTCGGGGTCTTCGAGCACCAGCTGGTCGGGCTTGGTCGTATTCAGGTTGCCAACGATCTGGCGGACGATGGCCAGGGCGTGCTCGTCATTGGCGGCCACGTGGTCCACCACGCCGGAGCGGCGGCCATGGGTGTCGGCCCCGCCCAGCTCCTCGGCCGAGATCACCTCGCCGGTGGCGGCCTTCACCAGCGGCGGGCCGGCCAGGAAGATGGTCCCCTGCCCCTTCACGATCACCGTCTCGTCCGACATCGCCGGCACATAGGCCCCGCCGGCGGTGCAGGATCCCATCACACAGGCGATCTGCGGGATGCCCTCGGCGCTCATCCGCGCCTGATTGAAGAAGATGCGGCCGAAGTGGTCGCGGTCTGGGAACACCTCGGCCTGGTGCGGCAGGTTGGCCCCGCCGCTGTCGACCAGATAGACGCAAGGAAGACGATTCTGCTGGGCGATTTCCTGGGCGCGCAGGTGCTTCTTCACCGTGATCGGGAAATAGGCGCCGCCTTTGACCGTGGCGTCGTTGGCCACGATCATCACCTCGCGGCCAGAGACCCGGCCGATGCCGGTGATCACGCCGGCGCCCGGCGCCTCGCCGCCATAGAGGTCGAAGGCGGCCAGTTGGCCGACCTCCAGGAACGGCGAGCCGAGATCGAGCAGCCGCTCGACCCGGTCGCGGGGCAACAGCTTGCCGCGGCTGGTGTGGCGGTCGCGGGCGGCGGCCGGGCCGCCGAGCGCAGCGGTGGCCACGCGATCGCGCAGTTCGGCCGCCAGGGCCAGATTGACCTCGCGGTTGCGGGCATAGCCCTCCGAGGCTCCGTCGATCGTGGTGGAAAGCCGGGAATGGGTGGACATCAGGATCAGGACCCTGCTGGACGACGATATTTTTCAAACCAGGCCAGGATGGCCGAGATCTCGGCCGCCTGCTGCGACGGACGCTCGGCCAGGCTTTCGTGCGAGGCGCCGGGGACGCGGACCATCATGGTCGGCACGTCGCGGATCTTCAGCGCCTCGTAGAACTGCTCGGCCTCGCTGTGCGGCGTGCGCATGTCCTCAGTGCCGACCATGACCATGGTGGGGGTCTTGACGGCGCCCACGAGCGACAGGGGCGAGCGGCGCCAGTACTGGTCCTGGTCCTCCCAGGGCATCTTGGAGAACCAATAGGCCGCCTGGCTGACCGCGCCGTCGGTGGTCAGGACCTCGCTGGTCCAGTTGATCACCGGCTTTTCGCTGACGGCGGCGCGGAAGCGGTCGGTCTTGCCGACGATCCAGGCGGTGAGCAGGCCGCCGCCCGAGCCGCCCATGACGAACAGGTTGTTCGGATCGACAGAGCCCTTGGCGATGGCGGCGTCCACCACGCTCATCAGGTCGTCATAGTCGTGGTTGGGATAGGTGTAGTTGATCTGGTCGGCATAGTCGAAGCCGTAGGAGGTCGAGCCCCTGGGGTTGGCATAGACCACCACATAGCCGGCCGCGGCCAGGAGTTGCGCCTCGGAGCCGAACACCGGCCCGTAGCTGGCGAAGGGGCCGCCGTGGATTTCGAGGATCAGCGGATACTTCTTCGCCCGGTCGAAGTCCGGCGGGGTCACGATCCAGGCGCCCACCGAACGCTTGTCGAAGGACGAGGTCACCGCCAGGGGTTCGACCTTGGCCAGGGCCTTGCCGGCGAAGAGGCCGTCGTTCAGGCGGGTCAGGCGCTCGGTCTTGCCGCCATGGGCCAGGGCCAAGTCCCCCGGCTCGTCCGGCGCGCCTTGCGTGAAAGCGACCATGCCGGTCTGCGAGACGCTGTATTCGCCGCCGGAATAGGGCCGGTCGAGTTCGCCCCCGTTCATGCCGGCGGCCACGGTCTCGAAATGGCCATCCAGGCCGACGCGGCCGACCTTGCCGACGCCCTGGTCGATGTAGTGGACGAAGACGCTCTTGCCGTCCGCGGCCCAGCGCGGGCTGTCCACCGAGCGGTCGAGACTCTTGGTAAGGGAGTGCGCGGCCTTGCCGTCGCGGTCCATCACGAACAGCTCGATGTTCTGATAGCCGACGTGCTTGTCCTCAAAGCCGGTGAAGGCGACCAGCTTGCCGTCGGGCGAGGCCTGGGGCTCGCCATAGGGGCCGAAGCCATGGCTGAGCTGGGTCAAGGCCCCGTCGGCGACCGAGACCGAATAGACATTGGCTTCCAGGGGTTCGCGCTGCCAGTTGGCGCCGCGGTTGGCCGAGAACAGCAGGCTGCGGCCATCCGGCGTCCAGCTGATCGGGGCGTCGTCATCGAAGGCCCCGAAGGTCAGCTGGCGGATCGCCCCGCCGTCAGCGGCGACCACGTAGAGCTGAGGATGGCCGGGCTTGAGGTAGCCCTGGTCGTCGGCGCGGAACTGCACCGTGTCGATCACCTGCAGCGGCTCGGCCCAGTGGGCGCCGTCGGGTTTGGGGGGCGCCTGGCCGATCGAGGGCGGATCGCCGGGGGTGAACATGACGAAGGCGATCTGGCGGCCGTCCGGCGACCAGGCCAGGGTGCGCGGGGCCTGGGGCAGGCTGGCGATCCGGGCGCTGGCGCCGGCGCCCACCCAGCGCACATAGAGTTCGGCCGCGCCCTTGTCGCTGACCTGGACGTAGGCCAGGCGCTTGCCGTCCGGCGACCAGCGCGGCGTGGTCTGGGCCACGCCCCCGCCGCCCAGCGGAACCTGCGCGCCGCTGGCGGCGTCGACCAGCCAGATGGAATGGCCAGCCTTGTCGGTCATGATGTCGTAGGCGTCGCGCACATAGGCGACCTGGCGGCCGTCCGGGGCGATCTCGGGATCGCGTACCGCCTGCAGCTGGAACAGGTCCAGGGGCTGGAAGGTGCGCGCCGGCGCCTCAGGGCTCGCCGCCAGGGCCGCGCCGAACGCCGTCCCGGCCATCAGAAACGCCAACAAGCCATGCCGAACCAAGGCGCCGCTCCCCTGCATCCGCGGCGCTGTCCCGCCGACTCGGCGAACCTAGAGCATCCTTTTGCCGAATGGGATGGCGATGTTGCGAGGTTCGTGCGCGAAACCGCAGGACCGGCGCACGAGACCGCCTACTCCCCCAGGCGGATCACATAGCGCTTGCGCATGGGCTCCAGCACCCGCCAGACGCCCGCAAAGCCGGGTTCAATGACGAAGCTGTCGCCGGCGCAAAAGCGCATGGCCTCGCCGTCATCGGGGACCAGTTCGCAGACGCCTGAGAGGATGTGGCAGAACTCCCATTCGTCGTAAGCGACCCGCCAGGCGCCCTCCCCCGCCGCCCATTCGCCGACATAGGTGTGCTCGCCCTTTTCGTAGGCGTTGCGGGTCTCGGTGACGGGATGGCCTTCCAAGAGGCGATCAGGCGCGACCGGCTCGGTCACGGGCTCGGCCTGGCCGGGGATGCGGATCAGCTTGGCGGTCATGGATGCGCTTTCAGTGCAGTTTCAGCCGCCCCGATACACGTTCCTGCAGCAGGCGCGCCAGGGCCAGCACGACCGTCTGCCAGAAGCCTAGGATGGCGCGGTGGTGGGCCAGGTGCAGCGAGATGTACATGTATTTGGCGATCAGGCCCTCGACGAAGAAGTTCTTGCCGCCGAGATTGCCCATCAGCGAGCCCACCCCGCGGTTCTCGCCCAACGACACCAGCGAGCCGAAGTCGCGATAGGCGTAGGGTTCGGCGACGTGCCCCTCGCGCAGCTTGGCCAGCAGCACCTTGCGCAGATAGCTGGCCTGCTGGTGCGCCGCCTGGGCGCGGGCCGGCACCAGCTTGCCGTCGCGCCAGGGGCAGGCCGCGCAGTCGCCCAGGGCGAAGACGCCGGGGGCCGAGGTCTGCAGGTGGTCGTCAACCTGGAACTGGTTGGAGCGGGTGACCGCAAGGCCCAGGCCGGCGTTGCTATCCGCCGCCTTGACCCCGGCGGCCCAGACCACGAGGTCGGCCGGGATCGGCCCGGCGCTGGTGGCGAGGCCGCAGGCGGCGACCTCCTGGACCTTGGCGCCGGTCAGGACCCGCACGCCGCGGCGCTGCAGGGTCAGGGTCGCCTGTTCGGAGATCTTCTCCGGCAGGCCGCCCAGGATGCGGTCGGCGGCCTCCACGAGGGTCAGGCCCAGGCGGAAGCGCTGCGAGGGGCCGAGGCTCTGCAGGAGCTCGGTGTGGGCCTCCAGGAGCTCGGCCGACAGCTCGACCCCGGTCGCCCCGCCGCCGACGATGGCGATGTTCAGGGCGCCGGCCTCGGTGAAGGAGGCCCTGGTGAAGGCGCTGAGCAGGCGCGTGTGGAAGCGCTCGGCGTCCTCGGTCTGCTCCAGCACATAGGCGTGCTCGGCCGCACCCGGCGTGCCGAAGAAGTTCGAGCCGCTGCCAATGGCCAGCACCGTCCAGGTGAAGCTGATGGCGCGGGCCGGCACGATCAGCTCGCCGTCCTTGTCGCGAATCTCCTTCAGGGTCAGGCGCTTGGCTTCCGGATCCAGCCCCTCCAGCTCGCCGAGGGCGAAGCTGAAATGGTTGCGGCGGGCCAGGATGGCGTAGGACAGCCCCTCCTGGTGGGTGTCGAGGGTGCCGGCGGCGACCTCGTGCAGGGTCGGCTTCCAGATGTGGAATACGGCCCGGTCGATCAGAAGGACGCGTTCGCGCCCGCGCTTGCGTCCCAAAGCGCGGCCCAGCTGGGCCGCAAGCTCAAGCCCGCCGGCGCCACCGCCGACGATGACGATATCGTAGTGCATGCTCTGATGGCTCCCCTTACGTCAACTTGGGGAGGGTTCTGCGCGCCTTGGCAACACCTGGCGGCCAGGTGAACGCAATTCAGGCGCCGACCGTGATCAAAGATCCACGATATCGCATTTAAGACGATCACGGATCTCGCCCGCCACGATCCGGCGATGACAGTCGCAGGCCTCGGCCTCGTAGCAGAGCAGAGCCGCCGGCCGCGCCTCGGCGATGCGCACCGCCTCGCCCAGGGCGGCGATGGCCTCCGGCTCGGCCATGTGGTCGGCGAAGATCCGGCGCATAAGCTCCACCTTGCCGGCGCGCACGGCCTCGCGGCCGGCCTTGGGCGTGCCGAGGGGGCGCAGATGGGCGTAGCCGATCCCGGCCTCACGCAGGCTCTCGCCCAGCATGGTCTTGGAGAAGCCGGGCCGGCGGGAGGCGGCGACGGCGCGCACGTCGATCACGATCTCGACCCCGGCGGCCTTCAGCCGGCCGATCACCCCGTCCAGGGTGTCGCGCTCGTAGCCGATGGTGAAGACCTTGCCCGGCATGGGCCGCTCAGCCCGGCTCGACGCCGACGATCTCGACCTCGGCCCCGGCGACCTCGGCGGTGTCGCCGACGCCCTTGCCCAGCACGGCCTTGGCCAGGGGCGCAATGTAGGAGATGGCGCCCAGGGCCGGATCGGCCTCGTCCTCGCCGACGATACGGAAGGCCTGGCGGCGGCCGTCCTCGCGCTCCAGCACCACCTTGCGGCCGAACAGCACCTGGTCGGCCGGCCCTTGCGGCTCGGTCAGCTGCGCCGAGGCGCGGCGGGCCTGGAAGTAGCGCAGGTCGCGGGTGGCCCGGGCCATGGCGGTGCGGTCGGCGCTGACCCCGCCCTCGGACTGGGCGGCGGCATAGGCGGCGCGCGCCTCGGCCAGGGCGGCGTCCAGGGCGGCCAGACCTTTGGCGGTGACCAGGTTCGGGTGGGACGAGATGGGGCGGTCAGGCAGGTTGACGGCGGCCGCTTCGCTGTCTTCCTCGCGGGTGAAGGCGACGCTCATTTGATCCGTACTCGGCAAGGCGGCGGACCAGCGCCGCCGCTCATCTCAGATGGGCCTGGGGCCGGCCCAGGTCAAATGCTTACGCCACGGAACGGTCGCCTCCGGCGTTGACCCCCGCGGCCATCGCCCCCACCTTGGCCCTGGGGATGTTCTGCGGGGCTGGAGTTCTGGTGTGACGACAACGGCGACGGGATCGGCCGCGGCGGGGCCTGACGCGCCCGCGGCGCCCGCCATTTTGAAGCGGCACGTCGGCGCGGCCGTGATCGGCAACGCGCTGGAATTCTACGACTTCACCACCTTCACCTTCTTCGCCGGCCATATCGGCCGCGCCTTCTTCCCCTCGGCCAACGCGATGGACAGCCTGCTCTGGTCGCTGGCCACCTTCGGGGTCGGGTTCTCGACCCGGCCGCTGGGCGCCATCGTGATCGGCCATATCGGCGACCGACATGGGCGCAAGCCGGCCATGCTGATCAGCTTCGCCCTGATGGGGCTCGCCATCCTGGCCATGGCGCTCTGCCCCTCCTACGCCGCCATCGGGCCGGCGGCGCCGGTGCTGATCGTGCTGATCCGGCTGGTGCAGGGCTTCGCCCTCGGCGGCGAGGTCGGCCCGTCCACCGCCTTCCTGCTCGAGGCGGCGCCGCCGCAGCACCGCGGGCTCTATACCGCCATGCAGTCGGTCAGCCAGAACATCGCCGCCCTGGTCGCCGGCCTGGTCGGCATGGGCCTGGCCAGCCTGCTCAGCGAGGCGCAGCTGGGCGATTTCGGCTGGCGTATCGCGCTCGGCCTCGGCGCGGTGGTGCTGCCGTTCGGCCTGATGATCCGCCGCACCCTGCCCGAGACCCTGCACCATTACGAGCCGCCCAGCGTCATCCACCGGGAATCCGACGGCTTTCAGTGGCGGGTGATCCTGTGCAGCATGGCCATGCTCGTGGGCGGCACGGTGGCGACCTACATCCAGAGCTACCTGACCACCTACGCCCACGAAATCCTGCACATGACGACCAGCGTCGCCTTCAGCGCGCCGATCGTCTACGGCGTGGTCGGCATAGGGGCGAACCTCGTGGGCGGGGTGCTGTCGGACCGCGTCGGCCGCCGGCCGCTGATCGCGCTCCCGCGGATCGTGTTCCTGCTCGCCGTCCTGCCCTCCTTCTGGCTGCTCGACCGCCACAGGGACGCCATGACCCTGGTGCTGATCACCCTGGTGATCACGGTCTGCGCCTCGACCAGCGGCGGGGCGATCATGAGTTCGATCACGGAGTCGATCCGCAAGTCCGACCGTTCGCGCACCTTGGCCATCGCCTATGCGGTCACCATCGCCCTCTTCGGCGGCACCACCCAGTTCGTGGCCACCTGGCTGATCGCCGCCACCCACGACAACCTCAGCCCCGCCTACTTCTGCATGGTGGCGACGGCGATCGGGATCGTGGGCGCGCTGGCGATCCGGGAGTCGGCGCCGGCGAAGGTGGGGGCTTGAGGTGAAGATATAGGGGGCGCCGACTGCACGCTCCTCTCCTGGGCCGGGCGTCCGCTTCCGGCGCGGGAGCTATCGCCCCGAACGGACTCTTGTGGCGCAGCGCAGCGCAAGAGATCATGACTATTCACGCTGCGCCGGCGCCGCGTATCTCAGGCCATGCAAGGTGCAGTTCGTAGGGGTGGATCAACGACAGGAGCCGACGAGGAACATGCGCGCGATCATGCTTGGCCTGCTGGCCGCTCTACTGGCCGGAGCCGCAAGGGCCGACGACAAAGCGGATATCCAGGCGCTGAACGACCAGTTTTCGGCCGCCGCCAACCGCGGGGACGGCGCCGGGATGGCGGCGCTCTATGCGCCCGACGCCCTGATGCTTCCGCCCGACAACAGCCTCGTGTCCGGCCCGGCGATCGGCCCCTATCTCGCCAGCTTCGAAAAGAGCGTCAGCAACCTGAAGCTGATCACGACCGACGTGGTGCGCCTGTCGCCGGACTATATCCGTGAGGTCGGGACCGCGAGCTTCGACACGCGCGGGGACAAGCCCGTCACCGTGAAGGCGACCTATGTGGTGGTCTGGAAGCGGGTCGGCGGCGCCTGGAAGCTGTGGACCGACATTTTCCACTGACGTCAAAGGTCCGGCGGCGAACAAGGCCGGCGACCAGATTCACTGGAGCGCTCGCTCCCCCAAACCCTGCCCCGCCCGACCCTGCCGGGAGTCCGCTTCATTCCGCGCCACACCGCGGCGCCCGGCCTCGGCTTCGTTGAATCGGATCTTTGCGAGTGGCGGCGTACACCGGACCTGTCGCCGCTCGCTGCGGGGCTGGGTTGATGCGGAACGCAACCGCGCTATTCGACGCTTTGCAGCAGGCTCAAGAACGGCAAAAATTGGCGCCGAGCGGGCCATTGCAAGGTCACGGCGAAGACGCCTGTCGGCGTCACCAAGGCACCGTATCGCCATTGCGATCCAGGAACCGCAATCCTGGACGCCCCTGCTGTGCGGCGAGCACATCGACAATCTGCGGCATGACTTCTTCGACGCCGAACGGCGCGCCCGGACCGCCCAGCTCCGTGCGTATCCAGCCGGGCGCCATCAGAACGATCGCCCGCCCTTCCCCAGCGTGCCGGCCAGCATAGCTGGACATGGACTGGTTCAGGGCCGCCTTGCTGGCGCGGTAAACGTCGTTTGCGCCGCTGGCGTTGTTGGCGATGCTGCCTTGCCCCGAAGACATGACGCCGATGACACCGCCGGGGCGGGCCAGGACGCCAAGGTGTTCGACAGCGCGCATGACGCCGAGAACGTTGGTGAGCATGACATTGACGAACTCCTCCGTGGAAACGTCCGCCATCGTGTCCGAGGGTGTTCGATTGACGATCCCCCCGTTGATGAAGACGATATCGAACAGCCTGCCCGAAAGGCGATCGCGCAGACTCCGAATCTGATCGTGGTCGGTCATGTCGAGCATCTCGACCTCGACCTTGTCGGGTCGCTCGGCCGCAAGGGCGTGCAGCGGGGTTTTGGCCGCTCGCACGGCGCCCACCACGCTCCATCCTCTTGTCGCGAACTCAGCCGCCATCGCACGGCCCAGCCCGCGCGAAGCGCCGACGATGAGGATCGACTTCCCGGCGCCTGTTGACGCTGAATTGCTCACGCTCAGACCTTTCGCGACTGCTGAGCCGAGCATATGAGCCGCCGGCCGGCGCCGCCAGACGTCCGGATTCTGCGGCGCGATCAACGGGAGCAACGGGCGCATCTGGGTCCGTCGCGGCGATGCTATCCTGGCTTCGGATAGGCCTTCATCTCCCATCCGTTGCGGCCTGCGATCGTTGTCAGTAGCTTGGCTTTATGACCAGCGTCCTGACGAGCCACGCCCATAGTCCCGAGCGCGCCGCCGGGCCGGACCTCACCGCCCAGGGCAAGCCGCACTATGAGGTGCTGGATGGCTTGCGGGGCACGGCGGCGGTGATGGTGGTGCTGTTTCACATCATGGGCATGCCGATCAGCTGGACCGACAAGGGCCAGGGGCTGCACCACGCGGCGATGGCGGTCGATTTCTTTTTCGGCCTGTCGGGCTTCGTGGTCGCCTATGCCTATGACGGGCGCTGGGGGACCATGTCCGTCCGCGAGTTCGTCGCCATTCGCCTGGTTCGCCTGCACCCGCTGGTGCTGCTAGGGGCTGTGCTGGGGTTGGCCAGCTTCCTGATCGATCCGTTCGCCGCCAACCAGAAGCTGATCGCACTACCGGTGGTGCTGGGCGACTTCGCCCTGGCCTGCCTGCTGCTGCCACACCCGCCCCTGCCCAACCGCTGGACCGACACCCACAGCCTCAACTCGCCGGCCTGGTCGCTGCTGCAGGAATATGTAGGCAACCTGGCCTACGCCCTGGTGTTGCGGCGGCTGGGGACGCAGGCCCTTGGGGTCGTGGCCGCCGTGGCCGCGGCGGCGCTGCTGAGCGTGCTGTGGCGCTCGAACTCGATCGATCTCGGCTCGGACTGGACGACATTCTGGATCGCGCCGACGCGGATGACCTTCTCGTTCACCATGGGCCTGTGGCTCTACCGGGTGCGCGAGCAGGCGCCGGCGGTTCGGCTGGGCTGGGGCGTGCTGAGCGTGATCCTGGTCCTGATCTTCGCCACGCCGCTGGTCCCGCGGTCGATCCCTCACGGCAACGGCCTGTTCGAGGCTCTCGTCGCCATGCTGCTGTTCCCCGCGATCATCCTTTGCGGCGCCCATTCCGAGATCGGCCGGGCCGAGATGGCGCTGTGCAAGTTCGCGGGCCGGATCTCCTATCCGATCTACATCCTGCACTATCCCTTCCTGCTGATTTACATGAATTTTGTCACCTTCCGCAAACCGCCCGCCCCGGTCGCCCACCTGGTTGCGGCCGCCGCGTTCGCACTGGTGGTGGCGGTCGCCTGGGCGGCGCTGAAGCTCTACGACGAGCCTGTGCGGCGCTGGCTGAAGGGCGCGAGGGCGCCCGGGGCGGCCGTCCAGAACGCCTGACGCGGGCGCGGAGGCGTTGGGGCCAGCTTGACAAATCCATGGAATAATGTTCCTATTTGTCACATCATGCATCAGCCCGAACCCTCCGACTTCGACGACGCCTGCGCGGCGGACCCCGTGTCCGTGGCGGCGATGGCGCGTGGGGTGGCGGAGCGGCAGGTGGCGTTTCTGGATCGGCTGGCCGAGGCGGGGACGCGGATGGCCGAGGCCCTGGCGCAAAGGACCGTCGAGGACGCGGCGGGCGGCAAGGATGTCGAGGGGCTGGACCGGGCGTTCCAAAAAGTCACCCGGGCGGTGCGGCTGACGCTCGCCTTGCAGACCAAGGCGATCAAGGACCTGGCGGCGCTGGAGGCTGGGCAGGCGCCCGCGGCTGCCGTTGCGGCGGTGGCGGCGGAAGACCCGCTGGAGCGGCGTCGGCGGCGGATCGCGCGGATCGTGAACCGGGTGGTGGCGGACGACGAGGCCACAGCCTGGAAGGCCGAGCGCCTCTGCGGCCGGGTCTGGGAGCGGCTTTCCGACGAAGACATCTACGGCGATGTGCTCTCCAAGCCGATCGGCGTGGTGATCGAGATGATCTGCCGGGACCTGCAGATCCCGGTGAATTGGGTGCATCTGGCCAGGGAGGCCTGGGCCGTCGAGGAGACGGCGAGCGGCGATGAGACTTCGCCGTTCGTGGCGCCGGATGGGGCCTATGTGCGGCTGTTCAGGCCGCCGCCTATGGCTGGGGCGCCGTGAAAAAGTCCCTTCTCCCATGGGGAGAAGGAGGGGCCCGTTCGCGCCAGCGAATGGGAGGTTGAGGGGGTACGGCCTCTCAGATTTATCCTGAACCAGCGAAACCCCTCACCCTCCCACGGCTTCGCCGCGGGCCCCTCCCTCTCCCTCTGGGAGCGGTGTTCCGTGCGTGCGCCCTCAGTCCACCCCGACCAGCCCCGTCGCTTCGGCGTCGTTCGCACCGGCCCAGCGGTTCAGCACGTCCAGCAGGGCGGCCGGGCTGATCGGCTTGCCGATATGGTCGTTCATGCCGGCTTCGAGGCAGCGGGCGATCTGGTCGGGCAGGACGTTGGCGGTCATGGCGATGATGGGCAGGTTGGCTGCGTGCGCCAGGCTCATGGCGCGGATGCGGCGGGTGGCGGTCAGGCCGTCCATGCCCGGCATCTGCACGTCCATCAGCACCAGGTCGTACCGGCCTTCGCGGATGCGATCCAAGGCCTCCAGCCCGTTCTCGGCGGTGACCACCTCGACGTCGAAGGGGGCGAGGATGGCCAGGACCAGCTCGCGATTGACCTCGACGTCCTCGACCAGCAGCAGCCGCAGGGCGCGGTCGGGCGCAGCCGGCGCTGGCTCTTGCCGTGCGGCGACATCGGCGGGATCGGCCAGGGGCAAGGTCAGTTCGAACCAGAAGGTCGCCCCCCTGCCCTCCTCGCTGTCGACGCCGATCCGCCCGCCCATCATCTCGACGATGCGCTTGGAGATGGCCAGGCCCAGGCCGGTGCCGCCGAAGCGACGAGCGATAGAGGCGTCGGCCTGGGAGAAGCGCTCGAAAAGGACGTCCATCTGCTCGGCGGCGATGCCGACCCC